>DASYYQ010000055.1:0-16789 GCA_035933545.1 Candidatus Acidiferrales bacterium | reverse complement strand
ATTGCCGCTGGGCGACGCGCTGGAGCCGATTGTGGTGCGGCGGGGGACGACGCGGGAACTGTTGCCGGGAGGGAAAATCGGAGAGCCGGCGACGCGTCCGTATTTTGAAGTGTGTGTGAATGCGAAGCTGCTGGAACTGGCACAGAGGAAGGTGGCGGCGGTGAAAAAGGGCTAGAGGCAGTGACGAGTGACCCGCCTTCGCCGAGGCTACGGCGCGGCAAGCGAGTGGCAAGAAAGCAAGTGGTCAGTACTCAGTGCACAGTGCACAGTGGCCAGAAAACAAGCCGACAGTTCATACCTCACAACTACAGCTAAAAACTAAGAGCCCGCGTAATCTCGCTCATGGCTGATAATTAAGAGCTCGCATCCAAAAATTAAGAGCACGGGCGGCGCTTATAAATTTCCGCGGGAAGATCATCGGTGTGATTGCTAGTCAGGGCAAGATTGCTTCCGAACTTCAGAAAACCGGCGGGCGCACGTATAATTCGGGCGGAGGCGAAAATGGTCCGGTGACTGTCCCGGCCTTCAAAGCCGGCGGTTCGGCTCTTCGCGAGTCGAACGGTGGGTTCGACTCCCACACGCTTCCGCCAAAAAATTGATCAGTGGCGACTGAGGAGTAGTGTTATGCGTTTTTTTGCGAGTTGACCCTCAGATAGAACTGGGAAGAAGCCGGCGATTCGGCTCCTTCCCAGTAGAGTGTTGGCCACGCGTCCATCAAAACGACTTCAGCTTACTACCTCCCGGACTGGCCGCCACCTTCGCGCTCCCTCTTTTCGCGCTCTCTTTTCTCGCGTTCCCGCCGTTCTTGTTCGGTTTCCTGACCCGGCTGCTGCTTGTTCTTTTCGTCTTGCATGTATTCCTCCTGTACTTCAAGTTTGAGTAGGTTGCTCTGCTCCAAGGTATCGCCAGTGGCCCGAATCGGCCATAAGGGGAACAACCTTCGCCCAAAGGTTTCTTGTCGTAGGAACAAATGCTTACGGTCTATTTTTCGCCCAGAAACCACGCGGAATGATTGAGGTGATTTTCAGGCCGCAAAGATGAACTTATCATCGGCGGATTAGTTTGATGCAAAAAGGACAAGAAGTATCGGCAGTTAATATAGCCGGTTCTTCGTAGACCGTTCCGACCGGAGTTCCTGGTCGTCCTCGAATCTTCTCCTTCTTCAGTTGCACACAGACTTTATGAGGCACGTTCTACGAGCGGGCTACTAAGCGCTGTTGCTACTTCCTTGGCTCGTAGCGCAGTGCGACTGCGCCTGAGGGTAGCTCGAGGCGGCTTACGAGCCTCAGGTCGACATGCTTCGACAGGCCCGCGAATAACGCTGGGCCGTGGCCCGCTAGCCTAGGATGCACGACGAACTCGTATTCATCGATCAATCCCAGCTCCGCGAGGGCCAGCGGGAGCTTGACGCCTGCGGCGAGCAGTCCCTTACCCGGCTCGCGCTTGAGCTGGTGAACGGCCGTACCCAGGTCGCCGCGCAAGAGCTCGGCGTTCCAATCGACGCGGTCGAGGGTGCTGGACACGACGTACTTCTTTGCCGCGTTGATCGTGCGGGCGAAGGGTTCCATCCACGCAGGCCTTGCTGCCGTCTGCGCGGACGGGCGAAACGCTGCCTCCATCATTTCGTAAGTGACGCGGCCAAAGAGGAGGGCATCGGCCTGATTGAGGAGCTCGGCGCCGTGACGATGCAAGTCTTCGTCCGCGGGAATTGCACGATGATCGCAGCAGCCGTCCAAAGTGAGGTTGATGGAGTACCGAAGGGGTCGCATTGCGCGAGAGTACCGCTGATGGGGCAGAGCAGCAAGGTTGGTAGTGGGTCAGTTGGAAATTTGACTCGTTGTGTCACGATCAAGAAAATTCAAACTGATCCACTGCCGCAAGGTTAGAGCGGACGGCGATGCGCATTAGAATTTCATGTTGGCGTGCTCGCAGGGTACGCGATGCCAAAGAGGGGCGCGAGTCGAGGAGTCGCGCGGGCAGGGCAAACCCTGCCCCTACGAATGCGGAATTCAAAAGCCGCAGGAGCTCGAAAGGCGGGAGGGTCTGCGCTACAGAGGCAACGGCAAAGCGAAGGCACACCGGCTGAAAGCCTGTGCCACGGTGATGGCGGTTACACCTTCAAAACAACTTTGCCGAATTGTTCGCGGTGCTCGAGGCGCTCGTGGGCGGCGCGCGCTTCGGCGAGCGGAAAAATTTTGTCGACGACAGGATGGATGACTTTGCGGGCGACGAGGTCGAGAATGGGAAAGAGTTCGGCTTTGCTGCCCATGTAGGAGCCGAGAATGGACAAGTGGCGGCTGAAGAGAAAGCGCAGATCGATGCGCGCGTCGTAGCCGGTGGTGGCGCCGCAGGTGACCAGGCGGCCGTTGGACGCAAGGCAGGCGACGCTTTGGTCCCAAGTGGCGGTGCCGACGTGTTCGACGACGACATCCACGCCGCGCCGGCGATGGGTGAGGTTTTTCACTTCGGATTGCCAGTTGGGCTTGCTATGCAAAACGACGTGGTCGGCGCCGAGGGATTTGGTTTTGGCGATTTTTTCTTCGCTGCCGACGGTGGCGATGACACGCGCGCTGAACACTTTGGCGATTTGAATGGCGGCGCTGCCGACGCCGCTGCCTCCGCCGAGAACGAGGACCTCTTCAGCGGGCTGAAGTTTGGCGCGCACGACGAGCATGTGCCATGCGGTGAGAAAAACAAGCGGGACGGCAGCGGCTTCTTCGAAAGAAAGATCGCCGGGGAGCGGAAAAGCGTTACGCGCGGGAGCGCAGACGTATTCGGCGTAGCCTCCGTCGCGAAGATAGCCGAAGAGGGTGTACTCGCGGCAGAGATTGTCGTTGCCAGCGAGGCAGGCGTGGCAGTGTCCGCAGGAAACACCGGGAGCGAGGACGACTTTGTCTCCGGCGCGGAGGTGGGTGGCGAGTTCGCCGGTGGCGGCGATTTCGCCGGCGATGTCGCTGCCGTTGATGTGCGGCATGGGAATTTTTATGCCGGGGATGCCGTTGCGAATCCACAGGTCAAGATGATTCAACGCACAGGCGCGCACGCGGACGAGGACTTCATCGGCGCGCGGCTTGGGGTCAGGCACGTCGGTATATTGCAGGACTTCAGGGCCGCCGTGATGGGTAAAGATTACTGCTTTCATGCGGGAGTCTCCGCAAAAGACAGAAGCAGGAGTTTACCGCAAATCAATTCGAACGCCTCGTGCAGATTCTGGACAGATAACCGCGTATGGAATGGGGAAGAGAGCAGTGCGATTGGCGTTAGATTTAATCCAACGCAGATTCCATGGCGTTGAGCAGCTCGAGGAGGCGTTCGAATTCGGCCTGCAGGCGAATCTTGGCCTCGTCGTCCATTTCGCCATAGCCGCGAAGTTTGTCCGGGGTGGATTCTTCCAGGTTGACGATGCTGGTGGAGAGCAACGCGCGAATTCTACGGCGGCGCGAATGAACGGAAACGTCCAGCTCGACCTCAGAGGAAATGCGGCGCAGTTCGACGCGGACTTTTTCCGTCATTTTCTGAAGCGTTTGACGCTGCGTCGCGGTGAGGTCATCGTTCACGCGGCGGAAGAGGCTGTCGGAATCGTGCAGCGCGGCGTCAATTTCGTCGCAGGCACGCTCCAGACCGCGCAACAGCACCGAGACGACGCGGCGGTGATTTTCTCCGAGTTTCAGTTTCGCGCTCATCAAATGTGCGAAGGCGAATCCTGCTCTGCTATGCAAAGATGCGCATTCAAATCGCGGGAAGTTTACTTCACGGCGCGGGCGATTGACAGGGGCAGGCGGGGGCCGTAACCTGAAAGCGCTGGACACTTCATGGACCTGTTCGAAGAAATCGTAAGGATGAGGCGGGCGGGGCAGCGCGGGGCGCTGGCTACGATTGTGCACACGAACGGGTCGATTCCGAGCTATGAGAGTTCGCGGATGCTGGTGCGCGACGACGGGTCGATTGCGGGCACGGTGGGCGGCGGATGCGTGGAGGCGGAAGTTTGGGCGGCGGCGAAGGAAGTGATTCGCGAAGAAATGCCGCGGAAGATGACGTTCAGCTTGAATAATGAAGCGGCATATGATGCGGGGCTGATCTGTGGCGGGACGCTGGAGATTTTCGTGGAGCCGATTTTACCGCAGCCGAAGCTGTATCTGTTTGGCGGCGGGCACGTGTCGACGGCACTGGCGCGCGTGGCGCATTTGGCGGGATTTTCGATTGGGGTGATTGACGATCGTGCGAGTTTTGCCAACGCGGAGCGGTTTCCGATGGCGGAGGAGATTTGCACGAGTTATGAAGAGGCGTTTGGGAAGATGAGGCCGAACGCATCGGCGTATCTGGTGATTGTGACGCGCGGACATAAGGACGACATGCGCGTGCTGGAATGGGCGGTGGGAACGGAGGCGCGTTACATTGGAATGATTGGCAGCAAGCGCAAAGTGATTGCGGTGTACAAGGCGCTGGAGAAAAAAGGCATGGCCATGGAGAAATTTTCGCGCGTGCATGCGCCGGTAGGGCTGGATATTGGCGCGCTGACTCCGGAAGAGATTGCGGTGAGCGTGACGGCGGAGCTGATTGCGGTGCGCAGGAATGCGACGGCGGGCGCGGCGCACAAATCTGTGCGGCTGGACGAAGTGCCGGCGCTGAAGCGCGACTGAACGCCATGCTGGCCGTTGTGATTCTCGCGGCAGGCGAATCGCGGCGGATGGGCCAGCCCAAGGCGCTCATTCCCTTGCCTGAAGTAATTTCGTTCACAACGGCGCAAGGAAAACGGCCTGCGATGCAGGCCGCGGGCAGGGCAAGCCCTGCCCCTACGCAGGCTGAAACATTTCCCGAGCGAGCGGGCTCCGCGGAGTCGACCGGAGCGCAAACATCGCACCTGAAGGACGCCCCCACAGCGGGTGAAACAACCTCAAAAACATTCTTGTGCCATTTCATTGAAGTGACGCGGCATCCGCGCGCGGGAATTTTGCGCGTGGTCGTGGGAGCTCATGCCAACGAGATTCGCGCGGCGGTCAAACTGGATGCGGAAGAACTGGTCGTCAATGAGGAATGGCAGCGCGGGCAACTTTCGTCACTACAAGCGGCAATTCGAGGCTTGCGCCCCGGTTCGACCGACGGGATGCTGGTATGCCTGGTGGACCACCCGCTGATTTCTGCGGAACTAGTGGCGCGAGTGGTCGAGGTATTTGAGCGCGATAAAAATAAAATTGTGATTCCGACGTATCAGGGCCGGCGCGGGCATCCGGTGATTTTTCCCGCAGCGCTGTATGACGAGCTGCTTGCCGCGCCCGAGGAGATCGGGGCGCGGGCGGTGGTGCGGGCGCACGCGAAGGACGTGCTTGAAATTCCAGTGGAAGAAGAAGGCGTGATTCTGAATTTGAATGATCCTGAGTCGCTCCGGCAAAAAACGAGGGCGACGTGAGCGGGACACACGCGAAGAGTTTCTGCTGCACTTCATGGCGTGGATTGTGCTACTGGGGCGCCGCGTTCTTGATTCT
This sequence comes from Candidatus Acidiferrales bacterium, assembly GCA_035933545.1. Classification (GTDB taxonomy): domain Bacteria; phylum Acidobacteriota; class Terriglobia; order Acidiferrales; family UBA7541; genus DAHUXN01. The sequence goes on along the minus strand of DASYYQ010000055.1, from coordinate 11,306 downwards.
TTACGCGATCGGCCTGGGTCTGGCAATTTGGCTGCATGCGCAGGCTTACCAGCTTGCCGTGCTGTTCGCGGCGCTGGGGCTTGCGTGCATCGCGAATTTCGCGCGCAACCGGACTTTCCATTGCGTAATCACCGGGCCTTTTTTTCTGCTGGTGGCGCTGGCCGTTGCGCTAGAGAAGTGTGGCGTTTGGAAAGTGGGGATGGGCTTCGTGTGGGTGATTGTGGCCGTGGTTGTGGCAGTTGCGTTGGTCCTTGAGAGGCGGTTTGCTTCGTGAATTTCGCCACGAACAGGGCTTGGGAACGCCCAGCCAAGCATTGTTGAGAGACTTCCGTTCACACCACGACTGAGCGACTTGCCGTGCGGTTGGGGCATGGTTATGATGGCGTGCAGTAGATTCCCGTTTGCTGACAGGTCAGTTGGGGACAAACGTGCCGATACCAGCCGCAGAGCCGGGACCGCTGGAGCAAATCGCAAAACTGCAGGAAGAACGCTTCCGCGCGCTGGTGGATGCGGCGACGGATTATGCAATCTTCTTATTGGATCCGGAAGGGGGCGTAGTCTCGTGGAATAGCGGAGCGGAGCGCATCAAGGGCTATGCGCCCGACGAAATCATAGGGCATCACTTTTCGCGTTTTTACGCGCCGGAGGACTTGGAGCTGGGTAAACCGGCGGAACATTTGAAACGAGCGGCGGAGACAGGGCGCGCGGAAGATGAAGGCTGGCGAGTGCGCAAGGATGGCTCGCGCTTCTGGGCCAATGTGGTGATTACGGCGATTCGCGGCAAAGACGGCGGGCTGCTGGGATTTGCGAAGGTGACGCGCGATTTCACGGAGCGAAAACGCGCCGAGGAAGCGGTGCGAGAGAGCGAGAAGCGGTTCCGGACGCTGTTCGAGTCGTCGCCAGACGCAATTATCGTGACGGACAAAGAAGGGAAAATCGCAGAAGTGAACGAGCAGGTTGAGAAGTTTTTTGGATACAGCCGAGGTGAGCTCGCCGGGCAGACGATTGAAATACTCATTCCGGAGCGTTTCCGGCAAGCGCATCCGCAGCACCGCACCGGCTACACCGAGAATTTGCGAACACGGCCGATGGGCGCCGGTCTGGAGCTCTATGGAAGAAAGAAAGATGGCACAGAGTTTCCGGTGGACATCATGCTCAGCCCGGTGGAAATGAAAAGCGGAACGGTGGTGCTGAGCGTGATTCGCGACCTTTCGGAAAAGATGCGAGCGAAGGAGGCGCTGGAAAGAAAAGAGCGCGAGAAACAGTATCTGAAGGAAGAGCTCGATCTGGAGCACAATTTCGAGGACATTATTGGAGAAAGCGTCGGCCTGAAGAGAGTGCTCAAGCAAGTGGAAGCGGTCGCGGCAACCGACGTGACGGTGCTCATCCTGGGAGAAACGGGTACCGGGAAGGACCTGGTGGCGCAAGCTATCCACAATCTCAGCTCGCGGCGCGGACAAACAATCGTGAAGCTGAATTGCGCGGCAATCCCCAGCGGCTTGCTCGAAAGCGAATTGTTTGGACATGAGAAGGGAGCGTTTACGAGCGCGATATCCCAGAAAATTGGGCGGCTGGAACTGGCGCATCAGGGCACGCTGTTTCTAGATGAAATTGGTGATCTTCCGCTGGAGCTTCAGCCAAAGATTCTGCGCGCGTTGCAGGATAAGGAATTTGAGAGAGTGGGCGGAACGCGCACCATTCCCGCAGATGCGCGGCTGGTGGCGGCGACGAATCGCAATCTTGAGCAGATGGTTGCGGACCGGCAGTTTCGCAGCGATCTTTATTACCGGCTGCGCGTTTTTCCAATCACCATACCCGCGCTGCGCGAACGCCGCGACGATATACCGCTGTTGGTTCAGTATTTCGTGGTCAAGCATGCCCGCCGAATGAACAAACAAATCACGTCCATTCCGCCCGACGTGATGAAGGCACTCGAGAGATGGGACTGGCCGGGAAATATCCGGGAATTGGAAAACTTCATCGAGCGCGCGGTGATTCTATCGAAAGGGCCATCGCTGCGAGCGCCACTGGCGGAACTGGAGACTCTTTCTCAGGAAGCGCCGCCTTCCACTGGGGACACGACATTGGAAACGAACGAACGGGAGCATATTTTGCGTGTGCTGCGCGAGACTAGAGGAGTGATTGCCGGCCCAAAAGGAGCGGCGGCGCGGCTCGGGTTGAAACGAACCACGCTGAATTCCAAATTGAAAAAGCTGGATATTAAGCGCGAAGACTATATTTAGTCACTGTGACGATATATCGTCAGTGACCTTCGTCACTTTGAACGGTGATTTGGCGCAGCCTTCTGTGTGATCCCTGCAACTGTTTATTCCCTCGACGGATAAGGCAGGCCCAATCCGCAGGGTCGTTTGGCTCCCGGATTGCGATAAGACGGATGCTGATAAAGAGAGCTGCTCCGATAAGAGCGGCAAACGCGGGAGGGCGCCCATGCAAGGACCATACGGTTTCGAAATGAGCGAAAGCTGCCAGTCGTGCAAAGTCAGGAATCTCGGCTTCTTCTGCCAATTCACACTCAAAGCGGTGAAGGATTTCGATTCGGTTAAATCCTCGTCGGCGTATCCGGAAGGCGCGGTGTTGTTTATGGAGAGGCAGGATTCTCGCGGCGTGTTTGTGATCTGCCAGGGCGAGGTGAAGCTTACCATCAGCTCGAGCGAGGGGAAGACGCTTATTACCCGGATTGCCAAGGCCGGCGAAATTCTGGGCTTGATGTCCGTTCTGTCCGCGAAACCATACGAGGTGACGGCCGTGACTCTGCGCCCGTGCCAGGTCGCTTTTGTCCGCCGCGACGATTTCCTGCGGTTTGTGGCGCAGCATCCCGAAGCTTCGCTGGCGGTGATGAAGCAGTTGAGCGCAAACTACCACGGGGCTTGCGAACAATTGCGAACCGTTGGACTTTCCTCGTCGGCAGGCGAAAGACTTGCGAGGCTACTGCTGGAGTGGGCCGGAGGCGAGGAAAAGAAGCCGGTCACGCGAATTAAAATGCCGTTGACGCACGAGGAAATCGCGGAGTGCATTGGCAGCACGCGCGAAACGGTGACGCGCACGCTGACAGAATTCAAAAACCGGCAGCTGGTGGTGCTCAAGGGCTCGACTTTGTTTATCGCCAATCGGGCCGGCCTCGAGAACATGGCGGCAGCGTAGACAGGCGTACGAATCGGCGAGCGGGCGCGAGAAGGGTATCTTTACTCCAAAGGCGGGTCGCAGAGATCGGCGCAACGCGATTCGATCTCTTGCGCGATTGCCAGGACGGTTTCCTCCTCGAACGGCCGGCCGACAATCTGCACGCCGATGGGAAGCCCTTCAGGCGAGCGCCCTACCGGCACAACAACCGCTGGATTGCCAAGCGCGTTAAACCACTGGCTGTAGCTCATCGCATCGAGATATTCAACGGTGCGGCCTTCGATTTCCCATTTCCTCGCGCCGTGAAGGAACGCCGGCACTGCGCAAACCGGGCAAAGGAGAATTGGGTAGCGCTCCATCTGGCGAAGGAAACGCGCGCGAATGGCGTCGCGGTCGAGCAGAGTTTTCAGGAATTCGTCGATTGTGAATCGCGGTTCAGCGTCCACAATAGCAATAAATTCTCGCAAGATCGGGCTCAGCTCCGTTTCCCTGCCTTCGTAGAGCGGGCGGAAAGCGAGCTGGCCGGCGCGCGCGAAAAGGTTCCACCAAATCTGGCGGACGGATTCGAGTTCGCCGGGAAGAAACTGCTCGACAACGTGGCCGCTGGCGCGCAGAGCAGCCGCTGCGGCCTGCACCGCGGCGCGCGTTTCTTTTGTTACCGGGACTCGTCCATCGTCTTCAAAAAATCCGACACGCAGCTGACGAATCTCATTCTCCAAAGGAATGCGCAGCGGCACCGGTGCGGACATCGCGTCTCCATCGTCCGGGCCGGCCATAATTTCGAAGAGCAGTTTCACGTCGCCAACGGTGCGCGCCATCGGCCCCACGACTCCCAGAGATGCGAACGGTCCTGCCGACTCTGGAAAATGTCCCGTCGCTGGAATGCGGCCGGGAGTTGGCTTCAGACCGCAGATGCCGCTGTAATGCGCCGGTACGCGAACTGAGCCGCCGCCATCGCTGCCTACGCCGCCCGCTGAGCATCGCGCGGCAATCGCGGCGGCTTCGCCTCCGCTCGAGCCACCCGGAGTGCGATGCAAGTCCCAGGGATTATTGGTGCGGCCAGCGAGGCGATTGTCGGTTTCATAAGCCATCAGAAATTCCGGAGTGTTGGTGTTTCCAAGCAGAATCGCTCCCGCGCGGCGCAGGCGAGAAACCAGAGGCGCATCGTTTTGCGCCGCATAATTTGCTCGCAGGCGCGAACCACAGGTGCACGGCCAGCCGGTCACGTCGATGGAACTCTTGATGGTAAGCGGCACGCCATGCAACGGGCCTAATTTCTCGCCGGATTCGAGAGCGGCTTCGGCGGACTTTGCCTGACGGCGAGCTGCGTCGAAGTCCACGTGCACGAATGCGTTGAGCTGCGGATTGAGCTGCGTGATGCGTTCGAGATGGGTTTCAACCAAAGTCGTGGGCTTGATTTCACGGCTGTGGATTGCTGCGGCCATTTCCGAGGCAGAAAGAGAGGTCAAGCGTTTCGAACGCTGTACGGCGCTTTGTCTCATGATGCCCCCGTTATTGTTACGAGCAGCACAGTCTATCACTTTATTTTGACGCGCAGCCTGCCGGCGAAGCGATGGAATTTCCTCGCTACGAATAGCCACGCAAGACAGGGGCACATCGAGTTTTCGTTATTCTAGGTGCAGAATCTCCTTGCACGCATGATTTTACTTCGATAGGCTGATGCCCATTCAATCGTTTCATCTTTCTGCGATTGTCTTTTGAAAGGGCGTTAATGTTCGGATCGTGCAGAAGAACAAGATGAGAAAAGTCTTCCCGGGCCTGCTTGCCGTACTTCTTTTTACCGCCATATACGAATATGCATGGCCGACTCCGACGATTCATTACTACGCGTTCGTGTTTCTGCACCTCATCGGCGGAATTGCATTTCTCCTGCTGCTCTTTTTGCTGTTCGGCAAAATCTGGCGCGACTCACGGGCGATGGATCGCGCGGCGTGGAGCCTGCTGGCTGCCGGCGGCTGCATTGGCGTTGCGCTGATTTTCACTGGCACCCTGCGGAATGATTTTCCGCTGCTGTACGCGCATATTTTCTCGTGCGTTCTTGGCGTCACTTTGCTTCTGGGTTCTTGGGCGCAACGCAAGGGCTTCTTCGGCAATGCGATTCCGGCCGCGGCCAACTGGCTGGTGGTCATCGTGTTATTTGCCGCTGTCTCTTACGGTGCGTGGTGGGAACGCAATGTTCCCTGGCAGTCCTCATACAAGATTGAAAATCCAAAAATTGCGCCGGCCACGATGAATGACGAAGGCGGCGGCGCGAACGGCCCATTTTTCCCGGGATCGGTTGAAGTGGCCAACAATGAAAAAATACCTAAAAGCTTTTTCCTGGAATCTGAGACGTGCAAACAATGCCACGCGGATATTTACCGCGAGTGGGACAGCTCGGCGCATCATTTTTCATCGTTTAACAATCAGTGGTACCGCAAGAGCATTGAGTACATGCAGGACACCGTGGGGATCCGCCCATCGAAATGGTGCGCAGGGTGTCATGATCCGGCGTTGCTTTTGACCGGCATGTTCGACCAGCCGGTGCGGCAAATCGAAAATACTCCTGAGGGGCAGGCAGGACTGGGATGCGTGATGTGCCACTCGATCGTCGCTGTGCAATCCACGATGGGCCAGAACAATTATGTTTTGGAATATCCCCCTTTGAATGACCTGGCGACCAGCAAAAATCCTGCGGTGCATCACCTAGTTGATTTTCTGCTGAAATTGAATCCCGAGCCGCATCGCCGCGTGTTCATGAAGCCGTTTGTAAAAAACCAGACGGCGCAGTTCTGCTCGGCATGCCACAAAGTGCACCTCGATTTTCCAGTGAATCATTACCGATGGACGCGCGGCTTCAACGAATACGACAACTGGCAAGCCAGCGGAGTTTCCGGGTTGGGCGCGCGGTCTTTCTATTATCCGCCGCATCCGGAAATGTGCGCGGACTGCCATATGCCTGCGGTACGCTCGAATGATTTTGGAAACTACGCGGGATTCATCCATTCGCACCGCTTTCCCGCAGCCAACACGGCTTTGCCTTATGAGAACGAGGACGCGAAGCAGCTTGAAACCGTCGAGAATTTTTTGAAGGCCGATCAAGTGAGCGTGGACATTTTTGGAATTTCGCCGGAACCGCAACGCGCGGGTAAACCGACTGCTCCGGTTGTGAGGGCTCCCAGCGGCTTTCCGGAGGCACAGACTACTTTCGGCGTGGGCGAGGAAGCAGAGTTCCACGCTCCCGCGGGGCAAGAACAATTTGCCACGCCCGCGTCGCGGCTCAGCGCCCCATTTGGCCGCTTTCCCATCGAGGTTCGCCGGGGGGATACCGAACGCGTCGATGTAGTGGTTCGCACGCGCGGCGTTGGCCATTTCTTTCCCGGCGGCACGGTCGACGCTTTCGACCTCTGGCTTGAACTGCAAGCCAAAGACGAAAACGGGCGCACAATTTTTTGGAGCGGCGCAGCGGGCCCGAGCGGCGATGGCGATGGCCCGGTCGATCCCGGCGCGCAATTCTACCGGGCGTTGCTGATTGACGCCCACGGCAATCCCATCAACAAGCGCAATGCCTGGGCCGAGCGCGCCGTCATTTACGTGCGCCTGATTCCTCCGGGCGCAGCCGACACGGTTCATTATCGTTTGTACATTCCGAAAGACTCCGGCAACCGCATCACGTTGACCGCCAAGCTGAACTACCGAAAATTCAGCTGGTGGTTCACGCAATTTTCGTTTGCGGGAATTCGCGATCCGCAACAGCACGATCCTGCCGTCTCTCCCGATTACGACGACACGAAATGGATTTTCACGGGCAGCACCAAAAGCGATTCCGGCAAGCGGTCCGGCATTCCCAACTTGCCCATTGTGGTGATGGCGCAAGATAAAGCAGTACTGAACGTGTTGCCGGCGAGCGCTCCTTTGCCCAAGCCGGACATCGAAGTCAAAGCGGCGGATTGGCAGCGCTGGAATGATTACGGCATCGGACTGCTGCTGCAGGGCGATTTGCAAGGCGCCGAATCCGCCTTCGAGAAAGTGGCGCAAGCCGCGCCGACTCGCGGCGATGGATGGGTCAACATGGCGCGTGTGCGCCTGCAAGAAGGAAATTTGTCCGGAGCAGGAAAGGCGCTCGACCAAGCACTCAAAGTCGCGCCACACCTGGCCAGCGCGCACTTTTTCGACGCGACCTTGCTGCGTGATCAAGGAGAATACGATGCGGCAATTGCGCAACTGCAAATCGCCCTTCAACAATATCCGGACGATCGCGTCGCGCGCAACGAACTGGGCCGGACGCTTTTCCTTGAACGGCACTATCACCAAGCCATTCGCGAATTTCAGAAGGTGCTCGCGATTGACCCGGAGGACGTCGAGGCCAACTACAACCTGATGCTTTGCTACAACGGGCTCGGGCAGGCCGGTCGTTCTCGCGAATACGAAGTGCGGTACTTACGTTTCAAGGCGAATGAGGCGGAGGGATCTCTGACTGGTCCTTATCTTCGTGACCACCCCTATGACAACAACGAGAGCCAGCCGATCCATGAAATCGACTCAGGGCCGCTGAAGCCACCAGCTTCAAGCTATCCCGCGCTCGACAAGACGAAAGGTCCTCGCTAATGGGAACTCTTCGCGACAAATTCTGGGTATTGCCGGCTCTGCTGGTTATCGTTTCTTCATTGGCGGGCCTGGCCGCGGAGAAGCCCGCAGCATCAACGATTCGGTTCGACGATGTGACTCGTGCCGCTGGCATTCGTTTCATCCATAACAATGGCGCGTTTGGAAAGATGTGGCTGCCGGAGGCCGTCGGCTCAGGCGTTGCATTCATTGATTACAACAATGACGGCTGGCCCGACATTCTGCTCATTAACGGCACAGACTGGCCGGGCCATGGCAATCGCCACACGTACATGGCGCTTTACCGCAACAATCACAACGGTACATTCACCGACGTGACGCGCCAAGCGAACCTCGACGTGGAAATGTATGGCATGGGGGTCGCGGTCGGCGACTACAACAACGATGGGTGCGACGACATTTTTGTCACGGCTCTCGGCCAAAGCCATCTTTTCCGCAACAATTGCAACGGAACGTTTACCGACGTCACCAAGCAGGCGGGCCTTTGGGGCCATGATGAATTCAGCACGAGTGCGGCGTGGCTGGATTACGACCGCGATGGACGATTGGATCTGCTGGTTGCAAACTACGTGCACTGGACGCCAAAAACCGACATCTACTGCACGCTTGACGGGCGCACGAAATCCTATTGCACGCCACAGGCGTATCACGGCGCGTCGCTGCGCCTCTGGCACAACAATGGCGATGGCACTTTTACCGATGTCACCAAAAAAGCAGGCCTCTACGATCCGACTTCGAAGGGATTGGGAATCACTGTTTTCGATGCAAACAATGATGGCTGGCCGGATATTTTCGTAAGCAATGACACGGAGCCGAACAAACTCTACATCAACAATCACAATGGAACGTTCACCGAGAAGGGAGTAATGTCGGGCGTCGGCTTCAGTGAAGATGGCATCGCGCGCGCGGGCATGGGCACTGCCGCAGCCGATTACGACCATTCGGGCCATCCCAGCATCCTCATCACTAATTTTTCGAACCAGATGCTCGGGCTATATCACAACGAAGGCAATGGGCTTTTCGTGGATGAAGCGCCTGATTCGGAAATCGGCCACTCGAGTTTGCTGACGCTCGGTTTCGGCTGTTTTTTCTTCGATTATGACAACGATGGCTGGCCGGACATTTTCGTCGCGAACGGCCACATTCAGCGCGATATCCAGGTGGTTCAGCGCGAAGTTCACTACGCCGAGCCGCCGCTCCTCTTCCGGAACTTAGGCGGCGGAAAATTTGCCAATGTGACCTCTGAAATGGGAGCCTCGTTCAACCTTCCGCGCGTCGCGCGCGGCGCTGCGTACGCCGACGTTTACAACAATGGCAAGCTTGACATTCTCATTTCGACGAATTCGGGCCCGGCGGTTCTGTTTCGCAACGAGGGCGGCTCAAATCACAGCCTGCGCATCAAGCTGGTGGGCACAAAATCCGATCGGGATGGGATTGACAGCGAAGTGCGCGTAACTTCCGGCGGCATGACGCAGGACAAAACGCTTACCAGCGGTTCGAGCTACCTCTCCGCCAGCGAGCTTGTTCTCACGTTTGGGCTTGGCCAGAATACAAGCGCGCAGCAGGTGGAAATCCATTGGCCCAGCGGACAAGTGGACCGCCTCAAGAATGTCTCAGCCGGCCAAACGATTACGGTAAAGGAAGGCGTTGGCATCGTTGCAACCAGACCCTATGAAAAACGCTGAGCCGCCGGAAACGGGCCGCAGGCTCTTGTGGCTGACAGTCGCGCTCATTGGGTTCATAACACTCCTAACTTTTTTTTCTACGAGAATGCGCGTCTCCGCGCAATCTGCTTCAAAATCCGTGAATGTCGATGCCGCGAGAGATAACAACCTCGGCGTTGCCTACATGAATCGCCAGCAACAAAAATCTGCTCTGGCGCAATTCCAGAGGGCCTACGCCCTTGACCCACATCTCTACGCCGCGCGCTTGAATCAAGCCATTGCCCTTCTGAGCCTCGGCAATTTTCCCCAAGCTGAGTCGATTCTGAACGAAGCGGCAGCGCGCGAGCCCAAAAATCCTCGCGTCTGGTACAACCTCGGACTCCTGCAGAAGTCTCTCGGCCATCCAGATGCTTCTGCGCAGGATTTCGAGCGCGTGATTTCTCTCGACCCGGACGACGCAGACGCGCGCTATTTTCTGGGCCAAGACTACATGGCGCTCCACCAGTACGCAAAGGCCATTGCCGCTTTTCAGGTTGCGCTGGAACTGCAGCCGTTTCACGCTTCGGCCGCCTTCGCAATCGCTCAAGCCTATCAGCGGTCGGGCGATACTGCTCGCGCCCGCGAATATCTGACGCGCTTTGAAGATGAAACGCAAAAAAAAATCGCCACTCCGATGAGCATGATTTACGGCGATCAGGGAAAATATTCGCTCGTCGAGGAAGTTCCTCCGGGTGTCGAAGCTGTTCCGGCTATGACTCCCGTGCACTTTGAGGATGTGACCGCTGAATCGGGTCTGCCCCCGCATGCCGTGCCGCTGGACCATTCACTGCAGCAGGATCCCGCAACTGCTTCTTTAGGGTCCGGTGCGTGCGCCTTTGATTTCGACGGCGATGGCCGCCCCGGCATTTTTTTTGCCAACGCCGACGGCAGCGGCCATCCCGCTCTGTACCGAAATATTGGCAACGGTCACTTTGAAGATGTCACAAAGCAATCCGGCATCACTCTTCCCGGCGTCGGCATGGGATGCACTGTCGGAGATTACGACAATGATGGCCGCCCCGATCTCGCCGTGAGCTACGACGGCGGAGTCGCGCTATTCCATAATGAAGGCCATGGAAAATTTCGTGACGTTACCACGCCGGCCGGAATACACGTCACCGGCCAGGTCATGGGATTGACCTTCGTCGATTATGACCACGATGGTGACCTGGACCTTTTCGTCTCGCGCTACAACGGCGGCAACGAAATGTGGCGCAACGACGGCAATGGGACTTTCACTGAAGTCACCTCGCAAACCGGCCTGGCCGGCAGTCCGAGTTGGGGCGCGACGGTAAGCGACATCAATAATGACCGTGCCATCGACCTGATCGTCGCCGCAATCAAGAGTACTCCCGTCATCTATCTCAATCCTCGCGAAGGGCTCTTCCGTCCCGTGCGGCCTTGGACTTCCCCAATTCCCGAGGCGATCGGCGTCGCGGCACTCGATTTCAACAAAGACGGCTGGATGGATCTCGCTTTCACTCATTCATCCGCTCCGGCGCTTTCCTTATGGCGTAACCTCGACGGCAAAAGCTTTTCCCGCGTCAATTTGCCGAAACTCGATTGGACACGCGCCTGGGGCCTTGCCACTCTCGATTACGACGACGACGGCTGGCTGGATCTTGCTGCTGTTGGCGAAGATCCATCCGGCGGCGGCCACATAATTCTGTTGCGCAACGAAGGCCCTGCCGGTTTTCGCGATGTCTCGAAAGATAGCGGTCTGGACAAAATTCATCTTGTCAAGCCGCGTTCCATAGTGGCTGCTGATTTCTTCGGCGACGGCGCTGCCAGTCTCCTCATCACCCAGAACGGCGGACCTCCCGTCCTGCTGCGCAA
>DASYYQ010000041.1:0-17948 GCA_035933545.1 Candidatus Acidiferrales bacterium | reverse complement strand
ACCGGCTGCGACGCGACGGCGATGACGTGTACGGCCAACCTGTACGCGCTGGCCTCGACCAACGGTTTCCCGAATACGGAAAATTCATCTGTCGGAAACATCCTGAGTGGCATCGCCGGTTATTACAAAAATGGAGCGCTCAAGCCGCTCGGGCCGGATCCGGCGTCGCTGCAGACGGCGAACGCCTATTTCCTGCAGCAGCTGTATTACAACATCAGCCAGCCCCAAACATGGTGGTTCGGTACCACGCGTTTGGACGTGGACGTCACTTCGAAGATTCATTGGAGTGATTCGTGGGACATCGAAGACCAGAAGACGCCGAGCTATGGAGACTGGCCGGGCTCGCCGTATGTAGGAAACTACACGGGATTCAATAACACCTATTACACGTGGAACAACAACGTCACCTGGCTAATCTCGCCGACGATGGTGAATACAGCCACGTTTGGAATACTGGGCACTGAAGAGGTATACACTCCGGGCGCTCAGCCCACCGGATTCGCTCAATCGCCCGTTGACGGCGTGCCTTCGCAGATCGAAACGCCGTTTGGGATTCCCACGCTGGTTCCGGGCGTGGCGGAGGAAGTTCCACGTGACAACCCGCTCTACAATCCGTCGGACACACTGCGCTGGACGCACGGAAACCACAACTTCTACCTGGGCGGGGACATAATCTACTCGAAAATGCACGAGCAGCAGTGGGTGTTCCCCGGCGTGCCGGACTACACGACCGGTATCGCGCCCGGAGATCCTGCCGCAGCGATGTTCAGCTGCAACTCCGGCGCGACGAATACGTGCTCGAGCACGTCGAACTTCCCCAATATGTATAACGCTTCCAGCCCGACCACCGGCCTCACCTCCCAACAAGCAGCGGAGAGTCTCTATGCTTTCCTTACTGGCCGAGTCACTAGCGTCGGCGGCGGCACCGAAGTGAATCCCTCCACCGGCGTGTTCACGTCCGGGTACGGTTACACCGCTCGAGAGGCAAAGACCGAAGGCGCCATCTTCTTCCAGGACTCGTTCCACGCGATGACGCATTTGACGCTGAACTATGGCCTGCGCTGGCAGCTGACAGGCGCGATCCATAACACGAATAACGCCTACTTCACGGCCACGTATCAAAACCTGCTGGGTCCGTCGGGAAGCCTCTTCCAGCCGGGCACGCTGAACGGCATCCAGAGCCCGTACATCACAGTTAACGAGCATCCGTATAACGGCGATTTCATTCAGCCGTCGCCGAATCTTGGCTTTGCTTGGAACCCAGATTACAGCGAGGGTTGGTTGGGCAAGATATTCGGCGGAAGCAAGACGGTGGTCCGGGCGAGCTACGCGATTAACCCGTACGATGAGGGCTGGGAAACATTTGAGAACAGCAGCGTATATACCGGCGCGGGTTACGCGCAGTACCTCAACTACTCGGCGGCGGCCCTCAATTTCGCTCCAGGATCAGTGTCGCTGACGACGCCGGGACTTTTCAGCGCGGTGCAGTCAACGGCCACGCCGCCGTCCTATCAAACGGCGCTGCCGGAATCCACGTACGCGTTTTTCGGTTATCCCTATATCGGCGGAATAGACCCCAACCTGAGAGAGCCGTACATCGAGCAGTGGAGCTTCGGGATTCAGCGCGAGGTTCCGGGCAACACAGTGGTGGAGGTCAATTACGTCGGGAATCACGGCGTACACGAGTGGCAGACGTTCAATCTGAACGAGGTCAACACGCTGAATAATAATTTCGCGGCCCAGTTCAAAATCGCGCAGGCGAATCTGGCGGCAAACGGCGGCACTACGTTTGCGGACAACACTGGCGCGCCGGGCGTTATGCCGACTCCGATTTTCGATGCGGCTTTCAGCGGCAACGGCGTCACCACCGCCCCGAATGATGGCAACGGCTACGCCAACACGGGCTACATCTTCGATTTGAACACGGGGCAGGCGGGAGCGATGGCAACTTCCTTTACCCAGAACTCCACCTACTTCTGCAACATCGCAGGCGCGAGCTACGGCCCGTGCGGAAACGCCGGCGGGACGTATCCGATTAACTTCTTCCAGGCCAATCCGTACGCGGCTTCGGGAGGGGCGATTTATTTGTCGGATCCAGCCAGTTCGACGTACAACGGGCTGCAAATCTCGGTGCGGCATCCAACGGGACACGGACTCACGCTCGGCGGCAGCTACAGCTTTTCAAAGGGCCTGACCAGCCGGTTCCTCGGCGGCTGGACGGATACGGCGGGACTGGATTTCATCTCGCTGCGCAGCCCCGGCCTGAACAAGGCACCGTCGGATTATGACATTCGCCACGTCTTTCACACTTACTTCACTTACGAATTGCCTATCGGAACGGGCCGGGCATTCAGCGTGAACAACTCGGTGCTCAACGACGTTATCGGAGGCTGGAACATTGGGTCGATCATCACTTTGCAGTCCGGCATTCCGTTCTGGGTGCAAGGCGGCTACCAGACGTTCAACAATGAAGATGGCGGCGTGACTTTGACTGGCGTAAACCTCAGCCAGATTCAAAAGAACGTGGGCGTGTATCTCACTCCGAGCAGCCCATTTTCGCCGGTGTGGCTGAATCCGAAGTTCAACGCGACGGGTGCGATTCAACCCAACACGACTCCGGGCACCATCGGACAGATGCTCTTCCTGCACGGCCCGAAGTTCTTCAACACGGATATCTCGATCAACAAAGTCTTTCCCGTCTATGAGAAGGTTTCACTCAAGATTCAGGCATCGTTCTTGAACGCGTTCAATCATCCGAATTGGGCGGCGGGGACGAGTTTCAACGCGGAAAACGCACCGGGCGGCATCATCTTTGCGAATTCGGGGCTGTCGCTGCCGAGGACGCACTATCAGGGAAGGCCGCGCGTCATTCAGTTCCGCACGGAGATTGACTTCTGATCGAAGAGCGCTGACTTCCAGCAAACAGGCCGGGGCTGGCTGCAAGGCCCCGGCTGCACGTATAAGAATCGAAAAACGAGATACAGAAGGAGACAAATGAAATGAGTTGTCGCCTGCCATCGTGGATTCTTCCTGCCATCTTATTTTTTGCATTTGGGCTGCTGTCCTTGCCAGCGGGGGCGCAGGGCACGCTCGCCGACTATCAGCGCGCCGAGCAATTCCTGCCCGGCAATTTGCAAAAGACGCTGTCTATCGCGAGCGTTTATCCAAATTGGATCGAAAAGAGCGATCGCTTCTGGTATCTGAAGATGGGCCCGAGCGGAAAGCAATTCATTCTCGTGGACGCGGCCCAGAATACCGCCGGCCCAGCATTCGATCAGGCTCGGCTCGCCGCCGCGCTTTCACGTACCGCCGGTAAACCTTATCGTGCGGACAACTTGCCTTTTTTCGATTTTGAATACGTCCAGAATGACAAGGCGATTAGTTTTGCCATCGACCAGCAGCAGTGGTCTTGCACGCTTGCGGATTACCAATGCAAGAGCACGCCGCCGGAAGCGGGCGTCGCGCCATACGAGTCGCTCTCGCCTAATGGTGAGTGGGCGGCCTTTGTTCGTGACCACAATCTTTTCGTGAGGCATGTTTCGACTGGCGCGGTTGTGCAGCTCACTCGAGACGGCGTCCCGGGCTGGGATTACGCGACGCCCTTGCCTGACCTGCGCGCGTTAGTTACTCAAAACGTCCCAAATGGTGAAGATGTGAAGGCCTCGCCCGAAGTTTTCTGGTCGCCGGATTCGACGAAGCTGGTCGCCTATCGGCTCGATTCGCGCAATGCTGGGCGCTTCACCAGCCTGCAATACGTTCCTCCGAAACAGCTGCGGCCAATGGCTTACAATTACGTTTACCCGTTGCCGGGCGAAATTCTTCCGCAAGCCGCTCCCATCATCTTTGACCTCGAATCTGGAAAACGAATCGACGTGAAAACTTCGCCGCTCGAAATTCAATTCATCGGAGGCCCCGGCTTCCGCTGGTTTCCAGACAGCCAGCGCTTCTATTACCGCTACGACGAGCGCGGAGAGAAAGCCACAGATCTGAGGGAAGTGGATGCGCAAACCGGCGAGCAAAAGGTGCTCATCCGCGAAGTGGCCAAGCCTTATCCTTACGTGGATCCCGGCGAAACTTTTTCCCAATTTTTTGATGATGACAAACAAATTCTCTGGTCTTCCGAGCGTGACGGCTGGAATCAGCTTTACGTGTATAACGCCAGCACCGGAAAGCTCGAAAACCAGGTCACCCACGGGTCTTGGGTCGTGCGCGAAATTGCGCATGTCGATGCTAAACGCGGATATGTTTATTTTTTGGCGAGCGGCGTTCAGCCGAGGCTCGATCCCTATTACACCCAGCTTTATCGCGTGAAACTGGACGGCAGTGGAATGAAACTGCTCACTCCGGAAGACGCTGACCACACGGTCAGCATTTCGTCCGATGGCGATTATTTTGTGGATAACTATTCGCGCCCCGATTCTCCGGGCGAAGCGGTGCTACGCCGCGCCAGCGACGGTTCTGTCGTGCGTGTGCTTGAACGCACTGTCGATGCCGCGCTGGTAAAAATGGGTTGGAAGAAACCGATTCCATTCGAGGGAAAAGCCGCCGACGGCAAAACCGATCTGTACGGCATTATCGTACGGCCCACCAATTTCGATCCCGCGAAGAAGTATCCCATCTTGGAGAATATCTACACTGGCCCGCAGGGTTTTTTCGTGCCGAAAACGTTTGGCGCCGCGATGCGGCTGCAATCAATGGCCGAGCTGGGTTTCGTCGTGGTGATGGTGGACGGTCGGGGCACCACTGGACGCTCGCGAGAGTTTCACGATTTTTCTTATCACAACATGGGCAACGTATTCATCGACCACGTCGCGATGATCAAGCAAATGGCCGCAAAGTACCCGTGGATGGAAATCACCCGCGTCGGCATTTTCGGCACTTCAGCGGGCGGCTATGGCTCGGCGCACGCCTTTCTCCAATTTCCTGATTTCTACAAGGTCTGCGTCTCCACTTCTGGAGACCACGACCCGCGCCTCGATAAAGCTTGGTGGAACGAGCTCTATCAGGGATATCCGGTGGGCAAAGATTACGCCGAACAGGCCAATCAGGCGTTGGCCTCCAACCTTCAGGGGCATTTGTTGCTGATTCACGGCGACATCGATGACAACGTGAATCCTACCGAGACCATGCATCTCGTCGACGCGTTGATGACCGCCAACAAAAATTTTGACATGTTATTTGTCCCCAACATGTTCCACGGCGATAGCGGCCCTCACGCTCATTATGTCACTCGCCGCCGCTGGGATTATTTTGTACAGTACCTACTCGGCGTGACGCCGCCGAAAAATTTCGAAATCCACGAAGCGCCATTCTTTTTCGCGTTTCGCAGGCGCTGAAGTTTTACTTCGGCATCTGGGGCAGAGCTACCCTAGCTTCTGGTCCGTTTGCGCGAGGCAAATGTTCGTGTTGCTGATTTTGGTTGACGCCTTGGAAAATCTCGAAGCTCGCCAGCCCGCCGCTTCTATGAGAAAAATCTCGGTCTCTCCGGCAGATTCAGCTTCCAGTAGACAGCGTACCGCTCCGCTGCGACCTGATAGAACGGCACAAGCTCGGTTGGCGAGCTCTGTCCAACCAGGTGGAACGAGAGAGGGCGATTCGAGGACTCCACCCAATCGAACTTGTGTGGACTGGAAACGTTAAGCGGCGCGACATCGGCTCGCTTGCCGCGAGGCGAAGTGTCGTAAGCCGAGTACAGCATTTCCTTCGTCAACCCCACCGAGCCCAACCGCCCAGCCAGCACCAGCGGACCGTACATCACCGCCTGCATGCTTTCGTCGCCGGGTAGTGCTTCGATGCGCAGGCTCATCGGCAAGCTGAGTTCGACGCGATCGCCGTTTTTCCAAACGCGATTCAGCGTTAGATAGCTGCTCGGATCCGAGAACACCGGAAGAGCCTCGCCGTTCACTTTCACAGCGCCGCCTTTCGTGGCCCAGTACGGAATGCGAATATGCAAAGCCATCTCCACCGGATGGTCAGTCTGCACGATGAACGTGGAGCCCTCCTGCTCTGGGAAGCGCGTCTCCTGACGCAGACGAATGCCTTTCTCCGGCCAGTTCACCTCCGAGGCGATGTAGAGATTCACGTAGATGCCTTGATCATCGTGGTAATAAATCGAGTCGGTAAATTTGGAGAATTCCTCGACTCCAGTTCCCGTACAGCACCAGAACGAATCCCATCGCGAGTTGTAATACTTCCAGTAGCCTGATCCGAGCGGAACGAAATAACCCTTCATACCCTGATCATCCTGCGTGCCCAGACGGTGGTTGAATAGGACGCGCTCGTAAAAATCCATCACTCCCGGATCAGCGCTCCAGGAGAAAAGATGACGCGAGAGCTTGAGCATGTTATAGCCCGTGCAGCATTCTTCGTTCCATTCGTTCAGCGTATGGGACAAATCGCCGGCAGGTGTGGTCCAATATTCGCCGTCGTTGTTCCCCCCAGTGCAATAGGAGCGGCGCTTGGTGACTTCTTCCCAGAAGTAGGACGAGATGGTGTGGTAGCGAGCATCGCCGGTAAGCTCGTAGAAGCGGGCCGCGCCGATCACCTTAGGGATGTTCGTGTTGGCATGCAGGCCTCGCAATTCGTCTTTGTATTCAGCCAGCGGATCGAAGAACTGCTTCTGATCGAATCGGTGCGCCATTCCGAGAAGCTGCCATCTGCTGGTCGCTGCCGCTAGGTTGCACAGCACTTCGAACATGCCGCCGTGCTCCACTTCCAGCACGCGGCTCATCAGATCTTCGCTCAATGGTCCAGTCCAACCGCCGGCCCACCGGGCCATATTCTCTGCTGTTTCGAGGGCCTGCGTATTGCCGGTGTGGCGATACATATCGAAATGCCCGGCCATGATCTTGTGGATGGTGTAGAACGGCGCCCAGACGGGCCGGCCCTCGCGCAGCCGGTCGAATTCCTCCATGGGGAAAGCGCTCAAATAACCGGTCTGGTTGGCCTTTTGACACGCGGCCAATTCCGTCACCATCGCGTCAGCTTTCTTCTTCAGATCTTCGTCACCAGTACTGGCGTACATCTGCGCGCAAGCTGAAAGGTAATGCCCGCCCGCGAAATGGCCGCGCAGTTCGCATTTGGGCGCCTCCCAGCCGCCGAGCGGCTCGGCGGAAGAAGATAACCCGGACGTCAGACGAAACATGTGAAGCAGCCGGTCGTTCGGAATCGAATGCAGATATTGCCGGTTGATTTCCATCGCTTCCTGGAACGGGCCGGCGGTGAGGCGTACCTGCTTCATCGGAAACGGTTCGACCTTGGGCGTCAACCCGCGCAAAAAGTCGGGGCGGCGGCGCTGTTGCGGAGGAGGCGCGGAAGCGGCGGCAGAGGCAGAGGGTTTCGACAACCCACGGAGCGGCTTGGGAAGCAGTTCGAGCGCTGTAGCGGCCGCTGTTCCCGCCAGAAACTTCCTCCGCGAAAGCCCCTTATTCCAAATTGTCATGAGTTCCTTCTCCTTCCGCTATTTAGCCGTCCCGTGCTGCTTAACCAAAGATCCCGAAGGTGCCAAGAAAACGTTTACTACAAGAATGCTTTTTCTCATTCGCGCAACATCTGGGATTCAAACCCAACCATATACCCATTTGGCCCCGGCCACGCAAGCATTTTTCGTCCATTGGACAATATTTCCTGACCGTCCCAGGTCCTCGCCGACGTTCGCAAAACTCCCGACGGGTATGGGACGACTGCGTGAAACAAGGGCAGAGCCAAAAGGGGTGACAGGCAAAAAAAGCGTCAGCGCTTTTGTTCCATGAGGCTGGCGATGGTGTCCATGAGGTCGAACTTGGTGAGAATTTCGAATTTGCCGTTGGACATTTCGACGAAGACGGCGGGGCCTTCGCGGCCGAGGAGCTGCGTGACGCGTTCGACCGGAGCGTCGGAAGGAACGCGCGGGAGAGCTTCGCCCATAACTTCGCGAATAACCAATTTGCGCAAATCTTTGCCCTGCAGCGCGAGATTGAGGATTTGATCTTCGTAGATGGTGCCGATAGGAGTTTCCTCTTCGAAGACAGGTAACTGGGAAATGTCCTGCTGCTGCATGGTGTGCAGCGCATGGAAAACGGTTTGATAGGGGCGGGCAACGATGAGATCGCGATGCTTTCCGGTTTGCATTTTGACGCGGACAACATCAGCGGCGCAGAGTGGGACTTCGGACTCGACGTAGCTGTGCTCGCGCATCCAGCCGTCGTTGTAAATTTTCGAGAGATAGCGCATGCCGGTGTCGGGAAGAAAGGCGACGATGCAGGCGTCTTTTTCTTGTTCGCGGGCCACGCGCAGCGCCGCGGAAACGCAGCCGCCTCCAGAACCTCCGGTGAAAATTCCCTCCTGCTTGGCAAGACGCCGCGCCCAGACGAAACATTCCTCGTCGGTGACTTGCAAGACGTCATCGAGCACGTCAAAGTGCATGGTAGCGGGGAAAATGTCTTCGCCGATGCCTTCGACCACATAGGTTTTCGCTTTGCCCACTTTACCGGTCTTGACGAACTCGTAGTAGAGCGAGCCGACTGGATCTACGCCGACAATTTTCACCGCAGGATTTTTCTCTTTGAGGAATCTACCTGCGCCGCTGATAGTGCCCCCCGTGCCCATAGCGCAGACGAAGTGAGTGATTTTTCCTTCCGTGTCCTGCCAGATTTCCGGGCCGGTGGTACGGTAGTGGGCTTCGGGATTCATGGGATTTTCGTATTGATTGGGGTAAAAAGAATTGGGAATTTCGCGGGCGAGTTTTTTGGCGACGGAATAGTAGCTGCGGGGGTCGTCGGGCTCGACGGCTGTGGGGCAGACGATGACTTCGGCGCCGAAGGCTTTGAGCAGGTCGATTTTTTCGCGCGATTGCTTGTCGGTGATGGTGAAAACGATTTTGTATCCGCGCACTGCGGCGACGAGCGCGAGGCCCATGCCGGTGTTGCCGGAAGTGCCTTCGATGATGGTGCCGCCGGGCTTGAGCAGGCCTTTGCGTTCGGCTTCGTCAATCATCCAGGTGCCGATGCGGTCCTTTACGGAGCCACCGGGATTCAAATAATCGGCTTTGACGTAGACTTGCGCTTGAATATCTTTGGTGAGGCGGTTGATACGGATGAGCGGCGTATTGCCAATGGCTTCGAGAATGTTTTTGCAGAGCATAGCGCGCGGCGACCTCGAAATACGTCAGCGCCAGATTACGGATTTTGCGCGGCGAAGTCCAGAGATGCGGAGTGTAGAATTACCGCCGGAATTCTCGTAAGGAGTGAAAATGCAGAGGCAAAATATTTCGAGCGGGACGCCGTGGGAGCCAGTGGTGGGGTATTCGCGTGCTGTGCGCGTGGGCGCGCAGATATGGGTTTCAGGCACGACGGCGACGGATGCAAAGGGCGAAATTGTGGGGAAGGGCGACGCGCACGCGCAGACGGTACAGATTCTGAAGAATATCGAAGCGGCGCTGGCCAAGGCGGGCGCGAAGATAGAGCACGTGGTGCGGACACGGATCTTCGTCAGGGATATCAAGGACTGGGAAAAGATTGGGCGCGCGCATGGAGAAGTTTTTGGTAAGGTTCGTCCGGCGTGCTCGATGGTGGAAGTGACCGGGTTGGTTTCGCCGGAGATGCTGGTGGAAATTGAGGTGGATGCAATTGTGCCTGAGGCAGAATGACGTGTTTTATTTGCGCGACAAGCGTAGCCGGCGCGAGTTGCGGGTTGTGGGGCTTGCGGTAGAATTGAAGTAGCATGGATGAAACGCTACAGGATGAAGTGCTACAGGGATTAGCCTGAAATGCCGCGAGACGATAGGCCACGGGATGAATTTCCGCAGGACGAAATGCCCGAAGACAAGAAGTCGCAGGATCTAAATTCGCGGGACGACAACTCTCCCGAGGAGCAAACGCCGCAGGGCGAAATGCGATGGGATGAGCGGCTGTCGCGCGAGATCGCACGCCGTGAGATGACGAGAGATGACATTCCGCAAGGCGAAACGCCGCGCAATAAGACTGCGGAAGACGAAGACGCGCGGCGCGAGCAGCGTTGGCCGGGAGTCGGCAAAATTTTTCAGAATGAGTCACGACGGAGCGCAGAACAGAGTGGAGCGCTGGACTATGACGACAAGCCGCGAGGGCTGATACGGATTGCGGGAGGGAAAGTATTCAGCCGCGTCGCGATTTTGCTGCTGATTTTGTGCTCGATTGCCGTGGGCTCGGCGGTGGGATTGCTGTTTGTGTACAGCAGCGATCTGCCCCAGATTCAGGAGCTGGAAAATTACCGGCCGGACGTAGTGACGGAGCTTTACGCGGACGACGGCTCTTCGATTGGCAGTTTCGCGCTGCAGCGGCGCATCTTGCTGACCTACGACCAAATTCCCAAAATTCTGCGGGACGCCATTATTTCCACGGAAGACCGGCACTTCATGGAGCACTGGGGAATTGATTTTCCGCGCGTGGCTGAAGCGGCGTGGGCGAATTTTATTCACCATCGTATTGTGCAGGGCGCAAGCACGATCACTATGCAGCTTGCCGGCGGACTCTTCTTGAATCGCGCGGACCGCAGCTACCGGCGAAAAATCGAAGAGGCCATGCTGGCGGTTCAAATCGAGCGGCATTATACCAAGCAGCAGATTTTCACGATGTATTGCAATCAAGTGTATTTGTGGAATGGGAATTACGGCGTGGAGTCAGCGTCGGAATTTTATTTTGGCAAGCCGGTGCAGGAGTTGACCTTGCCGGAAGCGGCGCTGCTGGCGGGAATGATACGCGGGCCGATCTATTCGCCGACGAGCTATCCAAAGCGGGCGCTGGAGCGGCGGAATCTGGTGCTCGAATTGATGGCGGAGAACGGAAAAATCACCAAGGCGGAAGCGAGAGCCGCGCAGCAAGCGCCGCTGGGTTTGAATATCACATACCCGCAGAACAATACGATTGCGCCGTACTTTGTAGAGGACATCCGGCAGAAGCTGGAGGGGCAATTCGGGCCGCAGGCGGTGCATCAGGACGGCCTGCGCGTTTATACCACCTTGGATCCGCGGATGCAGCGAGATGCGGTGCAAGCGGTACGCGATGGTTTGCACGCGTATGACCGGCGGCATGGGTGGCGCGGGAACCTGCCAAATATTTTTCACCAGCATCTGGGCACACTGAGAAGTTATGAATCGCCGGACTGGCGCGAGCCGATCCAACCTGGGGATTACGTCACCGGATTAATTATGGCAGTGGACAAGCGCGCGGCCGTCGCAAAAATCGGGCCGTATCGCGCGGTGATCACTGCACCGGATTTCGCGTGGACGGGCGAAAAATCGCCGCAGGCGCTTCTGCACGTCGGGGATTTGGCGAATTTGCTAATTGAGAGTGTTAGTAGCAGCGAGGCGAAAGTGCAGCTCGAACAAGTACCTGCGGCGCAAGCGGCGCTGCTGGCGATCGACAACGCCACGGGAGAAATCAAGGCCATGGTGGGCGGGTACAGCTTCGACGAATCGAAATACAACCGCGCGGTGCAAGCGATGCGGCAGACAGGTAGTTCGTTCAAAGTATACGTGTATGCGACGGCGCTGGAGCAGGGGATGACGCCGTTCGACACAGTGCTGGATGAGCCGGTGACGTACACCAGCGGTGGTGTCGCCTATTCGCCGCACAATTATGACAACACATTCGAGGGGCGCATCAGCTTGCGGCGTGCGCTGGCGGATTCGCGCAACGTGCCGGCCGTGCGAATTTTGAGCCATATTGGAATCCAAAACGTGATTGACAATGCCCGCAAGTTTGGAATCACCAGCCCATTGCCGCCGTATTTGCCGCTGGCGCTCGGCGCGGCGGATTTGACCCTGCTGGAGCATACTTCGGCGTTTTCGACTTTTCCAGATGACGGGATTCACATCCAGGCGCACATGATTCGGCGCGTCACTTCTTATGACGGCGCGATTTTGGAAGAGACGCGCCCGCAGGTGACGGACGTGATTCCACCGGATGTGGCGCGGACGATGGTGGCGATGCTCGAGGACGTAGTGAATTTTGGCACGGGTGTGCGTGCGAAGGCGCTGGACCGGCCGTCGGCAGGCAAAACAGGAACGACGAATGACTTTACCGATGCGTGGTACATCGGATTCACGCCGCAAATAACGACGGGAGTTTGGGTGGGATTCGACGATCCGAAAAGCTCGCTGGGAAAAGGCGAAACAGGCGCGCGGGCGGCGCTGCCCATCTGGCTGCAATTCATGCAACACGCGAGCAAAGGAATGCCGGTGGAAAGTTTTCCGAACGTGACGCCGTTGGAAGAACTGGTAAAGTCGGCGAATGAGCAAGTGGACGTGCCGGATACGGCGCCGCCAGCGGACACGAACGAGCAGGGAATTCCGAACAAACAAACCACGCCGCCGCCCCTAGCGAAGCCGCCGGACAAGCCAGCGATTCCTCATGGCGCGCCGAGCGTGACTGCTACCCTGGGCAAGGCCGCCTCGCCAGGTCTATCGCCTCCTGCATCAGGCCGGAAAGGTAAGCCCGGCACGACTCTTCCTTTGTTTCTTCCTGCTCCAGGCCAAGCGCGGAGACCTGCCGCGACCGCCAAACCGGCGGTTACACCCGCACTCAAACATGGCGCACCAGGTAGTTAGTCCTAGGCCAATTCTAAGCAAAAATATAATTCTTCGGACGCTCAGCGGAAGGGATCCCAACCTTTGGAGGGTAGCGGCGATTCGCGGCCGTTGAGGTGAACCAGGAGAATTTTTCGGGCACGCGTGATTTCGCCGATGTGAGTTACGCGAGTTCTTTTGCCGGCGATGGAGCGAAGGAGAGGCGCGGATTTGGGCGGGATGGTGAAGAGCAGGCCGTAATCTTCTCCGCCATGGAGCGCGAGCCGGAGCGGGTCGAGATTTTGGCCGGTGAGCGCGGGGGGAATCGTGATTTTCGGAAGCTTGTCGGACCAAATGCGCGCGCCAACGCCGCTGGAAGCGCAGAGGCGAGCGAGGTCGGTGGAAAGACCGTCGGAAATGTCTATCATGGCCGAAGGAATGCGGCGGCGCGCGAGAACTTGAGCAAAAGCGATGGGAATTCGCGGATAAAGGTGCGGCTGAAGGTATTTTTTCAGCGAGTGCCTACCGGCCAGTCCGCGAAGAAGGATTTCGAGGCCAAGCTGCGCCGCGCCAAGAGTTCCGGTGACATAAATAGGTTGGCCAGGTTTGGTGCCAGAACGTGGAATGGCCAGGCCGGCGAGCGTTTCGCCGAGAACGGTAATCGAGATGGCCACGAACGCCGTTCGGGAGATATCGCCGCCGATGAGGCGCATATTGAATTCACGAGCGGCGCGGGACATTCCCGAGGCGAAAAGATCAAGCCATTTGCCTGTCTTGCTGGCAGGCAGGGTGACGGCCAGAAGAAAATAGCGCGGGTGGGCGCCCATGGCCGCGATGTCACTGGTGGCACGGGCCAGACATCTATAACCAATGGAAGCAGGCGGATGAGTGGCATCGCGGAAGTGGACGTTTTCCAAGGTGAAATCGCAGCTCAGTACCCATTCAGTTTTTGCCGAAGGGCGAAGTACTGTAGCGTCGTCTCCAATTCCCAGGCGTACCCCCGCATGGCGACCGGCATGTCCAATGGATGGAATCTTTTGCACAAGCCGATCGATCATTTGAACTTCCCTGTCCTTCTGACCAGTTGTAATCGGCATAGGCAATCGCTTATAACTACCGGCAGAGGAGAACTCTGCCTGCCGGATTATAGAGGCCATCCGGAGGATAAATCCAACGGCCCGTGCCCGGCGACTGAAATTTAAGGTTGACTCGAGGGAGGGCAGCACTTATATTGCGACCGGGTTTCGAACCGAGTCTCGCGGTTCAAACTTTTATAGGCATCGCGCGGACCGCAAGTTTGGCAAGCGGTCATTCATCCAGCGCAAAAATTAAGTCCCGAACTTTAAGCTGGAATCATGCGACGTAAATATTACACATTTTTTATTGCTTCCACGGATTCGGGGAAGATGCGCCGAATGCGCGTGCCGCATTATGCCCTGCACGTATTGGTCATCCTCGCGGTAGTGGGAGGCGTGACCGTGACTGCGGCGGTGGGTTCATATTCACGGATGCTATGGAAAGCCTCGGCGTATAACTCGCTGGTGAAGGATCAAAGCGCGCTGACCAAGCAATATCAAGAGTTGCAAACGCAAGTGAAGGACGCGAACGAGCGGCTGAATTCGCTGCAGTCGCTCGCCAGCGACGTGGCGGCTGCGTACGGGCTAACGCGTGTGGCGGACACCCCGTTTGAGATGACCAACAGTTCGGCGGAATCGAACGCGGCGTATCGGCAGACAGCGGATGAATTTGGCTTTTTGCAGCAGAATGCCGCAGCAGTGATGTTGATGTCCACCGGAGCAATGCGTTTCGCGCCAGGGAAACTGCCAAACGCGTCATTTATTCCTTCGCTTTGGCCGGTGATGGGGCGAATCACCAGCCCGTTTGGCGAGCGGCTGGATCCGTTCGACGGAGAAGGCGAGTTCCATACTGGACTGGACATTGCGTCGCATTATGACGACGGTGTGCGCGCGGCGGCCGATGGCGTGGTAACGTGGACGGGCAGACGCGAAGGTTACGGGCGCGTAGTGATTCTCGATCATGGATTTGGAATCACCACGTGGTATGCGCATCTGGCGGCGTACGATGTGCAGGTAGGCGAGCGCGTTAAGCGCGGCGAAGTGATTGCGCAGGAAGGCGAGAGCGGACGCGCAACTGGCCCGCATGTTCACTTTGAAGTTCGCATCAACAACACGCCAGTGAATCCGTTGCCGTATCTACGGCGCGTGGATGCAGGCGGCACAATATCGGGCGGGGGTTAGCTCTTCAGTTCGCGTGACGGCGGGTTTGCGGTTTTTCCATTTGCAGTTCTTCTGAAACCTCTGGAATTTTAAAAATCAAAAAAAGGGATCCGTTATCTCTGCGACGTGCCGTTTGCGGATGAGGCTGTGGCAACGTGGAGCATTTGCGGAGTGAGCTGCAGGCGCAAGCGGACGAAATTGCTGTCGTGTGAAATGTCCGCGGCTTTGAGGACCGCCTCGAGAGCGGGCCATTGCGGGCCGATCTGCTGCTGAGTTTTCGGGTCGGCAAGGGCGGCGCGGCCCATCCACAGCAGACCTTGCAGCGTGGTTGAAAGTTCGAAGGCGTCAACAGTGGAATCGCATTCCGCGGATGCGGAAACGTTCAGGTTTTTGCCGGCGGGCTGGCCGGCAGCGGTGATGGCGTGAACGCTGCTCAAAAGGCGTGCGAGCTGCGCGGATTTGCTGGCATCGATGCCGAGATCCTTTGACAAATCCTGCGTGCGCGCAACGAGGTAAATGGGAGCGCGGGAAACGGCGGCGGCGCGGGCGGCCATTGGCGGGTCGAGGCGGATACGCTCCGGGCCGAGAACTCGCGAGATGGCGGGACCGTCGGCGAGCGCAATTTCGTGGGGATTCAAAAAAGCGAAACGCACCAGGCGCGGCGAATTTTGCGCGCGGACTTCATAGACGTAGGCGCCGTTAATCTTGAGGCGGCGTCCGGAGCGCAAAGCGTAACGTTCGATTTTCGCTTCGTCGAAACGGCCTTGCGCGAGAGCAAGAACGGAAGTTGGCGAAGCTTGCGGCCAGAGAGCTACCGCAACTCGATCCAAGTCACGCGAGTAATCAAATCCCGTGGCGCGGACGAATTCGCTGTAAGAGGGATCCTGCTCGGGAGTGGGCGCGAGCGAGGCGAGCTCGTTCGCAAAAGACGAGGCGCGCAGTGTGACCATATCGGCAAAAACCACAGCGTGCGCGCCGCCGGGCAACTGTTGAGTCAAATCCGGCGTACTCGGGCGGGGCAAAGCTTCGTTAACAGCAGCCGGAGTATTCGCGAAGATAGGGGAGGAAGCGTCGAATGCCTGGCGCTGCGCTTCGACGTGACGATGATGGATATAGGCGAAGGCAACCGCGACGACGATGCAGGCAACAAATATGGCAGCGAGGATGCGTTTCATAGATTGGCTTAGGCTGCTTTTCTAGTATAAATTTGCGCGGAGATGGTGTAAAGTTAGGAAGGATAAGACAATAAGCGGGCGGTATGGTATGAATCGTGCCTAGGATTGAGGGCCCTTGCAATTTTATTGCCCGCATGATAAATTCGCCGGGTTTAGCTATGCTGGCGTAGCTCAGCTGGTAGAGCATCTGATTTGTAATCAGAGGGTCGGGGGTTCAATTCCCTCCGCCAGCTGACTTTTTGAGGATTGGGATTTTGGGTTTGGTCAGACGGATTCCTCGCATTAAAAAGTGAACGGGCTGGTGTCTTCGGACACGAGCCCTTTCTGCGTTGCGAAGTGCCCCGTTCGGGACCGGCGCGTCAAGTCCCGTGGATGAGGTTGTGCGGGACGGGTGGGTGAGTGGCTAAAACCAGCAGACTGTAAATCTGCCGCTCCTTGCGGGCTACGGAGGTTCGAATCCTCCCCCGTCCACCATTGCGCTGCAAGAGCTGGGGAATTGTTGCAAGCGCAGAGCAGCGCGAGCGCAGGAAATTTCCGGAAGAATTGACGACATGTTGGAATTGGAAGAGGGAATCGGCCAGAGCGAACCAGTTGCGCCTGGGTAGCTCAGTTGGTAGAGCGCGTCCTTGGTAAGGACGAGGTCACCGGTTCAATCCCGGTCCCAGGCTCCAGATTTGCGAAGTTGGTTGTGGCTGGGCGGGGGTAACTCAGGGGTAGAGTCTCTGCCTTCCAAGCAGATGGTCGCGGGTTCGAATCCCGTCCCCCGCTCCATCATTAGGCAGAATGCAGGAAAGACAAGAATCTGAGTGAGTGAGGATAGTAAGCGATGGCGAAGGAAAAATTTGAGCGCAGCAAGCCGCACCTGAATATCGGGACGATCGGGCACATCGATCACGGAAAGACCACCTTAACGGCGGCGATCACCAAAGTGCTGTCGAAGAACAATCCCAAGGTGCAGTTCCGGGCGTTCGATTCGATCGACAACGCGCCGGAAGAGCGCGAGCGCGGCATCACCATTGCGGTGTCGCACGTGGAGTACGAGACGGCCAACCGGCACTACGCGCACATCGATTGCCCGGGACACGCCGACTACATCAAGAACATGATCACTGGCGCGGCGCAAATGGACGGGGCGATTCTGGTGGTGGCGGCGACGGACGGGCCCATGCCGCAGACGCGCGAGCATATTCTGCTGGCGCGGCAGGTGGGCGTGCCGTACATCGTGGTGTTTTTGAACAAGTGCGACGCGGTGGAGGATCCGGAACTGCTCGATTTGGTGGAAATGGAAGTGCGCGATTTGCTGAAGACTTATCAATTTCCCGGCGACAAAGTGCCGGTGATTCGCGGAAGCGCGCTGAAGGCGCTGGAAGGCGACGCGAAGTGGGAGAAGACGATTTTGGAGTTGATGGAGGCGGTGGACAAGAGCATTCCGCTGCCGCAGAGGGATGTGGACAAGCCGTTCGCCATGCCCATTGAAGATATTTTCTCGATTTCGGGGCGCGGCACGGTGGTGACGGGGAGAGTGGAGCGCGGGAAAGTGAAAGTGGGCGAAGAGGTGGAGATTGTGGGCTTCCGTCCGACGATGAAGAAAGTGGTGACGGGCGTGGAGATGTTCCGGAAACTGCTGGATGAAGGAATTGCTGGCGACAATGTGGGCTTGCTGTTGCGCGGTACGGAAAAAGAGGAAGTGGAGCGCGGGCAAGTGATCGCCAAGCCGGGCTCAATTACGCCGCACACGAAGTTCAAAGCGGAAGCGTACGTGCTGACGAAAGAAGAAGGCGGGCGGCACACGCCGTTTTTCACCGGTTATCGGCCGCAATTTTATTTTCGCACCACGGACGTAACGGGAGACGTAGCGCTGCCGAGCGGGGTGGAGATGGTGATGCCGGGAGACAACGTGAGTGTGGAAGTGAAGCTGATCACTCCGGTGGCGCTGGAAAAGGGATTGCGCTTTGCGATTCGTGAAGGCGGGCACACCGTAGGCGCCGGCGCCGTCACTGAGATTGTCGAATA
>DASYYQ010000013.1:0-61999 GCA_035933545.1 Candidatus Acidiferrales bacterium | reverse complement strand
GCCCAGCCTTGCAGCAAAGGCTCGTCGCCTGCCTTCTTCGGCAGCACAATGCGATACGTCGTCTTCCAGATGGGCGTTTCGCTCACGTAGCTGACGTACAGTTCTCTTTCTCCTGTGCCCGCTGTAGCAATGGTCATTCGCCGCAATCCCTGCTGATGCATGGACGCCAGCAGCGACAAATACTGCCCCACATCGCCGCGCGTCTCCGCATCCGC
The DNA here is from genome assembly GCA_035933545.1 of Candidatus Acidiferrales bacterium. GTDB lineage: Bacteria > Acidobacteriota > Terriglobia > Acidiferrales > UBA7541 > DAHUXN01. The sequence goes on along the minus strand of DASYYQ010000013.1, from coordinate 61,784 downwards.
CAAGCGCACCTGCACCGCCGGCGCCACCTCTACGGTGTGAACGTCCCCGCTGTCGCTCACCAGCGTCGCCAGATCTAATTCCGTCGCCGTGCGGTCATTCACCTGTGTCTTTGGTTCAACGCTCAACAGCCTTCCGGTGATGACGCTGTTCCCGCTGCGAATTTCCAGCCGCGTTCCGCGCAGCGCCTCCAAAAACTTCGAGAGACTCGTGTTCTCTCCCAGCGGCAAACCAAGCATGCCCAATCGCCTGCTGAAAGGCGCTTCGGAGTTGTAATCAATGCCGGTGATGCGCCCGCCATTCAAGTCCAGCACGGTCAACGATCCCAGCACGTCATTCAACTGGTCGCTGCTGAAGTCAATGTGCACCGCCTCGCTCCCTCTAATCTGGCCCATATGCTCGAAATATCCAACGCCGTCTTTGTAGAGCACCACGTTGCGTACCGGCAGTTCGGCGGGCGCCGCGGCGCCGTTATTCTCATTCGCGCTGGCCGCTTGCGCGCGTTTCAATTGGGATGCTGCGCCGTGCACCACCCTGGCTTTTGCTGGCGGATGCGCTTGCGCCCGCGCCGCCTGCCCGCCCGTCAACAAACCGCACAATAAAACGCACAGCAGGACCCCCAGCCGAACAATGTTCCGCTGCATAATTCCCTCCCATGCGCACAACTATGCCTAGGTCAGCACTCTGGCCAGCACAAGTCACGAGTCACGTCAAGCCGCCCTGACCCACAGTTCCGCGCAGCTCTCCATCAGGTTGCAAACGACCGCGAGTAGTTTGACACCGTAAAATTACGAATGGAGTCACGCTAACATCACTTATAACCAGCAACAATCAGCGATTTGCGTGAATTTCCTTCGTGTTACTACTGTAAGCCGCCACTATTGCTGCTGCAGCAACGCTGCACGCATCAGTTCGCGAGGGCCTATTGACATTTCCGTTTCGCGCGAGTAGCTTCGCGGTTACGTGGCGGATTGTAAATTCTGGCCACTTGGCGTATTCAGCGGGTCATCGGTCTGCCGGGTGGAGGTTCCCAGTGCCTTCCTCTCGTTTTCGGTTTTTGATGTTGGCCCTTCTCTTCTGCTGTCTTGTGCTCGGCACCGTGTTTGTGCCCGTTGGCGCCACCGCAGACGACCAGTGGCTGCCGGTCAATCCTGCTGACCTGGCGCTCAAGGACAACCCTGCCAGTCCCGGCTCGAATGCGATGATCCTTTACCGTCAGGAGCACACCGATAGTTCCAATGCTTTTTTCATTGAATACTATCGCATCAAAATATTCACCGAAGCGGGCAAGAAATGGGGTGATGTCGAAATCCCGTTTCTGAAGGGGCGCGCGGACATAAAGGATATTCGCGCACGCACCATTCGCCCTGACGGAAGCATCGTTCCCTTCAGCGGTCAAGTCTTCGAAAAAGAAATCGTCAAGGCTGGCGGTATTAAAATTCTGGAAAAGACTTTCACCATGCCCGATGTCCAGCCCGGATGCATCATCGAGTACCAATACCGCGTGCAATACGACACGGACTACTACTGGAATACCGGTTGGAACATCCAGGAAGACCTGTTCACGCGTGACGCCGACTTTTCCATCCGTCCCCCTGAGGGCCCCGACGCTCCTAGAATCTTTTCCCGCAGCTTTGGCGTGCGGGAGCAAATCAAACCTGTAAAACAGAAGAACGGCGACTACGCAGTCGAATTGCACAACATTGCAGGCCTGACTGAGGAAGATTATATGCTGCCCAAGGACATGCTGCGCGGCCGCGTCGAATTCTTTTTCAAATCCCCCTACGACCCGCCACAAACCACTGCGCAGTATTGGAAGCAGCAAGACAAAAAGATCAATTCAAGCGTGGACAACTATCTCGACAAGAAAAGCGCGTTGCAGGAGGTTGTCGCCCAGGTCACCGCCCCAGCTGATCCGCCCGAAGTCAAACTTCGCAAACTCTACGCTCGCGTCCAAGCCATTCGCAACCTCAGCTATGAAGATCAGACCACGCAGGAATGGAAGCGCGAGAAGCTGAAAACCAACAATAACGTCGAAGACGTGCTCAAGCGCAACTATGGCTACAATCGCGAGATCAATGATGTCTTTATCGGCCTGGCCCGCGCCGCCGGTTTTGAAGCCAATCAGGTTCTTCTGGCGCCACGTGATGAAAGATTCTTCCTCCCTGATTTGCAGGACGCTTCCGAACTTGACGACGACATCGTTCGCGTCAAGCTATCCGGTCAGGACTTCTTTCTCGACCCCGCTGCCAAGTTCTACCCGTTTGGGCTTCTTCCCTGGAACGAAACCGGTGTATCTGGCTTCCTCATCAACAAAGACGGCGGCGATTTCATTCGGACACCATCGCCGAAGAGTTCTGACGCGATCATCGAGCGCCACGCCACGCTCGAGCTTGCCACGGACGGCTCTCTTTCTGGTTCTGTCGATGTGGATTTCACCGGCATTCGCGCGTCTGGCGCTCGCCAGGAGGAACGTACGGACGACGAAACCGGGCAAAAAAAAGACATGGGGGATGAAATCAATAGCTGGCTCCCGCGCGGCGGCAAATTCGAAATCACAAAAATGTCGGGCTGGAACGGCCCCGGCCCCCTGGTCATCTCCGGCACGCTGACCATCGCAGGTTATGCCACTCCCGCTGGCCACCGAATGCTTCTCCCGCTCACGCCGTTTATCGCTCCTGAGGGCAGCGCTTTTGAACCTGCCACTCGTGTCAACGCCATTTATTTTTCTTTTCCTTACCAACAGCATGACGTTATTTCCTTCAAGCTGCCGCCCGGATATACGGTTGAGAGCCTCCCGCAGCATCTCCCAGGCGTCACTGAGGGAGCCATTCAGTACTCCATCGCGCCTGCTGCGCAGGGCAACACGCTCGAAGTAAAACGAAGACTCGATGTCCAGGGCTTCTATTACGATGTTTCTCTGTACGGTGCGATCCGCCAGGTCTTTGAAATGGTGAAAACAGGTGATGATGAGCAAGCTGTTTTGCAGTCGCCAACATCAGCGCATCAAAACTAGAGCCTTTGCCTCTTTTCTCTTAGGCGGAGCGCTTCTGCTTGGCGTACCTGCAGCGCGCTCTGCAGATGCACCCGCGTGGCTCACTGACGCCGCTAAACAGGCGCTTCCCGCCTCTTTGCCCAAGGACGTTGTCGCCGTAGTTCTTTATTCCGGCCAGCAAACCATCGTCAAGACCGATGGCGAAACCGAGACACGCTATCGCGAGGTCGACAAGATTCTCCGTCCCGAAGGCAAGCACTATGGCACTGTGGCAATTTATTTCAGCAAAATGACGCCCATCACTTACCTGAAGGCCTGGAGTATTCCCGCCGACGGCAAAATCTATGAAGTCAAAGCGCGCGACGCTGCGGAAACTCAGATCGCCGGTGGCGAATTTTATGATGACTTGAAGTTAAAATTGCTCGACATTCCAGCCTCTGACACGGGTAACGTCGTCGGGTATGAGTACGTCCAGAAGGACCGCCCGTTCATATTTCTCGACACTTGGGATTTTCAACGGCGCATCCCTGTGCTTCGCGCAGTATACACTCTGCAGCTCCCTGACGGTTGGAAATACGACTCAGATTGGGTGAATTACAACCAGCTCTCGCCGCAATCCTCAGCTTCCAACGAATTCACGTGGCAATTGAACAATATTCTGCCGGTCACGGTGGAGGACGACATGCCTCCCTGGCGCGCGGTCGCTGGTCGTCTCGACGTAAAATATTTTTCGCCGCAAAATACTTTGCAATCGGAACAGGCCGGATCTTGGCGTGACCTTGGCCTATGGTATTCCAGTTTGGTAGCCTCGCGCCGCGACAGTACTCCCGAGATTCAGGCCGAAGTCGCCTCGCTCACCGCCGGCGCGAAAACTCCGCTGGAAAAAATTCAGGCCATCACCTCTTATGTCCAGCGCCATATTCGCTATGTCGCCATCGAAATCGGCATTGGCGGCTTCCAGCCGCACACCGCTGGCGACGTTTTCAAGAATCAATACGGCGATTGCAAAGACAAAGTGACTCTGCTCGCCGCCATGCTCAAAGATGCGGGAATCGATTCTTATTACTCGCTGGCGCAAATCGATCGTGGCATTATTCAACCACAATTCGCTTCCGCTGGCGTTTTCAATCACGCCATATTGGCGATTCGGCTTCCGAGCGACGTTCCAACCACCAATCTTTACGCCACCGTGGACGATCCCAAGCTTGGCAAGCTTCTGTTCTTCGATCCGACTGACGAGTACACGCCGGTCGGCTATCTGCCCGATACCGAGCAGGACAACTATGTTCTGGTGGCCGCGCCCGACGGCGGCCAGCTCGTCCATTTACCCATTTTGGCTGCGGCGACTAATCGCTTGATGCGCATAGGCCAATTCACAGTTACCCCCGCAGGCAATCTGACCGGAAACGTGCGCGAAATCCGCTGGGGCGGGCCCGCCGTCGAAAGTCGCGCTGAATATCTGCAAGTCGCCCCGAAGGATCGCGCGAAACTTGTCGACCAATTTCTCGGCACTTTCCTCGACAATTTTCAGCTGCAATCCGCTTCTGTTGGTAATCTTACCCAATTCGACCAGAGTTTCACGCTTGACTACACGCTCGCCGCGCCGGACTATGCCAAAGAAGTCGGCGATCTCATCGTCCTGCGCCCCCGCGTGCTCGGCGAAAAGGGCTCGCCCGACATTGCTTCATCTACGCGCAAATATCCCGTTGAATTTTCCGAAGCGACTTTACAAACCGACCAGTTCGATTTCACTCTGCCTGCCGGTTACAAAGTGGACGACCTGCCCGCCCCGGTAAAAGTCGACTGCGGCTTCATCTCCTATCAGAGCCACTTCAGCGTTACCGGCAACGTTCTACACTACGCCCGCTCATTCCAAGTGAATCGCGTCATCGTACCAGTTCGCGACCTCGCCCAGCTTCGCTCCGCTCTCGGTGCCATCGCTGCCGATGAACGCTCCAGCGTAATCCTCAAACGCTCTCTCAATTGAAAAATCGATCTCTGCGCAGAGAAATCGTCGCGCCAGTCCAGGACATGAGGAAATTCAGCCTTGCCAATAGATTGCGTTTCGCAGGATAGGGCGACTAGCCCTTAGCAACTGCTTTTTCTCCCATCAGCAGCAGCGACCGCTGCGCGAACGGCAAATACAGCAGCGCTGCCGTCACTGCCAACGCTAGTCCAAATCCGATTTGATCGATCGCCAGGAAGGGAGCTAGTGCCCAAACCTCGTCGAGCGGCAGAAGGATCGGAAACAGTGTGCGAAATTTTCCACTCAATCCGCGATAGTTGAACGCTGCCGCAGTGATCAAATAGAGCCGTGTGGGTATTCCCGCCGCGGCGGTCACAATCAGCGCCACCAAAATCGCTCGCGCCGGCTCTCCGGCATTCGTCAAAATCGCGTTTACTTCCGGCAGTCGCGCTAGCGAAAGCACATAAAACGTGAGGTAAATCAGCTGAATTAGCACAAATAAAGTCCGCGCAACCTTGTTCGACACCGCTGGCAAATCGCGCGCGTCGCTCAGCACCCTCGAACCCGGCACCTTGGCAGTCAGATCGCCCACCACGCCGTCTGGCGCAGCGCTCCGCATTTCTTCGCCCTTCGCAGCCGCGGCCAACTGGTCCACCCCCGATGCGATTTCCACCGGTGCGATGAATCGGTACCCGCGCCTCGGCAGCGTTTGTATGAATCGGGGATTCGCCGCATCATCTCGCAGCGCGCTGCGCAATTGATTGATTGCCGTATTCAGTCCGTGATCGAAATCAACAAACGTATCGGCGGACCACAGGCGCTCGCGCAACTCCTCGCGCGTCACCAGTTCACGCGGCCGCTCAAGCAGCATCAGCAAAATGCGAAGTGCCTGCTCCCGAAGCCGCGGCTGCGCTTTGCCGTCCTTGCGCAATTCTCCCGTTTCTTCGTCAATTTCAAACACGCCGAAGCAAAAAATCCGCGCCTCGCTTTTCCGTTCCGCCACTCCTGCCCTCCCTAAACTGCTTCATTTTACGGGAGAACTTTCGACAAGTATCTGATTTTCATGCTGCTTATCCGTTTACTTCTTCCTGACGCAAAAACGACACTCCGGTCATTGCCATTTCCGCCCGCTCCGGGCATTTTCGCAGCATGGACAAGCCACAAAATCGCCATCACCAGTTGTTGAATGCAATTTTCAGCGGCGCTGCTTTTCTTGGGGGTATTTTATTCACCGGTTGCCCTGTTGCTGCCACTCAATTAACCGCGAAAACAGCTCGCGCCTTTGACCAATATGTCCGCGCCGCAGAAACGCGCAGCAACGAAGATCTCGCAGCGCACAGGACCTTCCTCTACATTGATCCACTGCCGCAGTCGGAAAAAAAGCAGGCTTACGCCGCATTGCAGCAAGGGCAGATTCTCATTCAGCGCAACAATCGATGCTCTTCATCGCACTGCGCTTCGATTCCCGGCGGGCTAATCCATGACTGGACCGGCCTGATTTTTGTTCCTGGCGTGTCGCTGGCACAGGCTCTTGCCGTTTTGCAGGATTACAATCGCGACGCCACATATTACCAGCCGCAAGTCATAAAATCGAAGCTCCTCGAAAAATCCGGCGGCGATTTCGTCGTTTGCCTTCGCCTTAAGCAGGTCGAAGTAATCACCGTGATCCTCGACACGCAGTATCACATTCACTACACGCGCCTCGACCATGCCCATGTTTATTCGCGCTGCTACAGCACGCGCATCGCTGAGGTCGAAAATGCTGGCACGCCGCAGGAGCGCTACGTTTCCGCAAAAGACGACCATGGGTTCCTGTGGCGCCTCGACTCCTACTGGCATTTCTATCAGGCCGATGGCGGCGTTTACATTCAATGCCGCGCCATTTCGCTCACACGCGACGTGCCGACAGGGCTCGGCTGGCTGATAGGTTCATTCATCGAGAAAATTCCCGCGAAGTCGCTGCGCGCCACCCTTTCCGAAACTCGCGCGGCTTTGCTGGATGAAGTCCATCGCGAAAAGGAGGCAGCACAGTGAACACGAAACAGATGCTCATCGATTCCATCTGTCCGTCGCGCGAATCTGAAACAGTGCCCGCACCGCCAGCGCCGGACGCTCCTTCGTTTCAGAGTGCCAGGCGCATTCAAGAAAGCTTCACTGCGGTGCCGGAACGCAAACTTTTGCTGCGGTTCGCCGCGCGCATGCCCACAAACGTAAATTCCGACCATCTGACGCTTCTCGGATTCGTGTCCATGTTTTTTGCAGGCGCGAGCTACGCGCTAGCACGCTGGAATTCAGTCGGCCTGTTGCTGGCCACATTTTTTCTTGCTCTGAATTGGTTCGGCGACAGCCTGGACGGGACCCTGGCGCGCGTTCGAAATTGCCAGCGCCCGCGCTATGGATTTTATGTCGACCACATGGTCGATTCCGCTGGGGCGGTTTTTATTATGGCCGGACTCACTGTTTCCCGCTACGTCGACTGGCGCATCACCGCAGGCATGCTCGCCGCTTTTCTGCTCCTTTCCATCGAAACGTATCTCGCCACATACACTCTCGGTGCTTTCCGCATGTCCTTCGGTAAATTCGGCCCCACCGAAATTCGCATTCTGCTCGCGCTCGGCAATTTCGCGTTGTGGCTCCGGCCAAATGCGCGAGTTCCTGAACTCTCCTGGCGTGTCTTCGATTTCGGCGGCCTCATCGCCATTGCTGGAATGCTGCTCATGTTCGCCATCGCGGCGATTGTTCATACGTGGACCCTCTACAAACAGGAAACGCAGCGATGAACAGTCCGTGCCAACGTAGCCTCGCAATCGTACGGCGCTGGATGAAATTCAATCTCGTGGGCGCCATGGGAATTTGCGTGCAGCTGCTAGCTGTCTACTTTTTCGCGTTCGTGTTCAGCGCCAATGCTCTTGTCGCGACGACGCTCGGTGTTGAAGCGGCCGTGCTTCACAATTTTTTCTGGCATGAACATTTCACCTGGTCGGATCGCCGGGCGATTGCGTCCGAGCACGCTACATTTGTCCTCCGCTTGCTTGCCTTCAATTGCACCACAGGAACTATTTCCATCGGCGGCAATTTGGTTTTTGTGTCGCTACTTATCTTTCGCGCTCACACGCCGCTTCTTGTCGCGAATGCCGCTGCTATCGCCGCATGTTCGCTTCTCAATTTCGCAGTCAATGACCGCATCATCTTTCGCGGTCATAATAACGTCGTGCCCGCGCTAAACGGCCCCGCGCGTCTTAGTGCTCGCGCCCATGCAGAAATTCCCGCCGCAAAGACGGCGGATTGAATTTGACGCCGAACTTGCGAGCTTTCCCTTGCTGCGGTAATTTCCGCGTGAAAATTTCGTGATGGGTTAGCTTCTCAATTACGGATTTTCCGGATATGCTTGCAGTGGAGAATTTCCCGAATGAGCCTGACTGAGCAGATCCAAAAAGATTTGACCGCGGCGATGAAAGAAAAAGATGAATTGCGCCTCAGCGTTTTGCGCATGATGAAAACAGCGCTGAAGAACAAGGAAATCGAAAAAATGCGTCCGCTCGAGAATTTGGAATCGCTGCAAGTTCTGCAGACCCTCGTGAAACAGCGCCACGAATCCGTCGAGCAATTCACGAAAGGCGGGCGCGACGATTTGGCCGCGAAAGAATCGAGAGAAATCGCCATCATCGAAGACTATCTGCCGCCGGCGCCGAATGACGCGGAAATCTCTCGCGCCATCGAAGAAGCGATCTCCGAAGTCGGCGCAGATTCTTTAAAACAAATGGGCGCGGTGATCAAAGCGGCGCGCGCGAAGCTCGAAGGAAAAACGGTGGACGGAAAAGTTCTGAGCGACAAAGTGCGCGAGCGGCTCTCGTAAAGCTTCGTTTTGCAATAAGTCGCCTCTCTGAAAGCCCAGCACGCCATATCGTCAGCGCAACCCCGAAAGTGATCACCTATGTGGCGGACACCCGCGGCTCTTCGTTATTCGTGACGAAGCGCGATCATGGGGTCGACGCGCATCGCGCGCCGCGCGGGAACGTAGGCGGCGAGCAGGGCGACGAAGAGGACCAGGATTGGAACGGAAGCAAAAACCAGAGGGTCGATGGGCTGCACGTTGTAAAGCAGAGAGGCCATCAAGCGGGTGAGTCCAAACGCGGCGAAAAGGCCGATGAGGACACCGATAGCTGCGAAAAGGGATATATTGTGGCGGCACTTGTGCGGAAAATATTCTATGAGAGGAAACGCGCGACATGGAGATAAAAAAAAGAGTATTGCTGGGCATGGCGATTGTATTTGTGTCGGGAATGTGCGCGGCGCAAACGCAGCCAGCGGCGCAGAGTCTGCCGGCAGCACCGGGTTCGGAGTTGACAATGATTACGCCGAAGCCGGGATATTTTACCGAGCCTTCGATCGCGATCAATCCCAACAATCCGCAGCAAGTGGTGGCCGCGTATCAGGATAACGCGCACATTGCATATTCGACGGATGCGGGAAAAACGTGGGAAGTGGCGACCGGTGTGGCGTCGAAGGAGTATCGCGTGTCGGGCGACGTTTCAGTGACTTACGACAATAAAGGGCACGCGTTCATTTGCTATATCGCGTTCGACAAGCTGGGAACGTACAGTTATTGGGGCCACAACGCGACGCGGAACGGAATTTACATTCGCCGGTCGCTCGATGGCGGAAAGACGTGGGAGAAGAATGAAATTGCGGTGAGCGCGCAGCCGACGAAGCCGGGGATTCCGTTCGAAGACAAGCCATACATTGTGGCGGACAACAGTCACGGGCCCGATGCGGGAAATTTGTATGTAGGATGGACGCGATGGACGCTGACGAATTCGGAGCTGCTGTTCGTGCGCTCGACGGATGACGGCGAAACGTGGTCGAAACCAATCGAGATTGATAACGGGCCGGGGTTGCCGCGCGACGACAATGGCGCGCTCGAAGGGTTTGCGGCGGCGGTGGGGCCGGACAGCGCCATTTATGCGGTGTGGGGCAACGGAAGAAATATCGTGCTGACGACTTCGCATGACGGCGGGCAGAGATTTTCGCGGTCGCGGAACATTATCGAGACGGCGCCGATTATGTTCGACGTGGAAGCAGTGGCACGGTCAAATGGGTTTCCACAGATTGGGATTGATCCGCGCGGAGGGCGAGAAGGCGGAAGGCTGTATGTAACGTGGAGCGATTATCGCAACGGGGATGTAGATGTATTCTGCTCGAGTTCGAGGGATCACGGCAAAACGTGGACCACAGCGGTGCGCGTGAATTCGGATGCCGTGCATGATGGCGCAGACCAATTTTTTCAGTGGATGGCAGTGGACCCAGCGGATGGCTCAGTGGACGTGGTGTTTTACGACCGGCGGGGCGATCCCGAGAATCGCAAAGAAGCGGTGACGCTGGCGCGTTCGGCGGATGGAGGAAAAACGTTTGAGAATTACGCGTGGAATGCGCAGGCGTTTGATGCGGAGGGCGTGTTCATGGGCGATTACACGGGAATCGCGGCGCTCAATGGGCGGGTGTACGGCGTGTGGACGGTGAAGCCCAATATGAACGCGGCGAACGAGGCTAACGGTAAATCAAGGGAAATGCCGGCACGGAACAGTCCCGAATACTGGAGGCTGCGCGGGACGCAGATTCAGATTGGCGTGGCAGATTTTAGAGGAGGCAATAAATGACCCTTCGAGTCACGCCGCGAGGGCGGTGAGAGCGCGGCGGAGACGCGAGACGACGCGGGATTTTCCCAGAACGAGCATGGTTTCGAAAAGCGGCGGGGCGACAGCGCGACCGACAATAGCGACGCGGGTGGCATTGATCAGCAGACCGGCTTTGGCGCCTTCGGCAGCGGCGAGGGTGCGAAGGGCGTGATCGCAGGCGTCGTGATTCCATTCCGGGAGAGCATCGAGAGCATCAGCGAGTTTTGCGAGCAGTTCCGGTAATTTGGCGTCTTTCCAGAATTTTGCGCGGGCATCCGCATCGTAATCGAAATCGTCGGAGAAAAAAGCGCGCGCCCAGGTGGAAAAATCAGACAGAAGGCGGGTGCGCGGGCGGAGCAAGTCCACGGTATGCGCGAACCATTCGCGCTGCTCGTTGTCCCAGGAACTTTGCCAGAGGCCGGAGCGCTGCAATTCGGCTTTGACGTAAGGAAGCAGGTCTTCAATGGGAAGCTTTTGCAGATATTGAGAATTGAACCATTCGAGCTTGGTGCGATCGAAGATGCCGTTGGTGCGGCTGACGCCGGAGAGCGAAAAACGCGAAATGAGTTCGGAGGTGCGCAGAAATTCCTCGTCATTACCCGCCGACCATCCGAGAAGCGCGAGGAAATTGCGGAAGGCTTCGGGCAAGAAGCCTTCCTGGGCGTAGAGGCCGACGCTGGTAGCTCCGTGGCGTTTCGAAAGGCGCGTGCGATCGGGCCCAAGAATCAGGGGAACGTGCGCGAATATAGGTGGCGGCGCGGCGAGCGCGTGATAGAGCAGAACCTGCTTCGGGGTGTTCGAGAGATGATCGGCGCCGCGAATGATATGCGAGATGCGCATGTCGATGTCGTCCACCACGACGCTGAGCTGGTAAGTGGGCAGGCCGGATGAACGGAGAAGCACGAAATCTTCAATCTCGCCGTTTTGGACTTCGCGGGGACCAAACACGGCGTCCTCAAAATGAGTTGCGCCCGCACGAGGAGCGGCGAAGCGAATGGCGTATGGAGCGCCTTCGCGCATTTTTGATTCGCGTTTCGCGGGAGTCAATTCGCGGCACGGGCATGGCGCGCTGCGCGCCACTTTTCCTTCGCCCTCTTCCCCTTCCTCGACAGCGGCATCTGCGCCTGTATACTGCACGGCGGAGCAGTAACATGGGAAAGCTGCTCCGCTTTTGAGCAGTTTTTCCGCAGCAGCGCGGTACATTTCGAGGCGTTGGGATTGGAAATAGGGGCCTTCGTCCCATTCGACACCTAGCCAGCGCAGGCCTTCGAGAATTCCTTCCACAAGCTCGGGGCGATTGCGCTCGACGTCCGTGTCTTCGATACGCAGAATGAACGTACCGCCTTCGTGCCGAGCAAACAGCCAGTTGAATAGCGCGGTGCGCGCGCCACCGACGTGAAGATAGCCAGTTGGCGAGGGAGCGAAACGGACGCGCGGCTTGGGATCAAGAGTCATAAGGTCCTTGAGCGACTTTTCGCTGGGCGAAAAACGTCAATCTTAACGGAACCGCCAGCGAAAATCGAGCCAAGTGATTGTCTTGCCGCCCCAACTGTTCGCTACCTCCGGTGCCAGAGATATTGCTTGAGTTTTAGTCAAGGGTGGGTGCTGGGGCGAAATAGTGAATGCTTGAGATTCGTGCCGGCGAAAAGGCTGTTCCATAGAGGTACTGTGGTACCGTTGCGCTCGACGGGCAACCCCTCTATATTGGGCATTTCACAGGAGTTGTGCGATTTATACGGTGCTGTTTGATAAACGGCAAGCAGGAAAGGATGCGAGGACTATATTGCAGGGAACGTCAACAGGTTTCCAACGGAACTGCCTCTCGGTGGGGGAATTCTGTTATCCTCGCAAAGCGTCCTGCCTTAACTTACGTGGAGCTTCTCCTTGTTGACTCAGACGGGAATCGTCGGAGTCGTTTTGCTGGCCGGCACATTGCTGCTGTCCGCATTCTTCTCCTACATTTACGCGCTAAAACGCCATAGCTATCTGCTGATATGGGCGTGCGGATGGCTTTTGGTGGCACTGAATTCGCTAGGCGGGCTGTTGCAAGGGCACTTCGCCTACGCGAAAACAATTTCAATCATAGGAGAGTGGCTGCTGGCGGTAGCGGCGTTGCTATTCGTGATGGCGGCGCGAGTGTATGCGCGTCTGGCGGCGCGGGTAATTATAGCGGTGGGAATCGGCGCAATAGCGGCGCTATGGGCTGTAGCATATGCGGAGAAATGGGTCAGCGTCCCGGTTTATCTGGGAACAGGGCTTTTGCTGTTGGTTGCCGCGCGCGTGTTCTGGCAAGAAGGGCGGAAACGCGAGTCACCTTCGGACTTTTTGCTGGCGATTTCGTTCGTCACCTGGGGCGCGTTGGACCTTGGCATTGTGCTGCAAAACCGGCTGGCATGGTTGAAGACGGCGGATTTTCGACTGGCACTGCTGATACCGCAACTCTTCTGCGGCGTGCTGATGGTGATGGCAGTGTACGAGGAAGAGCGCCACCGAATCGAAAGGAACATGCTGGCGCTTTCGAATCTGAACCTGGCGACTTCAAGCTTCATGGGCGGTGAAATTCAGAAGATGCTGGCGCAAGCGCTGGACCGGGTGCTGAACGTAGTGCGGATTCCGTGCGGTGCGCTGTGCTTGCATTACGAGGACGCAGAAGGGCCGATATCGGTTGTGACAACAGGCCTGCGAGACGAATTCAGCGCGAAAGTGCTGCAAGAGGGCTTGGAAGACGCCATCGTGAAAATGGTGGCGCGGCTTGGCGGGCTGGTGGTGTTGCGGGACCTGGGAAGAGCAGCGCTGTGGGAAACACTGGATCGCGAGCCATCGTTCAAGCGCATCCGCGAGCTCCTGATCGAGCAGGATTTGCGGACGGTGGTCGGAATCAGCCTGCAGGCCAAAGAACGAGTGCTGGGCGTGCTACTGCTGGGGACGCCGGACAATCGTCAATTCACGCCGGCGGAGCTACGGCTGCTGCTGGCGCTGGGATACCAAATCGGAATGGCGGTGGAGAACAGCTATTTGATTCAGCAGACTTCGCGGCGCAGCGAGGAACTGCATATTCTGAACGAAATCGGGCGCACGTTAAGCTCGACTCTCGACAATGACACACTGTTTGAAACAATTTACACGGAGATGCGACGGCTATTCGACGTGGAGAGCTTTTATATCGCGCTCTATGACGGCACGCGCGGGCAAATCCGCTACGAACTGGAAGTGACGGACACGGTGCGGCAGCCGAAGCGCTCGCGTCCGGCAGAGAATCGCTTGACGGAGTACATGATCCACGAGCGGCAGCCGCTGTTGATTCGCGAGAATTTCGCCGGCGAATTGCAGAGGCTCGGCGTGAAGTCAACGCGAGATGCGGGCTGTTTCTGCGGCGTTCCGTTGATTCTTTATGACCGCGCGATTGGCGTGATGGCCATCAACAGCAAGCATGAGCGGGTGTTCGACGAAGGGCACCTGGAATTGATGCGCGTGCTGGCGAGCCAGGCCGGAATTGCGCTCGAGAATGCGCGATTGTTTGCGGAAGAGCAGAAGAAATCGCGGCATTTGACGCTGCTGAACAAGATTTCGTCTCACGCAATCACGACACTCGATCCGGAGGAAATGCTGGTCAAAGTAGCGGAAGAAATCGAACAAGGGTTGGCGTATGACCACATAGGCATCGGTATTGTGGATTATCCCGCGAAGGAAGTGGTGATCAAGGCGGAGGCTGGAAAGCGCCGCGATGCGATAGGACGCAGAATCGCGATTGGCGACGGATTAATTGGGCAGGCGGCGCGCACAGGCGAGATCGCAATGGTTCGCGAAGTGAATCCGACGAGCCTGAGGCCGGTGCTGCCAGGTTCGGCTTCGGGTATCGCGCTGCCGGTGAACTGCGCAGAGAACCTGCTGGGCGTGCTGTACGTGGAATCTTCGGAGCCGTCGGAATTCACGGACGAGGAAGTGCAACTGCTGCGAACGCTGGCGGATCTTTTTGCGGGAGCATTGCACAACGCGAAGAATTTCCAGAGGGCGCAAGAGCAGGCGATCACCGATGGTTTGACCGGCGTAAAAACGCACCGTTTTCTGATGGAGGCGCTCTCGACGGAATGGAAGAGGTCAACGCGGTCGAGCCGGCCGTTTTCCCTAGTGTTGATGGACCTGGACCGCTTCAAATTCGTGAACGACTTCTACGGGCATTTGGAAGGCGACGTGGTGCTGCAGCGCGTGGGACTGATCCTCGAGCAGAATTGCAGGCGCTCGGACATTGTGGCGCGCTATGGCGGCGACGAGTTCGTGATACTGATGCCGGAGACGACTGTGGAACAAGCGCGGCAGATTGCGGGCAAGCTGCGAAGCTGGGTAGCTTCGGATCCGCTGCTCCGTGATAAAAACATCACCGCGAGTTTCGGCATCTCGTGTTATCCGATTCATGGATCAACGCCGCAGGAACTGATTCAAGTGGCGGACGCCTCAATGTACCTCTCGAAGCATCAAGGCGGAAATGCAGTGTTCACCGCGGAGCGGCGAGAGCCGGGTGAGTCGACGACCTGGAAGCGCGATGTGCTGGAAGCTTATCTCGGCGTGATGCTGCACCGGCAATTTTCGACGGGGCCGGCGGCGTTCGAAGAAATCTGCCACAGGATCCAGCAGTTCTCGCAATCGCTGAGCGAGCGAGGGCAATCCACGGCCTTTGAACGGCTGCCCGCAGCGGTGATGGAGGCGATGAGCTCTCTGGCTTATGCGGTGGACGCGAAGGACCAATATACGCAGGGGCATTCGAAGAAAGTGTCAACCTACGCGGCGCTGATTGCGGAGGCAGCTGGCCTCAAACCGATTGAAGTGGAAGAGGTGCGGTTAGGCGCGCTGCTGCATGACGTGGGGAAAGTAGGGATTCCCGAGGACATTCTGAACAAAGCGGGGCCTCTCGACGCCGATGAGTGGGACACCATGAAATCGCACACCCTACTGGGTTGGCAGTTGCTGGAGCCTTTGGTGACGCTGAAGAATGTACGGCAGATGATTAAGCATCACCATGAATTCTTTGACGGCTCGGGTTATCCGGGCCAGTTGGAAAAAGAACGAATTCCGCTGGGCGCGCGGATTATTGCGGTGGCTGATGCATACGATACGATCACGTCGCCGCGCGTGTACAAGAAAGCGCGGACGGCAGAAGATGCGTTGGCGGAGATCGAGCGATGCGCGGGAGCGCAATTCGATCCGCAACTGGTTCATCTGTTCCTCGCAACGATTCGCAAGCAGCCGCATCCGATACTGGAGCCGGTCCCGACTGCTGATGAAGAAGCTGATGAGGTGTTTTGAAATTCCAGACGTAACTGCACGTTGTTGAGAAGTCATCCAGCGCGGGGGGCAACTTCCCAATGCAAACAGCGACAGTCAGGTGGGTGGGCGGCGAACAGTTCCTAGCGGAGCTGCCTTCCGGACACGCGGTGCCGATTGATTCGAATCGCGAGCACAATTCGGCGCCGGGGCCAATGGAATTCATGCTGGCGGCCCTGGGATCGTGCACGGCGACGGACATTGTGCTGGTGCTGGCGAAAAAAAGGCAAAGGCTCGATTCACTGGAGATTGTGATTCAGGGAGAGCGCGCCAAGGAGCCTCCGACGGTTTGGGTGAAATTGGAGATACTGTACCGGATGCGTGGTCAGATCAGTGATGAAGCGGCGAAGCGCGCGATTCAGCTGAGTCTGGACAAATATTGTGGCGCGGCGGCGACGCTGCGCAAGACAGCGGAGCTCAGTTTTCGTTACGAAATTCTTCCTGCCACGACTTGAGCTGATTCGTCGTACAATCACCTGGGCTTGAGCGCAAATCTTTGACGCGCGTTCGGGCACAAGGCTCGGCGCAAAGCTGTAGCTGCAATAGTGCGAGCGGGGCGCGAGATCATTATGGCCAAACGGATAGCCGCGAAAATTACCGGTGTGACAGGATTTCTGCCGCCGCGAGTCGCCACGAATTTCGATCTGGAAAAAATTGTCGATACATCGGATGAATGGATTCGCACGCGAACTGGCATTCGCGAACGGCATTACGTCGAGCCAGGAGTGGCGGCGTCGCACATGGCCACCGCAGCGGCAATGGAGTTGCTGAAAGCGAAGGGCGTAAATTCCGAAGAAATCGAGATGATCATTGTGGCGTCGGTAACGCCGGACATGATGTTTCCGGCGACCGCATGCCTGGTGCAGGATCGCATCGGCGCGAAGAATGCCTGGGGGTTTGACCTTTCCGGGGCGTGTTCGGGATTTGTCTATGCGTTGACCGTGGGAGCGCAGTTCGTGGGAGCGGGAACGCACCGGAAGGTTCTGGTGATCGGTTCTGATGTGATGACTTCGATTCTGGATTTTCAAGACCGTGCGACCTGCGTGCTGTTTGGCGATGGTGCCGGCGCCGTTCTGGTTGAGCCCGCCGAAAACGATAAAGAAGGAATCCTTGACTTCATCAGCGACGTTGACGGCTCTGGCGGATGCAATCTCTATATGCCCGCCGGCGGCTCGTTGCATCCTTCTTCGC
Source organism: Candidatus Acidiferrales bacterium (assembly GCA_035933545.1). Lineage (GTDB taxonomy): Bacteria > Acidobacteriota > Terriglobia > Acidiferrales > UBA7541 > DAHUXN01. The sequence continues at coordinate 44,640 of DASYYQ010000013.1, read as the reverse complement.
ATGAAACCGTGGAGAAACGGATGCACTATGTACATCAGGAAGGGCAGCAGGTTTTCAAATACGCAGTGCGCCGGATGTGCGAGGTCTCGTGCGCATTGCTGGAGCGGAATGGCTATTCGAACAGCGATTTAGCGCTGGTGGTGCCTCATCAGGCGAACCTGCGAATCATTCGAGCGATGCAGGAACGGCTGGGGATCGATGACTCCAAGGTAATGATCAATATCGACCGCTACGGAAATACGACAGCGGCGACGATTCCTCTGGGTTTGCGCGATGCTGTGCAGGACAAGAGGCTAAAAAAGGGAGATCTGATTTTGTTGGTTTCCGTGGGCGCAGGGTATACGACGGGTGGCATCCTGATGCGCTGGGCATACTGAGAAGGTGCTAGGAAGCAGCTAGCAGGCGCGCAGCGCAGCCAGATACGCTTGGTTGGATGCCAGACGGCGGTCTATCGAGACAGCGACGTAGCGGCTGCAGGAGGCCATTTCCTGCCGCGCCCAAGGGCTTCCCTGAGGCAGGACCATGGAGCAAAGCCGGGACACTAAGCGCACAGCCTGATAATAGGCTTGCGCGGGCCAAAGCTTCGCAGACGCAAATCCAACACTGGGGCACATTTTGCTGACGGCGGCAATGGTGTCGAAATCGTCCACGTCACCAGCCTGCCCGAAGGTCGCCTGCACCGAGCTTAGCGTTTCGGAGATTGGCTCCGCTGCAGTTGCGAGCATATTCGCGCGCCAGAAGAAGAGGACAAACTGCGCCATCATGGCGGCGGATATCACGAGAATGAGCGCTGCAAACATTGTGTTCACTCGAATGCATTGTGCCGGATGGGACGTGCCAGGCCAATGGGACGAGTGTACCAATTTGGTAGAACTACAGTTGCGGAGCGACCTCCTCGCATCATACTGATATGATGCCACTTACACTAAGGAGCTAGGGACGTGGCGATGAGCCGGCATGTGAAACTGATGATTATTACTTTTACGCTAGCTATGGTCGGAGCTAGGAGCGCGAATGCGCAAGGGAGCCCAACTCGCCCCGACACGCCGGTGGACACTCAGGCAATTACCAAGGTATTGAAAACGCAAGTGGCTGCATGGAATCGCGGCGATATTGGGGAATTTATGTTCGGCTACTGGCGGTCGAAATACACGGAATTTGAGAACGATTCGGGGATTTATCAGGGGTGGGATGACGTGCTGAAACGGTACGAAAAAGCCTATCCCAATCGCGCGGCCATGGGTCAATTGACATTTTCGGGGCTGGAGATTCACGTGCTGTGCCCCGATTCGGCTTACGTAATCGGCAAGTACCGGCTAGACCGCGAAAAAGATCATCCTGAGGGCGTGTTCACTTTGATTTTCAGAAAGTTTTCGGATGGCTGGAAAATCGTGAACGACCACACGACCTCTTTTCAGACCCCCAAACAATGAATGCCACACCGGTGGCGCGTGAGAGTGTGCTTTCCCTGCCTAAGCAAATCGATAATAATCGTTTATCTGGGATGAAACGATGGACTTCCATTCTGATTTTGCTGGCGCTGTCACTCGGCATCTACGTGGGAACGTCAGGGTGGCCTCCCTTGCTGGACAGTTCCGACGCGGGGCACGCTGAGGCCGCGCGAGAAATGCTGCAGAGCCACAATTGGGTGATCCTGCACATAGATGGCATACGCTACCTGGAAAAACCGCCGTTGCAATACTGGCTGGTGGCGGCGAGCTACGCAGTGTTTGGCGCGACGGCTTTCGCGACGCGTTTTCCGCTGGCACTGGCAGTAGCGGGACTGGTGTTGATGGTGTATGTCTTCGGCCGAAGATGGTTCGGTGAACGAGCGGGATTTTATGCTGGGCTGGTGATGTGCACGTCGCCGGGCGTGTTCCTGTTCACGCGGATCATGATTCCAGAGGCGATTTACGCGCTGTTTTTCACGGCGGCGTTCTATTTGTTTCTGCGAGCCTGGCAGGGGACGATGCCATCTCGAAAAGGATATTGGGGCTCGGCTGCCTTGATTGCGCTTGCGGTGCTGACGCGTTCGCTTATTGGGATTGTATTTCCGGTGGGAATTATTTTCTGCTTTTTGCTGGCGACAGGGGAGTTGAAGAAGTGGCGGCGGCTGCCGCTGATCTCGAGCGCAATCGTGTTCCTGATCGTGGCGCTGCCGTGGCACATCGCGGCGATATTCAGCGGACGAGGATTTTTCGGAGGGTTTTTCTACTTCTATTTCATCAACGAGCAAGTTTTCCGGGCGCTTGGCTGGCGCTATCCCCGAGACTACGAAGACGTGCCGTTATGGCTGTGGCTTGCGGAAAATATTGTGTGGTTCTTTCCATGGATTGTTTTTCTACCGTCGGGAATCCGGGAAATACCGCGTCTGCGAAAGTGGCGGAACAAGTTGGATGATCGCGGGCAGGCGCTGGTGCTGCTGACAATATGGGTGCTGTTTATCTTTTTGTTTTTTTCGTGGACCAAAAGCCGCATGGAGTACTACAGCTTCAGCGCCTGGCCCGCCATTGCCATTCTGCTGGGAGTGGGCCTGGAGCGCGCGGAATCCCGCTCAGCTCGCTGGTTGCCGCGTGCGCAAGCTGCGCTCGCCGCTATTGGAGTGGGAATTGCAGCGATTCTCGCTGGCATGCTGTGGGTTTCGCGGAACATCGCTTCGACCGGAGATATTTCGGCCCTGATGCAGAGCCATCCAACGAACTTCTATCGCGTGGCCATGTCCGATTTCATGGATTTGACGCCGCAGTCATTCGCGGATTTGCGCCATCAAGCTGCGAGCGCGCTGGTGATCGTGCTCGTTGGATTTCTGGCGGCGTGGCTTTTGCGGAGACAAAAGCGCCAAATAGCGGCTAACATTGCGATGGCCGTCACGCTAGCCACATTTTTCTTTTGTGCGAATTGGGCGCTGGGAGTTTTTAGCCCGCGGCTATCGTCAGAAGCGCTGGCGAAAAGCATCTTAAAAGACTGGAAGACGGGCGATAAGATTGCGCTGTACGGCGAATATGATGCGGCAAGCAGCATCGGGTTTTACACCAGGAAGCGGGTTTTGATCTTCAACGGAAGGTACAATGGGTTGGAATTTGGCTCATACTATCCCGATGCGCCGCACATCTTTCTGAATGACCACACATTTTGGCCTTTATGGGATTCGAGCGGAACGGTCTTTCTTGTGGTGCCGCCAGGCCAAGAAGCTGCGGTGAGGGTGAGAATGCCGCCGAAAGAAACGTTCGTATTTGCGCAAATGGGCCGCAAGACGGTGTATGTCAATCATCGAATCCGTCCTGACGAGCCGAGTCTTGCGCAGGTTGAGGACGGTATGTCCGAGCAAATGAAGCTGGGAAACGGGCCCGTTTCGCATGCGACCTCACCGCATCGCGGTGAGCGCTGAGGTAAGTGAAACGAGAAGAGAGGCGAAAGGATGAGCGATTGCGAGCCGTAATCACGGGGGGTGCGGGATTTCTTGGATCTCACCTTTGCGATGCAATGATTGCGCGGGGATGGGAAATTGTTTGCGTGGACAATCTAATCACCGGCGCCGAAGAGAATATTCAGCATTTGAAGAGCAATGCGCGATTTGCGTTCGTGCACCAGGATGTGTGCGATGGGCTGAACGTTCGCGATTCGGTGGACGCGGTACTGCATTTTGCGTCGCCGGCCAGCCCGTATGATTATTTGAAATTCCCGATTGAGACACTGCAAGTAGGCTCGATTGGCACGTTGAACTCGCTTGAGCTGGCCAGGATGAAGCATGCGAGGTTCCTGATGGCCTCGACTTCGGAATGTTATGGCGACCCGGAGGTAAGCCCGCAGGTGGAGACGTATTGGGGGCACGTGAATTCGGTGGGCCCGCGTAGCGTTTATGACGAAGCAAAGCGCTTTTCCGAAGCAGCAACCATGGCGTACCACCGGCGGCATAAAGTCGACACCCGGATAGTTCGCATCTTCAATACCTATGGCCCGCGCATGCGTTTGAACGACGGGCGGGCGCTTCCCAATTTTTTGTACCAGGCACTATCGGCGCAACCGCTCACTGTGTATGGAGACGGCCAGCAGACCAGAAGTTTTTGCTACGTTTCCGACCTGATTGAGGGAATTCTGCGCCTGCTGGATTCGGAAGAACATCTCCCCGTGAACATTGGAAATCCGATCGAAATCACGATATTGGAATTTGCGCAGCGCATCCGCGCGATCACTGGGGGAACCGCGGAGATAATCTTCCAACCACTACCACAGGACGACCCGAAAAGGCGGCGGCCCGATATCAGCAAGGCAAAAAGACTGCTGAATTGGGAGGCGAAAGTGCAGCTTGAAGAAGGACTGAGGTTGACACTGGAATATTTTCAGAAGAAGTTCGCGGAGGCCCGAGCGAGCTCAGGCTAATGCTTCCTTCGCGGGCAGCGCCGCTTTGGGGCGGCCTACGGACTGGTATTCAAAACCCAATGCAGTCATCTCTTCAGGCGAAAGCAAATTCCTGCCATCAAGGATGAGCGGACGGGCCATGCTGGCGTGGATGCGCTTCCAATCGAGATTGCGGAACTCTTCCCATTCGGTGACGATCAGCAGTGCATCGGCTCCGCGCGCGGCCTCGTAAGCGTCCGGCGTGCAATTCAAATCAGGAAAAGGAGCGCAGATTTTCTCGGCGGCTTGCGGATCGTACGCGCTCAGATGAACTCCCTCCTCCTGCAGGCGCTTGATTAGGTCGATGGAAGGGGCGAAGCGGATATCGTCCGTATTGGCTTTGAAAGCAAGGCCGAGAAGGGCGATCCTTTTCCCTTTCAGTACCCACAGGGAATGGCGCAGCCTTTCGACGAAGTTATCAATGCGCTGACGATTGATGCGCTCGGCTTCGCGCAGCATGGAAAAATCCACGCCATGGCGTTCGGCAAGGCGCACGAAGGCCTGAAGATCTTTAGGCAAGCAGAAGCCTCCGAAACCGAGGCCCGGCTTGAAAAAGTGCTGGCCGATGCGCGGATCGAGCCCTACGCCGTTCATCACTTCCTCGATATTGGCTCCTAACTTTTCGGCGAGATCGGAAACCATGTTGGCGTAGGAAATTTTGATGGCCAAAAAGGAGTTCGAAGCATGCTTGATCAGCTCCGCGCTGTTAATGGTCGTGACCAGCCAGGCCGGCCGTTTCGCGACTGGGCATGAACCATCATGCACCGGGCACTTGAAGGTCTGGTCGAGAACCTTAGCGTAAATGTCACGAAGCTGCCTTTCCGATGGCTCATCGTCCACGCCAATAACAATGCGGTCGGGGTGCAGAAAATCGCTCACGGCTGTTCCTTCGCGTAAGAACTCGGGATTTGAGGCGACGCGAAAACGGATTGAGCCGGTGCGTCCATAGATTCCAAGAACTCGTTTCAACTGCTGCCCAGTCTGCGCAGGAACTGTGCTTTTTTCGACGACGAGCTTGTCTGAAGTGGACTCTGCGGCAATCATTTGCGCGACGCGATCGATGGAGCTCAAATCGGCGTCGCCATTGGGAAGAGGCGGGGTGCCAACGCAAATGAAGATAACGTCACCTTCTGCCGCAGCTTTGGCGGGATCGGAGGAGAAGGACAAGAGGCCGTTTCGGCGATTCTTTTCTACGATGGCGTCTAAGCCTGGTTCGAAAATAGGCAGCTTGCCCGCATTGAGCACATCGATTTTTTGGGCGTCATTGTCGGTGCAAAGAACCTGGTGGCCCAATTCCGCCAAACACGCTCCAGTAACCAGACCGACATAACCAGCACCTATGACGGATATCCGCACGGGAATCTCCTCGTTTCAAACCTGAAGCCCGGAATCCTAGGACAAACACCTATTGTCTTATAATTGCGCCCTCCGGCAATACCGGAATCTTTGTAGCTGGGTAACTGGCAAGGCCTTAGTGCAAATAGTAGAATTCGCTGGGCTCAGCAATAAAATCGAGGGCTCACGGAGGATTCAGTGTATCGAGGATGTTCGGGCCTCATCTTTACCTTCATTGCGATTCTCTGCTGCGAGACAACCGTGCGGGCGCAAGACAAAAAGCCGCCCTTAACCTTGGATTCCTTTTTCAATGCAGTATCGTTCCCCAGGATTGTCGTTTCTCCGGATGGGCAGGAGGTAGTGATTCAGACCGAGAGGGCGGACTGGCAAGGAAACCGCTTCCGGGAGGATTTGTGGTTATATCGTATGCGCGATGGTTCGCTGACGCCGCTGACAACATCAGGACACGACAGCGAGGCGGAATGGTCTCCCGATGGAAAATGGATTGCATTTCGGTCCGACCGGCCGCTGCAAGATGCGGAGCATTCTGCGCGTGCCGCCGAGCAAGTCTACGCGATATCGGCGAGCGGAGGAGAGGCATTTCCGGTGACGGCCGCGAGTGAAAATGTTCAGGCATTTGCCTGGTCTGCGGATTCGAAAGAAATCTTCTTTGCGACACGGCATCCTTGGACGAAAGAGCAACAGGAGAAGTACAAGGATGAATGGAAAGACACGATTCAGTATCGCGAATCCGAGCGTAATTCAGACATTTTCGCGATTGATTTTGCCGCCGTGCGCGGTTGGACTCGCTCTATTGATGAAGGTAAGCCGCCCGAAGCGCGGGAAATAAGCTCGACGCCGTATCGTGTGGAACAACTGACCAGCTCTCCCGATGGCCGGTTCCTGGCATTTGCGACGGAATCCCGATCGCGGCGCGAGGAATCGCTCGATGATGATGGGCTGTACACGCTTGATCTCTCTGCGGTACTCAATAACCAGATTAAGCCGGTTGCGCTACTGCGCCATCCGCGGGCGTTTTTCGATACGATTCGTTGGGCGCGCGACAGCAGGCATCTGTTTTTTTCGTTTTTGAATGGCGCGGTTGATGGTCCATACAAAGATGCGCAGGCGCGGATCTACTGGGTGCGCACCGGCACAGCCGAGCCAGCGAGTTGCGGACCGCCGGGAAACGGAGACGGATGCGAGCGCTGGGGCAGCAAGTTTTTCGGTTCGATGAACGGCTTTGCCGTGCTTTCTGATGGGCGCTTGCTCGCGGCTGGAAGGCTTGGCACGGAAGTACAGCCATACATTGAAAGCGAGCCTTCGGCAGCGTTCACAAGACAGGCGGAAGATGCCGGCACATACGAGGAGTTTGCCGCGGCGGCACACGCGTCCACAGTTGCGTTTGTTTACTCTTCCCTGCAAAGTCCGGCGGAAGTTTATCTGGCGGCGAGTCCTGACAAAATCGTTGAAGCACAGAGAATCACATCCTTCAATCAAACGCTGGCGCATGACCAACTGCCTCGCGGAAAAACCTTCCAGTGGAAGGCAGATGATGGCACGACAGTTGAAGGCATGCTGATTTATCCGCCGGGGAAATTTGGCGAGAAGAATTTGCGCATGTTCACGTTTATCCACGGCGGTCCGGAAGATGCGGACGGAAATCATTTCGAAGCCGATTGGTACCAATGGGCGGATTTGGCGGCCACTGACGGCTGGCTGGTCTTCGAGCCGAATTACCGCGGATCGGTCGGCTACGGCGATGCGTTTGCGTTGGAGATTGTTCCGCACATTGTGTCGCGGCCTGGAAAGGACATTCTGGAGGGCGTAGACGCGCTGGTTAAGAACGGGACAGCGGACCCGAATCATTTGACCATTGGCGGGTATAGCTATGGCGGCTACATGACAAACTGGCTCATCACGCAGACAACGCGCTTCAAAGCTGCGGTGACGGGCGCGGGAGCGGTAGAGCACGTGGTGAATTGGGGAAATGACGACACCACGTTTGATGATGCCTATTTTCTAGGCGGGCTGCCATGGAAGACGGAACAAAATTACAACGCCGAGGCGGCCATATGGCAGATTGGCAAGGTGCGCACCCCAACGCACATGGTGGCAGGAGCGGATGATATTCGCGTTTACGTCGGCGAAGACTACTTGCTGGAGCGAGCGCTGCACACCATGGGCGTGCCTTCGACGCTGCTGATTTTCCCCGGAGAAGGACATTCGCTGGCGAATAATCCGTGGCACGGGAAGATCAAAGTGCGCGAAGAGCTGAAGTGGCTGGACAAGTACGGGCGAAAATGAAGGATTTCAGGATTTGACGAGCATGAAATTGCCGATTACCAGCGCATCCACGCCGGAGCAGAAGTAGCTGCGAACTGCGTCGCGCGGAGACACTACCAACGGCTCGCCAAAGAGATTGAATGAGGCGTTCACCAAAACAGGCGCCTGCGCCTGCGCGCCGAATGCCTTCAAGAGCAACCAGTAGAGCGGATTCGTCTCGCGTTTGACTATATGCAACCGGACTAAGTCCTGCGCCAGCGCGTATGCCGAGAGAAGCTCCAAATGTTGCGGCCGGAGCCTTGCCATAGACGCCATGAATTGCGCCGAAACTGGCGTCGATTGAAAATATTTGCTGGCATCCTCTTCTGGCACGGAAAGCGCGAAGGGCCGAAACGGTTCGCGGTGCTTCACAAAATCATTCAGGTTTTCCTTGACGTAGGCAGCCCATGGAGAGGCGAGCAAGCTGCGATTGCCCAGCGCTCTGGGACCGAATTCCGCTGCGCCGTGGAACCAGCCGACAATTTTCCCGGCGAGCAATAGTTTGACGGTTTGGTGGATAATTTCATCGCCGGAAGCGATCCAGCGATAAGTTGCTTTGCAATTGTCGAGGACGGCCTTTATTTCTTCGTTGGAGTAGGAGGGCCCCAAGTACATATGCGAAAGCGCATGTGCGGCGGGCGCGGGGATCTTGCCTTGGCGGGCGACGTAGGCGGCGCCGAGCGCAGTGCCTTCATTTCCGGCGGCAGGCTGGACAAAAACATGGGCAAAGCCGGCATTTTTCTCGAGTTCAGCAACTAACAATGGATTCAGGAAAAGCCCTCCGGCAAGACAAAGGTTGTCGGAGTTGTATCGCTCACGGAGCATTCGGACCATGTCTGTGATGACAATCTCGCATGCCCTCTGGAGGCTGCTCGCAATCTCTGCGCCCGTTTTGTCGGAGAGTTCCGATTGATGCTGTGCAGTAATTCCGAGCTGCTCGTAGAAAATTCGCGAAAAAGCCAGCCGCCCAGCGAATCCGCGCGTGAAAAACGAGGGATCCAGTTTTGGGAACGCGCTACCGGGACGCCGAATCATGCGGAGAAAAATATCCAAATAGCGCGGCTCTGCCGTGACGCTGAGCCACTGGGTTTTGTGCTCATGCTGATGGGGGACAAAACCGAGCAGCTCAGTGATTTGCGAATATATCCAGCCCAGAGAATCGGGAAACGGAGTGGTATGAAGCACGCGAATCTTGCCTGAGTCACCGAGGGCAACGATGCCCGATTGACCGCCGCCTTGCTCGTCATAGGTGACGATGAGGGCGCGCGAAAAAGATGAAGCATAAAAGGCGCTGGCCGCGTGGCAGAGATGATGATCGAAGGCCAGCAAAGGAACGCGCGCATCCGCAGACATCAGACGGAGAATGCGCTGATTGTTTAATTCTGTCGCAAGCTCTCCGATTGCTTTGCTTTCATAATAGGCGCTGGAGACTGGCGAGGTCGCGAGGAACTTCGAGTGAAAGGCGGCACGGCGCGTCCACACTCGCCATGGACGATTGGCGACAGCGATTGCGCCAATGTCGCGCCACCCGATTCCAGCGCACTGCATGCAAAAATGAATGGCGGCGCGGGGGATGCCATTTGCGTCGCGTGAACGGACGAGTTTGGATTCTTCGATGGCGGCAACAACGCCGGCGTCACCGAGAAGCGCAGCGGCGGTATTGTGAGCGAGCGCCGATAGCCCGAGGAAGTACATGCAGGGCAGCTTTTAGGGATTTTCCTGATAGAAGCGGCGTCCGCCAGTGAGCAGCCCGCGAAGGCCCATTAGAATAAGGCGAGGCTGATTCACGCAAACTCGCCAGAGAAGTTTGAGGGCTTCATCACGCGAAAATTGGCTGAGCGAGCGTTTCGCCGGCGCATTCAGCGAGTCGACAAGGCTGCTGTAATCATCCTGCTGGAAATGGTGCAAAGCGCGGCGAACCAGAAGATGCAGGTCAAGCTCGCGCCGCAAGCGCCGCAGTTCCGCGCGGGAGCCGCGATTCAAAATCGCTTCGGCAACGCCGAGCGCGCCGCGCAATCCGGTAACGATTCCTCCGACGGTGCTTACTTTTACTTGTGCCGCTGCGTCGCCTACGAGGAAAACACGCGCGCCATCGAGTTCCTTCTCTACCGGAACCCAGCGGCTATAGACAGGAATGCGAGCGCCCTGAAATTCCAAAGGTTCGAGCTTGCGCTTTTCGAGAAATGCCTCGAGGTGCTTTCGCGCTTCTGAACCGGATTCTCCGATCAAACCGAGCGCGCCTCTTTCTGCTGATTCAGGTATGAGCCAATAGAAGTAAGGCGTGTCGTCGGGAACGAACCAAACCCGAACGGTATCGGGAGACATGTCTTTCGGAAGCGGCACAATCGCTTGAATCAGAGGAACGGTGGTGGATTGCGGCCATCCTGCGGCCCTGGCGACAGCGCTTGAAGATCCGTCAGCGGCAATTACTGTTTTCGCGACGAACGGCTCGGTCGAGTCTTTGCCGGTGTGCTGCAGTTCAAGCTCCAACTTTCCTTTCTGAGGCCGGAACTTGCGAAAATTCCGGCCGAGTTGCACTTCGGCGCCAGCGCGTTGAGCGTGTTCCGCGAGGGAACGAATCAGTTTGGAGCGCTCAATGATCAGATCCGGGTGAGCAAGAGCCACAGTCGCGGCGCGACCGTCGGTGAAAAGCTCGAACTTGCGAACTTCATTGACGATGCTGTACGAGCCGGAATCGCCAAGCAAGTCGTTCATCCGCCGGGTGACAATCAAGGTCCGTGCGGCCGCTTCCAGTTCCTCCGATTGTTCAAAAAGTTTGACAGGGACTCCTTCGCGAGCCAGCAGATAAGCGGTAAAAAAGCCCGCGGCTGAGCCGCCAATGATCGCGACGGTTCCGTCGTTTGTAGTCGAGCCAGAGGTGCGAAGATGATTTGACGAAGAACTCGCCACGGATGGACTTCCTCTTTTCACGGGAATTTACCGGGTAGCTCTCAGATTGCTATCCGTTGCAAACCAATGGCCGCCAGAGCGGCCCACCAGGACTCTTTCTCCGAAGCAGAGAGTATAGCGTAGCCATTCACTTGCGCATAGTGGGCGCGTCAGTCCGAGCCGGTGAGGCTCTGAGGCGCCGTGGCGGCGGGATTCACCAATTGACGCTGGTCTTCATAGGGCGAACGCTCCAAGGCGATCACGGCGAATGCAGCTGTCGCCAAGAGAAATACGCAAAGAGCCCCTTTCTCAAAATAGCGGAGGTAGGAAATCGCAACGCCTAAGATTCCGAAAACGCAGCCGACGAGGTACACAGTTAAAACAGCCCGAGTGTGTCCGAGACCCAAATTCGAAAGCCGATGAGCGGTGTGGTCCTTGCCGGGAGAAGCGAATGGTAGAAGCCCACGGCGGGAGCGCGAAATGGAGATCAAGGTCGTATCGAAAATAGGAACTGCGAGGATTAGCACGGGCGCGAGCCAGTCCACTGCCGGGTGCGCGATAGCCGGCCGCAGCTTCAAGCCAAGTGTGGCCATGAGGAATCCCAAAAACATGGCGCCGCCATCACCCATGAAAATTTTTGCCGGAGCGAAGTTCCACCGCAAGAAGCCCAATGAAGCGCCCAAGGCCGCCGCGGCAAGCGTGCAAACCATGCGCTGCCCGTTAAGCGCCGCAGAAAGGGTAAAAAAGGCCGCCGCAATCGCCGCTATGCCGGCGCACAAACCATCCATATGGTCCAAGATGCTGAAAGCGGCAGTGATGCCGACGACCCAAAGGATGGTGAGCAATACATCGACAATCGTTCCCGTTTTGCCACCGATGATTTGCGAGAAGATGGCAGGGCGAATTCCTGCGGCTACGAGCATGCATGCGGCCAGAGGCATGCTGACAAAGAGTTTGATTTGGTGATGGAGAATACCGCTATCGTCAAGAATGCCAGTGACGGCAAGAAGCGTAGCGCCACCCACAATGCCCAAAACCTCCATGCGCATGCCACTCTCTATGGTCATGGCAACCGCGAGCACAAATCCCACGTAGATTGCCACTCCACCCAGCAAGGGCATGGGCCGCAGATGAGCTTTGCGAGCGCTGGGGCGGTCGACGAATCCGACATACAGCGCAAATTGCCTCACTGGCCAAGTAAGGAGAAAGGAGGCCATTAAAGCGATTCCGAAAGCGATCCAACTGCTCGATACCACGATTCACCTCTGAATTCAGCGCGCGGTAAGCATTGTCTCCAAGCGGTCCCTGACCTCGTCTGGGCGGCGATCCGCAAAATACCAGTCCATGGTTCTGCGCAAGCCATCGCGAAACATGACGCGCGGCTCCCAGCCGAGCAGTTTCTTAGCAAGGGAGTTGTCTGCGACGCGATTCGCGGGGCCGGTGGGCATATTGCGTAGGAACTTGAAATCGGCTTTTTTGCCTGCGTATTCAAGAGCCAATTGAGCGGCGTCCATGACGCGAACACGTTCCATGGTGCCCAAGTTCACGGCGGTCCCATCATTGATCTTCTCGGCGGCCAGAATGGTGCCTTCCACAATGTCGTCCACGTAAGTCCAATTGCGGATCTGCTGGCCATCGCCCCAGATTTCGAAAGGGTTCTGGCCCACAAACGCGCGTCCAATCATGGCGATTACCGCGTGATTTTCCACGCCTCTCGGGCCGTAAACGGTAAAGTAACGGCATGAAGCCGCGCCGAGATTGTGCTCGCGGTGATAGGCCTGCAGGGTCATCTCGGCCATCAATTTTGCCCAGCCGTACATATTATCGGCATCGTGCGGCGGCTTCACGTCGGACTCTTTCAAATAAATCTCCTTAGTGGTGTCGGTTTGCATATAATTCGGATACACGCACCCGGATGAGGCATAGCAGACCTTTTCGACGCCAGCTTTCACTGCTTCCCAGAAGACCATTCCATCGAGGAGCAGGTTCGATGCGGGACCAGCCTGATGCAAATCCACATAGCCGCGCCCGCCGTGATCAGCAGCGAGATGGAAAACAACCTGAATGTCCTTCATAACGGCGCGAGCGACACCTGGTTCGCGCAAATCGGCTTCGATGAAGCGAATTTTGCTGTTCAGTATATGATCCTGAATATTTTCCAGCCGGCCGCTGGAAAGATCGTCCACAACGCGGACTCGCGCGCCGCGCTCAAGCAAAGCGTCCACCAGATTGGAACCAATGAACGACGCGCCGCCAGTAACCAACACATTTTTGCCATTCCACATTTATGAATGCCCCTGTGCAGCATGAGATTTCGCTTCTTCAACGACGCTAACAAATTTGTCGAGCTCGTTCGCCCTGGCGAACTGGCGTGACGCTTCGCGAGCCCGCTGTCCCATGAGAGCAAGTTGAACGGGATCATTCTTCAGCGATTCAATCGCCGCGGCAACTTCGGCCGGCTTATCCGGATCAGCCACCAATCCACAACGCTCGCGCCGAACAACTCGCGCGACATCAGTCTCTTCCGGAGCAACCGCGAGAACCGGCCTGCCAGCGGCGAGGATCGAGTAGAGCTTGCTGGGAACAACTACGCCATCGAGTCCTCGGCGAATGGTCACAACGTGAACGTCTCCGGCGGCAAGAACACAAGGGATTTCGTTCGCCGGCCGGAAGGGAAGGAAGCGAACTATGCCGCAGTCTTGACTCGATCGTTCGAGCTGATTTCGGCTTGCGCCGTCTCCGACAAAAACCAGGCGAATGCCGTTCTGCGGTAAGATCCTGGCGGCATCGAGCAGCGTCGGCCATGCCCCATAAAAACCGAGATTGCCAGCATGCAGCACGATAAATTCACCAGAGCCGCGAATCTCGCGAATGGCGGGATGATCCCGTTGCGCATCCGGCACCGGCAAGGAAATGCCGTCTCGAACTACGACGACGCGGCGCGCATCGACACCTTTCGCCAAGATGCGGTCGCGCATATCGTCGCCCAGGACAATCACGCGGCCAGCACGCCGAAGGGCAACGCGATGCAGCTTCTCCCAAATGCTTACCCACATTCGCGGACGTACGATATCTCCGCCAACAGCCATATCGGGATAGAGATCGCGAATGTTATAGACAAATGGGACGCGCTTCATTCCGGCAAGCATGGCGCCAACAATTCCCGCAAATGGCGGATCGGTCATCGCGAGGATCAAATCCGTCTTGATGCTCAACGCTCGCGGAACGGCCAGAGATACGTACGAGAGATAATTGGCGAGGCGCTTGCGCATCTGGTGGCGAGAATAGACAGTAGAGCCGACACGCTCCACAGCAATGCCGTCGCGCCGCTCACGCCGAAGAAATGCGAACGGATAATGCTCGTCGGGGTCGTATGAGGGCCGGCCCGCAAGGACAGTCACTTCATGCCGCCGCGCGAGCGCGCTCGCTACCAGCGCGGCCATTTTGGCGGTGGCGGAAGTGTCCGGCGGAAAATATTCGTTCAATAATAAGATTCGCACAGCGAGTTTCCCAAGTCGTTAGAGTTTCATACCCAGCGCTTCGGCGGACGTATTCTCACTCAAACTTTCTGACGGTTTCTTCTCAAGCATAAAGTTACCCAGAACCAGAACATCCATTTTGGTGCGTTCAAAGCAAGCCAGCGCCTCTTGCGGGCTGCAGACGATCGGCTCATTGTCATTAAACGAAGTATTAAGAAGAACAGGCACGCCGGTCACATCGCCGAAAGCCCGAATTAATCGCCAATAAAGAGAGTGCGTATTGCGATTAACAGTTTGCAAACGCGCCGTGCCGTCCACATGCGTTGGCGCAGGAATTGCCGCACGCTTCGACGCGCGGACGGGATAGGCGAAAGTCATAAAAGGTGAAGGATGGTCCCGCTCGAAAAACTCATCCGTGCATTCCTCAAGGATCGACGGTGCGAACGGACGAAAACTTTCGCGATGCTTGATACGCCGATTCAAGATATCTTTCATCTGGCTGCGGCGTGGATCGGCCAGAATGCTGCGGTTGCCGAGCGCGCGCGGGCCCCACTCCGACCGGCCTTGAAACCATCCCACGATTTTTCCCTGAGCGATGCGCGTTGCGGTTGCGCGGAGCAAGGCGTCCTCATCGAGTTCGGCAATTTGCACATCGTCTGCATCGAAAGAATTCGCTGATACAGCGGCGCGAACTTCAGACGGCTCAAACCCCGGTCCCCAGAATGCGTGATCCATTTGAAAAGATCGCGGTTTTCCAAGCACTTCGTGCTGAACGGCAAAAGCAGCTCCTACGCAGAGCCCGCCATCACCTGCTGCCGGCTGCACGTAGACATGTTCAAAAGGAGTGCGCTCGAGGATTTTGCCGTTGGCGACGCAATTGAAGGCAACGCCTCCAGCGAGGCAGAGGGTTTTTACCTTCGTCTGCTGCTGAAGTGCGTTGACATTAGCTAGCAGGATCTCCTCTAAGAGCGCTTGCATAGAGGCGGCAAAATCTTTATGACGATCGCTGACGGACTCTTCTGGCGCGCGCGCCGGGCCAAATTGCTGCTCAAGATAAGGCGAAAAAAGGCGGCCCAGCACCGGCGTTGTGCCAGCTTCTTTCCAGGTCATTTCGGGACCTGATTTGTGATGCGTGAAGTAGCGAAGGTTCAGCCGCACACCAAGCGGCCGTACGGCAGAGATGATGTCACGAAACTGCTCGAGGTAAGCCGGAGAACCGTAGGCAGCCAAGCCCATGACCTTGTATTCGTCACCAAATTTGCAGAAACCGAGGTACTGCGTCATTGCTGTATAAAACATGCCGAGCGAATGGGGAAAGGAAACAGCCCCGGCAGTTCGAATTTGAGAACCCTCGGCGATACCCCACATTGTGCTGGCAAAGTCACCAAGACCGTCAGCGGAAAGCACCGCCGCGCGCTCGAATGGCGAAACAAAAAAAGTGCTGGCCAAATGGGCGCGATGATGTTCAATGCGATGAAACTGCGCGCGAATCGCTTTCGCGTCCAAGTCCAGCGCGGCAGCCAATTCCTGCCGGATTCCTCCAAAACGAGCAGCAACCTTGGCGCGTTCCATTGCGAAACGAGGCATGCGCAGTGCAAAGCGCAGCTTCGTTTCGATGCGCGCCCAGGGATCGCGAGGGATGGCAATATGATCGACGTCGGACAGCTTCGCTCCGGCGGCCTGCAAACAATATTGAATCGCCCGGTGCGGCAAGCCCGCAGCATACTTGATGCGATTCAGACGTTCTTCTTCGACGGCCGCGATCAGGCGGCCATCCACAAGAATCGCCGCCGAAGCGTTCGCGTGGTATGCATTGATTCCCAAGATGATCATGATTCGCTGGGTTTTTCCCTTGCTCTCGCGCAAGCGAGACTCTCCGCGTTACCGTAGCGCGGGAGCTGCCGCCTTACCGTCTGATGCGGATGCCAAAACATTCGATGCGCTTGTCAGGTTCCGTGTCACCCATTCATTCAAGACAAAAATGCTCCACGGCCGAGACCAGCTCGTTCGGCCTGCAAGAAACCCCTCCCAGATCTTTGTGACCTCACTAGTATCGATGATAGACGCAAGGCAGGGGTCACAATTCGACAGGCTGGATTGGACCTGTTGCCGCAATGGTCCGCGCAACCAAACTTCCCAGGGCAAGGTGAACGTCCGCTTGGGCTGCTGAACAATGTTCGCCGGAATCAAATCGCCGAGAGCCTCAATCAGGAGCGACTTTCTGACGCCTTTTTTGTCCTTAGCGGATTCCGGACAGGAGAGGGCCATTGTCAAGAGGCCATCATCGAGAAAAGGCACACGAACCTCGAGAGAATGGCACATGCTCATGGTATCGGTATCACGAAGCAGCATGCTGACAAGATACGAGCGGTTTTCCAGCCAGGAAACAGCAGTGAAACGGTCGAGCTGCGCTGTATCTTCGGCAGCTTTCGATAGCCACTGCCACCACGGCGAATTTTTCCAAGTATCTGGTGATGTGCGAAGCATTTCTCCGGCAGCCTCCGGCACGAAAAGCGTACGCGTGAAGTAATACGGATGCGGAAGATCCGTTGGCTGGATGAATGCGGAACTTGCTTTGCGTATTCGGTCTGGACTCGTGCCGTTGAGTGCTCCCCAAAGGCCGACGCGAACAGCCATTTTGCGGAGGAATTCAGGCGAAAATCGCGCGCTGGCCATAAGCAGCGAAATTTGCGCCGTGGCGCGAAAGGTGCTGTAACCGCCAAAAATTTCATCGCTACCTAAACCAGACAAAGCTACTTTTAGACCTGCCTGCCGGGCCGCCCAAGAAATGAAGTAGGTGTTCATGCCGTCTGCGCTCGGCTGATCGAATCCGGCAATCGCTTCATCCAAACGCACCCGCATTTCCTCGCCAGTCAGCAAAAGTTCAGAATGTTCTGTTCCCAACCGATCGGCCGTCGAGCGGGCCAGCTCCGCTTCGCTGAATTCTTGCTCGGAGAACACCACAGTGAACGTTTTTATCCGCGCGCATTGTTTGCTGGCGATGGCGGCGAGAGCCGTGGAATCAATTCCGCTGCTCAAGAAGACGCCGAGCGGAACATCGGAGATTAGATGGCAACGGACAGAGTCCTCCAAGGCTGCGCGGATATGTTCAGCGCCGGATCCAGCAGAGTGCATCTCGGAAGATTGCGCCGCGTCGGAAACTGTCCAATACGGCTTGGGCTCAAAACGAGTGGGAGCGTCGGCCGAGACGTAACCGCAATATCCTGGAGGCAACGAGCGAATACCCTCGATCAACGTCATCGGCTCGCATACCGACCCGAACAGCAGGTAACTTGAAATCGAAGAGGATGAAAGCTGTCGCGGAATGCAATCGCTGGCTAAAAGGGCGCGAACTTCTGACGCGAAAAGAAAATCGCCCCCCGCAAAGGCATAGTAAAGAGGCTTGATTCCCATGCGGTCGCGCGCCAGAAACACACGGCGTGCGCGGTTCATCTTTCCATCAGGCAATTCCATGACGGCAAAGGCGAACATGCCGCGCAGATGCCGAACGCAGTCCGCTCCCCATGTTTCATAGGCGTGGACAAGAGTCTCCGTATCGGATTGCGTGGAGAAAGCATGACCATGGTTCTCAAGCGAGCGGCGCAATTCGCGAAAATTATAGATTTCTCCGTTGAATACAACGGCTAATGTTCCAGATTCATTCCAGGTGGGCTGCTGGCCCCCAGCAAGATCTATGATGCTGAGGCGTCGCATGCCAAAAGCAGCGCCACCGGCAGCGAAAAAACCTTCACCATCAGGCCCACGATGCATCATGGCCTGCATCATTCGCTGAACCTGCCCCATCGCAGCGGTTTGGTTTTCATTGCCAATAATGCCGCAAATTCCGCACATAAGAATCAGTTCGCCTGTTTGAGGAATGCGCGGCTTCCACAACGAAGCCCTTCAACAAAATGCACCCGGCCAATGCCCACCCTCGCCGAGCCATACAACTGCAATAGCGAGCGACAGGAAGCCGATTGAGCTTTCATGTTACAGCACCTTTCGCCAAGGCGGCGCGGTAGACGCCTAGCATTTGAGAAATGGGCTCTTCCCAAGAAAGCCCGCTGACAACCGCCGGGCAGGCGCCACGAAAACGCGACGCAACGGCTGGATCTTCAAGAATACGCTGCAAAGCACTCGCTATTGCACTCCCATCGTGAGCAACAACCAAACCGGTCCTATCGGCAATGAGCGGGGCAATTCCGCATTGATCCGTCACGACAACCGGAGTGCCGCAAGCCATCGCTTCGGCGACTGAATTTCCGAAATTCTCATTCTGCGAGGGAAGTACGAAAACGTCCGCATCGCGATAGGCGCTCCATTTTTTCTCATCGTAAAGCGGCCCGGTAAGTCGAACAGAATCCGCGACGCCCAACGAGGAAGCCATCGAAGCAAGCCGCGACGAATAGCCGCGCTGTTGTTCAGGGCCAGCGATTGCAAGAAAACAAGGTGCGACGGACTGGGATTTCCTGCGCCACTCCGCAAAAGCGGTCAGCAGCAACTCTGGACTTTTCTTTGCTTCCAACCGGCCAAGAAACAGGACCAGCTGTGCATCGGCTGGAATGTTCCATTGCGCGCGAAATGCTCCCCGTTCCGGCAAAAGGGGAGGCAATTCGACACCGTTGCGCCGCACAACTATTCGGCTTGGGTCAATTCCTTCAGCCACAAGCTCTCCCTTTTCGTGGTCCGACGTCGCGATCAGACACTGAGCGGACCCAAGAAGCTTTTTCCCGAGCGTGCGGTGATAAAGTTTTTTCAAACTGATATTGCGAACGATTGGGCGAAACATGCCCATCGGCTCGACGACATACGGGATATGGTTGCTGCGACAGAAAAAAGTCACGGCAGGGCCCAGAAAGTCGTAAAGACCATAGACGTGGACGACGTCGTATCCCTTGATGCGGCGCGATGAAAATGTTAACACATCCGGATTCAGGGACAGCGCGCGATAGCGTCCTACGCTTCGGAGGAAAAACGTTGTTACCCCGGACTCCTGTGCGCACCAACCTAAGCGGCATTTCCCTGCGGACATGGTTGGAGCCATCGATGGCTGAAATCCCCAATCTGAAGTGAGAACTGCTACCGAGTGGCCCAGTTTTGCCAAGCCAAGTGCGATTGCGCGTACTTTGACGGCAGGTCCACCCTTGTCACAAAACGGATAATAGGCCTGCGCGGTCATGAGTATGTTCATGGTCTGGCCAAGTCAACTTCGGCTGGCGCTACTTCGATTAGTTCCTTCACGGTATTCAGCAAGCGTTGCTCGAAGCATTCAAATGAAAATTCGCGTATAACGCGCTGTTTGCCGCGCGTCCCAAGGTCCGCCCGTAGAGCAGGATTTGAAAGTAGTTGTGCGAGCGCGGATGAGACTGTCTCTGTTTCCGGGCTAACGAGCAAGCCTTCGCGGCCATGTTCTACAACATCTGGGATTCCGCCAGCATTTGCGCCAAGGACCGGCTTTGCAAATGCCATCGCTTCCAGAAAAACCAGGCCAAATCCCTCGCCAGTGCTGGGTAGCGCAAAAACGTCAGCTTTAAAATAGCAGGCGGCGAGCTCGCTTCGAGAGATCTGGGTGAAAAAATGAATGCGTTGTGGCGTGCCACAATTCTGCGCCTCTTGCTTAAGCCGCGGAATGTCATCGCCCGAGCCGACCAAAACAAGATGAACGTCAGGAAAGTCAGCTGAAAGCTTGGCGACGGAGTGGATCAATATATCGGTACCTTTGTAGCGTTCCTCCGCAGACCAACGGCCGACGGAGAGCACCGTTTGGCCATGCGGAAATCCCACGGGCAGCGGCAAATTGGCGGCCGAACTGGCGAGTTCCATGAATTCTGGGTCGACTGCCCATGGAAGCTTGCGCATTTTGTCTTCCGGCACGCCTTGAATTTGCGCGAGTCTGCGCATCGTATCTGAACTTGGCGCGACGATCAGGTCCGCCTGGAGAAGCGCTCTGCGCCGCATGGCCGATAATGGCTGCCACACTTCGACTCCGTGCGCTCCCGCAATGATTCGCGCGTTTCCCGCGACAACTTTCATAGCCGATGCGATCGGCGATAGATTTGGATGCGCCGCAAAAATCAGTTTCGGCTTGCCTCGCGCAAGGTTGAGAGCTTCGAGCATGAATGCCGATTTCCGGCGAGCAAAGCCACAAAAGCGAAAATGTATGCCCGCCGCAGAGGCTTCGTGCTCTCCCCGGGAATCGTTAAGACTCATAAAAGCGCATGACCAGCCGCGATTGTTCGCAATATTCGTCAACGCAGCAGCCGTTTGGCGCCCGGCGGTTTGAACTCCACCGACGCTAGAAATCCCGGAAAAAAGTCCAACAATCATGAGCCAAGCGAGAAGTGCCGCGCGTTCAATCTCGAGCCTCCGGACAGTCAGGTTCCCTCAGCATGCAGTGATTCTCCTGTTTCTTCTCCAATACATGCTGCAGGATCTCGTGGAAACGTGCGGCGTTACGCTCCCATGTGTATTGACGCGCCGTCTCAGCAGCCCTGCGACCTATACGCTGCCTAAGTTCTTTATCTTCGCAAAGCTTCGCTATCAAAGATGTAAGCTCCCGCGGTTCCTGGGGATTTTCGAGGATGTACCCGTCCTCTCCATGCGCGATCAGCTCGCTGACCCCGGCCTGTCGGCTGACAATAACGGGAAGGCCACAGGCCATCGCTTCGAGTGGAGGAATCCCAAAGGCATCCTCCAAAGAGGGACCGGCGTATGCATCCGCAGCTGCGTAATAGAGTTCAGGATCAGGTCTTAAAGGCAGGAACTGAACGCTCGAATTCAAGCCCCTGCTCTCCACTGCCGCGCGGAAAGGCGAGATGTCGTCCCTCCCAACCACGGCTACTTTCACACATCGCGACTTAAGCAGAGCGGCGGCCTCGAGCAAACAGTGCAGGCCCTTTGTTCTCCAGTCGTTACCAATCAGGAGCAGCACGAAATCGGATTCCAAATAGCCGAGGGTGGCTCGAGCCTGACCACGAAGGCTCTGCCGAACCTGTGGCTTGAACCTCGATGATTCAATTCCGTTATATACGACAAAAGACGAACTCCTACACCCGTAAAATCGCTTCAGCTCATTTTCAACCTTTCGTGAAACCGCAATAAGCGGGAGAGTTGGCCGCGCATAAATCTGCCGCTCCAGCAAAATGATGAGTCTGTAAAACAGCCTTCGGTGGATGGTTCGGAACCACGAGCCTGACTGGCTTGCCTGCGCAATCGAATTCCCGTGGACTCGTTCAAAAAACTCGGCAAACACCATATGCACAGCGATCAGTTCTGCGTCGAAACAGTTGATTCCCGGAGAGTAAGTGAGATCGAAATCGACTTTGCCTGAAACGCGGCCAAGCCAGCGCCACAGGTGATTCGCACAGAAAAACCAGATATATTTCACCAAGTGCGGGCCGGGAATATCGGGAACCCGGTGCCATCTGAACTTGCGCGTATCCATATCCGCGATTCGCGTGCTGTACACGTGGAATTCGTATTCGTCAGCAAGCCTTTCCACTTGTTCCGCGACACATAATTCCGTGCCATGCTGCTTGTCGAGGAACGGAGAAACTACAGCAATCCGCGGCTTGGGTTCCTTTATCATAAATGCTGAACGTCCAGAGTGGCCACTGGAACGGCAACGTCCTGCGCGGCCAGTTCCGGCAGGCGGAACAGAATGCCGATGAGCAGCCACAAAAAGGCGTTATTGACGTAGTTTTGGTACGCGTCCAAGCCCAGATACGTCAGCCCAAAGAGGAGCAAAACGCCGTACCAAACGATAGCGACCCCAATCGGGAAGAATCGCGTCTCCTTCAAGTGAACCGTAACCCTCCAACACGCAATGAGCAGCGAAACAGTCCATAGAATCCACAAAATAGGAGCCAGGATTCCCATCTCAGCGATCATCTGGCCAAATCCTTCTTCTACCGAGACGTCCGGCGGCGGTTCCTTGACAAAGCGCATGACATATTGATCGCCGAGCGAGGCTGTCCCAGTACCGTTTCCAACTATCCAGTGTTGCCCCGAAAACGCTTTGCCTAATTCTTCCATTGGGTAAGTCCATGACCGGTTGCCCAATTCATAGGCGGAACTGGATGGCAGCAAAGTTTGAGAATAAAAACCCAACCGGGAACCCGCGGCTTCCGGAAAAATCAGCACGAATCCGGCAAGTGCCAGGCTTGCGAAAATGAGGCTTCGTCTGATTGCCTTGACGAGGCGATGTCCCCGGCCCCATCGCCACGGGGCGCCCCAAAGAAACGCCGCGCAGAGCACCAGAACGCTGATTAAGCAGAAAAGGAACGCGCCCCGCGACCCGCTCAGCAAGATAGCAATGGCCATCAATCCAATTCCGATATACGTGATCATTCGCCCTTTTAAAGAAGAGAGAACGAAATAACCCGCCGTGCCCAGGCCGACAATGACTGTGAGGATCAAGTAGAACGCAAATCTGCCCGAACTTACAAACACGGCGCACGGAAGAAAAAAGACCTGCTTAGTGAGCGGACTAATTTTGTCCAGGGAACTGAGTTCGCGAATGTCATGCTGAAGTGTTGGAGGGTTCAGAAATTGAGGTCCGACGACTCCCTGAATAATTCCCAGGCCCGAGATCACAATCGCAAGGACCATGAACACCAGCAGGAATCGGTGGAGATCACGCTCATCACGAATGAGCGCATACGAAAGAAACATCAAAGGAATGTAGAAAAAGTCGATCTTCAATCCAAGGACGCCATAGAGCGGGCTGGGAGAATAGGGATTGAACACCTGGAGAACGGCAAACCAGAAAAAGAAAGTCAAAAAGAGCATGAATGGAGGGCGAAAGGCGATTGCTTCCTTGCGGCGAATTGCCAACAGCAGAGAGATGTAGCTGAGGCCCGCCAAAGCATCCTTGGCAAAAAAAATGGCCATGTTGTTGCCAAGATATTTGCGAATAAGGTCTTCGAACAGAAGCCAGACTATAAAGAAGTAGAAGCCAGCGCGCCAGTTCCGAAGAATCATAAGCGCAATCGCTACAAGAACTATGCCCACAGCTGCGAATATCAGCAGATCGGTCTCTCCGCCGGCGACCCAGTGGCCCACAGTCCAAGCGACCCACAATCCCATCAGCCACACGACCAGGGTGATGAGCGACTGCTTGTTTCGCTCTGATATCGATACCAATCTCATCGGAATACGCTCATTACCTTGTGCCTGACCAGCGCCGTTTTTGATTCCGTAACTTGCGCTATTGCGTATGCAAAAGCGATTGCGATCATCGCGACTCCGGCGGCAGAGAGGATGTGAACGAAATCCGGCCGCCACATAGGCCCGTGAAGGGTTCGCGCTCGTATTAAAAAAACCACAGGGAAATGCGTCAAATATAGCGTGTAGGAAAAACCCGCAAGGAGCCGCGCAATCTTCGCATACCACTGAGATAACTGTTTTTCCGGTAAGTCTAAGAGCGAGTACATCCACATCGCGAACCCGACAGCGACAATGCAATCCGTTAGAAACGCAGAACTCAGTGGCCGCAACGCGCTGAACCCAAGCACAAAAAATAGAGGCACGATTGCCGCCGCATTCGCCCATCGAAGCCGCAGTTGCACGTGGCCGCGAATCAGCGAGAATGCAATTGCGCCTCCTATCAGCCAGACCAAGAAATAGAGCGCAATAGTGCGTCCGATGAAGAAAACAATGAAAATTGCCAGTGCAAAATAAATAGCTCTAACTGCAGGCCGGAATTTGCGTGCGAAAACACAAAGCGCAATGGGAAACAAAATGTAATACCAGAATTCGTAACTCAAGCTCCACAAAGGTCCATCGGAGCCAAACGGTCGTACCAAGATGCTCTGAACGTAGAAAAGACTGCCTACGAAGTTCCGGAATGTCTCCAACTGCGCCACGCTTGTCGTAACCAGATTTTCCACGGGATGGTGATAGAGCGCGCTGGTGGATGGCAGTAGCATCCCGATGTGATCGATGATGAAGCATAAGATCAGCGCGGGAATCAACACCAGGCTCAGGCGTACAATTCGATTTACGAGGTATACGTTCCAGGACCAACGTCCTTGTTCAAAGGAAGCCACGACACTCGAGACAATAAAAAATCCGCTAAGCACGAAAAATACGATGACTGCTTGATGCCCGAGCGTCGTCGCTCCGTAAAATATTCCAAGTAGGACCGAATGGTGAGTAAGTTCATGATACGGGACGAAGAACAACCCTCGCACATGGCCGAACAGCACAGCCAGGGCCGCGAGTCCGCGCGCCATGTCCAGGTGCACGGATGCGCGCTGTGTCAGATGCCCTTTTTTGGTCCCAGGTAACATACCGTATTCGCACCTTTGTTATTCGGCATTGATCGCGCAGTCATTTTGGAGCGAATTCATTGCAGAGCGCCGCTGATCTCGAACTGGGTTTTGCGGCGATATGCATCGTTGTATCCATGCGGTCCAAAATTTCAAACTCAAATCGACAAGCAGCAAGAATCCTCGAGACTTGCTCTTCCACGTCTGCATGCGTACGATGTACTTCGATCAGCAGGAGCGGCCTCATTTTTGATAAGACCTCGATCATACCCGCGAGCACACAAGCTTCAGCTCCTTCAACGTCGATCTTGACGGCGTCAACCCGGTCAGTTCCTAAAGATTTCAACAAGCCGTCCCCGGTAAATGCAGGGACATCAATCCATTCATCCGGTTTTTCATAGTAGAGACCAGTCCAGTCGGTCGCCGGCGCGCGCCCAAGTCGCGCCATGCCAGTATGGTCGGTGATCGCACCCGAAATTACTCTGGCATTGCTCAACTGGTTGACTTCAAAATTCCTGGCTAGGATTTCAGCTACTTTCGGATCTGCTTCGACCGCAACGACAAATCCTGCTGGCCCAACAAGTCGCGCAGCGAGAACGGCGTAGAAGCCGATATTGGCTCCTACATCCCAAAAAGTCTCACCCGGCTTTAGATTCTTTCGCAACCACTCGAGGACAACAGCTTCGTACATTCCGCTCACCAGATCGTAATGGCTGGGATCGTTCACGCGAATCCACAACGCGAAAGACTCCGTCTCACACGAAATACGGCGCAAGACGATTTTGGGGGAAAGACTGCAGCACAGGAAATCTAAAACACGGCAGCTGAAATGCAGGAACGGCTTTTCTGAGATAATCAACCGCAGCCGTCGCATCGCTGCTCCCGTCCAAAACAACACTGGCGCAGGAATCACGGATGTCCCGGTCTGAAGCGACTTGCGCAGCAGTGTTTTCATAATTCAGCAATAACTCTCATTCTCTCGTTCTGTGCACGGATTTGGCATAACACGCTGCCCGTACGAATCTCTGAACATAAAGTTCTGGAGACCACCGGGTTATGCGCGCGCGCGCAGCATCTCTTTGTTCGGGGAGCAATGCGGGATTCGACAGGATTTGCTGCAAACAGTGCGCCAGCCGGGCAATATCTCCACACGGATACACGTAGCCAGTTACACCGTCCTGCACCAAGTCGAAGCGAGCTCCTACCCGATCGCTGACGATTACGGGACAACCGCAAAGCATGGCTTCATTTACGACTACTCCAAACGCCTCGTATTCCGAGGGCAGTACCATCACGTCGGAAGAACAATAAACCTGCGGCAAAGCAGACTGATTCACGAACCCAAGAAAGCGAACCCGTTCGCTAACGCCGAGCTTGTTTGCCTCGCGCTCCAATTGCCCGCGCAAAGAGCCATCGCCTGCGTAGACGAGATAAGCATTGGGAAGATTTGCGCGACTAAAGGCGCGCAGCAAATCCTGTGGCCGCTTCCACGGCTGCAGCTTGGCGCAAAAAAGAATAACGCGCGCGTCCTCCCGTATTCCCCAGGCTTTTCGAACAGACTTGCGGTCAACGCGGCTCGCGTTTTCGACCCACCAATCATTGTCAACCACATAGGGCATCAAAGTGATCTTCTCTTTCCGCACATTCAGGGAACGCATTAGCGAGGCTGTCCCGCTGGACGGTGCGATCACCATATCCGCCATTTGAAATAGCCGCGGCCACAGGTATTTTTTGACGGGCGTTTTCCAGCCTCGGCCGTCAATGGGACGGAGCGTGGTGGCATCGGTGCCATACATAACGGGAATGCCGGAAAGTTTCGCGGCCGCGAGTGCTATCCAGAAAGTTGCACACATATATCCCGTGAAAATAGCGATGGCGTCAAAGTGTTCCGAGCGTATCACCTTCCAAATGCCAGGATTGATTAAGCCGAAAACGCCACCCACCTTGGGACGCAGAGAAACATTCTTCAGCTGAATCCAAGGATAACCATCGAGCAATGGCACATCCCACGCAACTTTTACGCCAAAATCAGGATCCATGTGAGCCTCAGCGCCTTGCATGCTGCAGTACGCCACAAGCACTTCCAGCCTGGGATGCTGCGAAAGGCGCCGCCACATGGGAGAACCGTACTGCGTGGGGTGCGAACACAGCAGCAAGACGCGCGTTTTTTTCTCGCTCGCCGTCTCGCTCGTCGGGGGCGCAGCAGGGGCCGCCATCACAGAAGCACCTTCAGATTCGCGTATCATTTGCAGTTTCCTCGCAAGACGCCAGCACCATGGCAAGAACATCGGCCAGCGCCATTTGAATCGCGCGACTGAGCCGACGATTTCCGTTCGCCATTGGCTCCGTTCTGTTCATTTCTCGACTGTTTGCCCCTTTGCAGAACGCTGCTCTTCTCCCAATTGACGCAAATCTTTCCTTTCGATCTGTCTCATCAATTCGTGGCGGCCAGTGAGGTAACGAGTGAGCGATTCAGAAAAGTCCGCCGGAACCACGCGGAATTGGTTGGACACCATTTCGCCCCACGAGATCGAGCCGCGATCCGGAATGAAGTGCATGCCCCACTGAAATATCAGACCGAAATTCCAGGCAATCAGCAGGCCTAATACCGCGATGACGCTGGATCCCGCCGCCGTGCGCTTACGCCACAGCTGTTCATAGGCCGCCAGCAATGCTGCGAGGCCCAGCACAAATATTGGAGTCAGGGACACGAAAAAACGATTCCCAAAGGACGAGATACCATCCCAGTTTGGATACGTTGCAATCAGAGAGTAAAATGCTGCCGCAGAGAGTACGAGCGCGGCGCCAAGCGTTCTATTCCGGCGCCACAAGAACAGCAATCCCGCAGATGCCAGCAGGAGAATTGGCGTCCAGCTAAACAGTCCGTGATCTGCTGAAAAAAGCACTCGGCCCCACAACGGATTTTTGAGGCTCCAGGACCCAATTTCCGAATACCCGGTTGCGAAAAAGCTGCCGAAAATTATCCGGCGGGTTATCAAAGTTGGCGAAAACGCCAGCACCAGAACAGCGGCAAAAGCCGCATAAGTCCCAATTAGATGCTTCGCATAAGATGCCCCTAGCGCTTCCGATTTCACCCGTTCCGCCAAGCCGATTGCGAATTCCACGACAAGAACCAGAAGAAATATTGCGTTGGGATAATACATATCCATCATGAGCCCGCCGATCAATCCGAGGACGAACCACTGCCGGAGTGTGCGTTCGTTCCGGGTGCGATCCCAGTACCAAAGAAAAAGCGCCACTACAAATGCAGACTGTGCATGAGACCAC
Source organism: Candidatus Acidiferrales bacterium (assembly GCA_035933545.1). Classification (GTDB taxonomy): domain Bacteria; phylum Acidobacteriota; class Terriglobia; order Acidiferrales; family UBA7541; genus DAHUXN01. The sequence goes on along the minus strand of DASYYQ010000013.1, from coordinate 16,655 downwards.
GATGGGTTGAAGTACATGTAGACGGGCAAAGAGCTTGCAAACCATATTCCCAGAGTCGCCAAAAACGCCCAACGCGCCGGAAAATATTTTTGAGCAAGCCGAAAAGAGATGAGCAGGCCAATGAAACCGGCAACCGCAGTGACGATAGCCATAGTGTCGAGATATGGCCATGAAAACCCATCTGCGGGAATGCGAGCGCCGAGTCGGTCCGCGCCAAGAACCATTGCATGAGTCGCTGTAAGGAAGGGCATCCAAAGCAAGGCCGGCCCAATGGTGAAGTGATTATTCAGATGCCTGGTGGACGTGTACTCATCTGCGCGAATGCGGCCGTCAGCGTCCACTCTGCCGTCGCGAAAGCTCGGATTTGCATGCAGCCAATCCGGCTCAAACTGAAGGTTGCGATCCACCACCAAAGCGCGTGCATATGCATAGTAGCCGACGCCGTCTCCTCGAACCCATGGATTCACAAGCGGCAAAGACACAATGAACAGGAGGACGAGGATCCGCTCATAAATACTACTTTTCCGCCACCAGCCGGGAAATTTCATTTCGATGCCACCGCCAGAAGACTTTGTCCAATCGGCGGCTCGCAGAACCGCTCAAGCTCGAAGCTCCATGGGATGATCCAACGGTCATACCAACGCACCTGGGAAGGCTTGATCGTTGTTTGACGCAGAACTTTTCCAGCCAGGAACCACGAAGCGATGCCCATAAAGTTGACGTAACGCTGCCTTTCGACACGAAATCCGGCGTGCTCGAGTTTTTTTCGCAGTGCCGGTTTGCTATATCGCCTGTGATGTTCGAATGCCTCGTCCAATGAACCGAAATTCCATTGCGACGCCGGGACGAACAAAAGGAGACTCCCGCCAACTTTCAAGCACTTTTGAATTTGTGAGAGCAGGCGTTCATCATCCAAGATGTGCTCAAGAACATTGACGAGGACCACCGAATCAGGCGCCCCGGTCAAAACGGCGGGTGCGAATGCGCCCAAATGCAACCGCACTCTGTCGTCGTTAAATCGGCTCCGTAGCAGAGGGAAGAGATTCTCAGCAGCTTCAAATAGCACCAGCTCTGACGTTTCCTTGCGCCTTAACAGAAGCTCGGAGAACGTGCCGGCGCCCGCTCCGATTTCGACTATTTTCTTGCCGAGGTATGGCGCAAAATACCGCAGAATCCACTGGCAATAGTTGTGCGCCTCGGCCATTGCTTCCAACTCAGTTCCGGAATAATTGAAGGTCTCACCGGTTCCTGTTGAAGTAGTGCTTTCCATAGGCCATTGCCGGTCGGTGGTAAGCGGGCCCGCTAGGGTATCGCTGTTTCCCCTGCTTCTTCCGCTGTCGAGATCATCAGCGGCACACGCGATTCGCGCGCTGGTATCGCTGCCACGGTTCGTTCGCGGAAGTGCGCGATCACACGATCGACGATTGTGTGGAGCGAAATCCTGGGAGAAAAGCCCGCGATCGCCTGCAGTTTTTTGAGCGATGGTACGCGGCGAAGCATATCTTCAAATCCCGGCTCATAGGCCTGATCGTAGGGAATGTAGGTGATCGGTGAATTGCTCGCGGCTCGTTGTTTAACGAGTTGCGCGAGGCCCTCAACCGTAACTTCTTGATCGCTTCCGATATTCACGACCTCCCCTACTGCCTTCCCGCTATCCACCAGACGAATTATGGATTCAACGGCATCCGTCACATCACAAAAGCAACGCGATTGCTGCCCCGTGCCAAAGATTGTGATCGGCTCTCCAGACAGAGCTTGCGAGACAAAATTGGGTAAAACCATGCCATAGCGCCCCGTTTGTCTCGGTCCAACCGTATTGAAAAATCGCGCCACAATCACAGGCAGCTTTTTCTCCTTCCAGTAGGAAAGCCCAAGAAACTCATCCAGGGCCTTGGATGCCGCGTAACTCCACCTTCCTTTTGTGGTGGGGCCAAGCACCAGATCGGAGTCTTCGCAGAACGGCACGTTTGTGCTCTTACCGTAAACTTCGGAAGTGGATGCGGTGAATACCAACTTTCTCTTCTTGTTGGCGGCATCCAGCACCAACTGCGTTCCGTTCACATTCGTTTCAATAGTACGGACAGGACTTTCGACAATCAGGCGCACTCCCACCGCTGCTGCCAGGTGAAAGACAACGTCGGACTCATCCACCATCTCGGCGAGCAGATGCCGGTTCTGCAAAGAATCAAACACATAGTGGAATTTCGCAGAACCCTTCAGATGTCTGATATTTTCAACGCTTCCAGTCGAAAGATCGTCCAGAATAAACACATCATCGCCTCGCGCCAGCAACGCTTCTGCCAAATGCGAGCCAATGAATCCTGCTCCGCCGGTAATTAAAGCGCGCATGAACCTCTCCTCTCAAGGCCAGGAATTTTTATCTCAGGCATGGCCAGTTTCGTCATTCTTCTCATCTTCGCCATATCCATATGAATACGGATAATATCGGTAAGAGTAGTAGTAATCCGGCGCTCCGGCGTTCACGGCATTCAGCACAACGCCTAGCAGATGTCCTTTCACGCCGGCCAGCAACTCGCGCGTGCGAGAGAATGCTTCCTTCGGCGTCTCATTGCTCCATACCACGAGCAGCACACCGTCCGTCAATGCTGACAGAATCACGGCATCGGTCGCTGCCATTATCGGCGGCGAATCGATCACTATAAATTTGTATTGCTGCCGCAGATCTTCAATAGCTTCGGCCATCCGGTGCGAAGAGAGCAGGTCTGCAGGATTTGGCGGAATTGGGCCCGTTGCGATCGCGTCCAGATTAGGAACTGCCGGATGTGGCACGATAATATCCTGCAGAGAGGCAACACCAGCGAGATAAGAGCTCAGACCAGTCTCATGAGCGTGCCCGTTCGGCAAGTTCAGTGCCCGGCGAATTCCTGGTTTCCGAAGATCGGAATCCATCACCATTGTCCGGTCGCCCAATTGCGCCAGGGTAATTGCCAGATTTGCCGCCGACGTTGTCTTTCCTTCTCGGGGCAGGGCGCTTGTCACCAAAATAACTTGCGGCGCATGATCTGCTTGGGAAAGCAGCAAAGAAGTCCTCAGGGCGCGAAACGCCTCAGACACTACAGACTTAGGTTGTTGTAAGGACACCAGCTCGACTCGAGAATCCCCGTTTGTGGCAGCTCCCGCCTGTTTGGAAATTCGCGCCAGCGCGCGACTGCCGTTTCGCGCAAACGCGGGAACAACCGCGAGGCATGGCAGGCCCGTCAAATTCTGCACATCATCCGGCGACTTGATGGTGTTATCCAGGTACTCGCGCAAATAGGCCAGGCCTACGCCCCCTACCAGTCCTACAAGAAATGCCAGGAAGATGTTTCGCGACTTCTGTGGACGTGCCGGAACGGATGGAACCAGCGCGGGATCGACTATGCGGATATTGCTGGAACGCAAGCCTGCCGAAATCCCCGCCTCTTTTAATTTCTCAAGCAGACCATCGTAGAGCTGCTTGTTTGTTTCCGCGTCGTGCTTCAGCATATTGTATTCGACAAGCCGCTGCGCCATGTTGTCCGCGAGCATTTCTTGATGGGTCAAATCACGCTCGAGAAGACGTTCGTGCGCCTCCGCCTGGTGATATTGGTCATCCACCAGTTGGACCGCACTCACCTTAGCGGCTTTCAATTGCGAGGCAATGTTTTCATCCTGCGCCTTGAGCAACTGCACCTTCGGCCAATTTGGCCCGAACTGACTCAGTGCGTCTGCGTACTGTTCATCGATATCCGCTTTCTTCCTCATTAGATCCTGAACTGTTGGATTGTTCACCACATCGGGCAGCGAGTCGGCATTGTCGGAATGGGCCAGATCGTACATCGCTTCCTCTTGGGCTAGACCTGTTTGCACCGTTGTAAGAGCAGTACTGAGGGCCGATAGCTTTTGAGTTGTCGTATTTTGGTTCGCGTCTACCATCCAGATCTGGTTCTGACGTTCATAGGCAACCTCCGCGGCGTCCGATTTTTCCATTTTTAGCCGCAGCTCTTCCAACTCTGAAGATAGGAAATTGGAGGCTTGCATAGTCGCGTCGTAGCGGCTCTTGAAGTTGCGTTCGATATAATTGCGCAGGTGGGCGTTCACCACTCTGGCCGCCAACTGCGGATCTTCAGCTGCGAACTGCACCTCGATCAACCGGCTATTCGGCACGCGGCTAACCGTCAGGCGCGACAGGAAATCACCCAAAATCGGAGGTGTTTTCTGGTTGGGCCCGGAGTTCACCAGCGCCCTAGGATCGCCGCCGAACTCCTGGTAGCGGGGCAGATCCAAGGAACGTATGGTGTCCATCGCCAATGTTTCGCTTTGAAGGATCTGGGCTTGCGTTTGAATGTAGTTGTCCATATCGACGTATTCGTCGTAATCAGTCCCCTGGAATGGCAGCGGGCCGTTGCTCTCGCGATCTACTTCCACACGGGCGGAGGCGACATAGACCGGTTTCATTTTGAATGATGCAATCGTCACGATGGTGACAACGGTGAGGAGAAAGGTCAGAATCATCCACTGGTGCTTTCGCAGAACTATCAGATAATCCAGCAGATTCACTTCTTTTTGTGGCGTCCATGCCGGTGGAACCGGGGCCGGAGACACCACGGCCAGCGACTCTCTCCTGCGATCCACAGGAATTAGTTTAGGCGCTTCGTCCATTGCCTTGAGAGGGACCGTCCTCGTGTTTCATATCAATGTCACGGTATCCGGTAAATTGCCAAACCTGCTCCAATGCCTATCGCGGCAGTTCCTGCTCTGCCTAGCACGCGCTTGGTGGCGCTGTCCGGCACATACAAAATGTCTCCCGCATAAAGCTTAACGTCGGGGTCTTTGCGGTCCATGATCCGTTTCAATCTGATGTGGATTTGTTGCGTTTGGCCAGTATTCGGATCTTTGCGCAGGATTACCGCTTTGTTCGCCTTGGCGGAGCCAACCAAACCGTGCGCAAGTGCGATTATTTTCATCGTGTTGAAAGTCGATCCTGGATCGTTTAGCGTGTACCCGCCTGGTTGCGTCACTGCGCCAGCAACGTAGATGATTCCCGCGCGGGGCACTGTGATTACGTCGCCGCCATAAACGGGGACATTGAAGGCCGGGTCACCCTTGTCAAGTAGGTCGTAAATATTGATCTTCATGGTTTGCGAGCCGGCGGTCGCGTCGCTCGGGGGATCGAGCTCGCCGCAAACCGTGCTGGCCGCTTCAGAGCGGGTTATCAAGATCTTGTCCCCTGCATCATTGGCAATGCCGCCCGCAGCCGCAAGCACCTCAATAAGACTCGTGGGGCGAAACTCGTGATAAACGACTGGGTGCCCCACCGCTCCCGCCACGGAGACTGGGTCGCTATTTTGCTCTTTAACCATCACAGAAACTTGCGGATGCATCACCAGGCCATTCGTTTCCAGCAGTCTTTCCAGCCTGCCCTCAAGCTGGTAAGGGGTGCAGCCTGCCACAGGGATCCGATTAGGAATAAGCGGCAGCGAGATTAGACCGGTTTCACCAACTCGTACGTCGCGAGATAAGTCCGGCACTTCGAACACGTCGATATGCAGCAAATCGCCTGAACCAATGGGTATCTCGCCAGTCGGCGGATGAGAACGCGCTGTCGACGCAAGTTCAGCAATTCTCGTATTGGTTTGCTGCGGGGTCTGAGGTTTGCTCTGGCCGAACGCGCACTCACACCCTACCAACATGAACAAAATCAACCAGACAGGCTGGAACCAGACATAGTCCAGTGCCTTCCGGACCGTAGAAGCCATGGATGATAATCAACCCCGCGAAAACTATGACTTAGCCCCAGTCTGAATGTCAATGGTGGAAGTCTTGTATGACTGCCGGTTGCCAGTACTAGGGGCGCGTCGGCGAAACGTAGGCGAAATAACAACAGAGACCTGCACCAGGAACAATAACCCATTTGCGGGAATGTGAAAGTTGAAGTCTACAAATCCATGCACCAGCAAACCGAAGCAAGCCACAATTCCCGCCGTATGAATAGCTTGTGAAAAGGTGCTCTGTTCCTGAGCGAGCCTTGATTGCGCAGTCCCAAAAAGCACAATGAGGAATATCAGCCCACACAGGCCACCGGCGAGTCCAGTCTCTGCCAACAGTTCCGCATAATCGTCGTGGACGTGATCCACGATCCGACCGTCGTAGTGGGTTTCGTATTTCGGGTACACCGCAACCAGCGTGCCCAGCCCGGTTCCCGTTAGTGGATGGCTCCGAAAGATATTCCAGGCGCCCCTCAGCATGCTTACCCTGCGGTCAGCGGATAGTTCATGCAGATTCGAAGATTCGACTCGCCCTAACACTTTGCCCGCGCCGAGCCAAGCGACGACTCCGACTGCCACGACGAGCAGCCCCGACGCCGCAAGGGCCTGGAATCTCATTTTATGCGTTCGCGCAATCAGAGCAATCAACACAATCTCGCAAAAAAAGCTGACGACGCCGCCGCGCGACGCGGTCAGGATTAATGCCACAATCGGAACCAGCGTCAGCACTCCCACAAATGCCTGCTGTTCGCGGCGAACGCCCCGAAAAGCGAGCAGGCACAGCCCCACCGGCACAATCAACTCCATGAATCCCGCGAAATCGTCTCGGTTCACGTATGGGCCAAAGGGATTTCCGCCCCTTGTCAGCGGGCGATACCAGTAGAGAACATTATGCGAAGTATAATTTTGAGCGATTCCGAACACTGCCACAAAAAAACCGAAGCACATCAAGAACCAGGCCAAGAATTTCAAATCCTGGCGAGTCCTGAAAGATTGAATCGCGAGAAAGAAAAGCAATGCGCAAGCTAGCAGCTTCATCAGCGCGACGCGCGTCAAAAACGGATATGCAGTCCCGCCGAATGCCAGTTGCAAGACTCCAATGGCCAGGAACGCAAGTACTGGCCAGCAAATTACCGGCCAATAGATTTGCTCGTCGCGATGCAGAGCGATGTCACCCGCCCACCACAACAGCAAAACGGCCGCCCCGATCTCGAGGATTGATTCCGACCATACCTCGACTGTCCCAAATGCCAGAACGGAAAAAGCCACGAGCACGCAAATGCCGACCCGCACCACTTTCATGGCGTTGATTCCGCGGGCTCGTTGGGTTTCGACGGAGTGAGAGTCACATCATCCACCCAAACCGTTCCGCTGAGCTTATTGTCGAATAACTGGCTTGGAAACCGGCGCAAGCGAATGTTAAGAAAATGCGTGTCCGCGCCGGTCGTGAAGTTCGCGCTGACTAGCGTCCAAGGATTCGTGCCTGTCAACGCAGTCGTGTCCGCATTCACCTCGTGGTGGTTCGGGTCGACAATCTCGAATCTCATGCCGCTCTCGGTCGAAATCGAGCGCGTTCGGATAAAACATCGAAAGCTGTACATTGCGCGGGGATGTACCGGCAGGAATTGTTGTACCGCAGCAAAATCCAGATTGAAGCCGCCCGTGAAGTCTACGCGCAAGGATTGCTCGCCTGAATGGTGAACTTGCGGATCGATGCTGATATAGTAGCCAGGCTCCTGATCGAAACGCCAGCCCAGACCGCCGTTTGCTATGGGCGCTTCAAAACCACCATTCCAGACCACTGAATCCTCCTCGGATTCCCCTTGGGGCCAATGCGCCTCCTTGAGAGCTTCCTCCCAAACGCGCTGCGCATCGGCGCTTCTGTCCGATGCGATTAAATCGTCCATGAATGGAAATGCGGACGGAAGACGTAGCGGCTTCGCTGCAGGAGAATTCACGATCTCTTGCCACGTTTGCAACGCCGCATCTTCCTGGTGCTTGGCCGCCAGAAAATCGAGCGCCTCGAAATACAAATCGCGATCGTAGGGAAGCACTCGATGGAGCAGCACATCCACGTTTGGCTCGAAGCTCCAAACCACAGAGATTGCCAGAGGCGCCAGCTTCGGATCCGCCAGGATAGCGCGATGAATTTTTTCCAACCCTTCGGAAGTCTGACCCTGCCGCAACAGAAAGTTCCCGAACCTCCATGCGACGTCCGCTGAGATCGGATAATCCTTCTGCGCTTGCAGGTATGCGGATTTTGCCTCGGAGATGTTTCCCTGTTCTTCGTAAGTTCCAGCGAGATCCATCCATAGGCGCGCCGAGCGGGGATTCAGGTGCACTGACCGTTCGAAAAACGCTCTCGCTCGATCCGGCTGGAAATTATCGAAGTTGGCCGCGATCGCCTCACCGAGGCGACCCCATGCTTCCGCGTTTCCTTCGAGGTTCGCTCCTCGGATCTGCGCGGCCGGGTTGCTCGAACGTCCCAAATCCCACGCGACATACAATCGAGCGGCCTGGTACATAGCCGCAAAAGAAACCACGACCGCGGCAAAGAGAATGGCCCATCTTTTTGCGGCGTCTCCCAAGAGCACTCCGGCAACGGGCAAACTGCTGTGAACCTCCTGCCCGCACCCAAAAGTAATGACTGCGACTGCCGCGGCTTCAATCGGTTTTCTGCACTTGCAATATCATGGCATCCGACACGGCTGTACAGATGGCACTATACAGACTCTCTATATCAGGCGCCCTCTCGCGCGCAATCAGGCGGAGCACCGGAATCGATTTCACCACCATTCCCAGAGTCAGAAATTCGGCCGCGCGCATTTGTGGATCCAGCATTCTGTTCGCATAGGTATTAGAAGCAAGCTCGATTAACGCCTCTTGCGGAGCAAGTATTTTCAGCGAAGCCGGCGCAGACCCGGCAGAACCACCGTCGAGGCTGACCACTGCGCCCAGCGGCAGGCCCTCGCTCTGAAATCGGAGTTCTCCGCCCCCAAGAATCATTTGCTGTTTTTCGACGGCTGGATCAGGGGCCGGCAAAGCCTCTGGAGAGCCATACAGTAATTTCACAGAATCAGGCAGCAAATTCAACCGGGGATACCCCGGCCGAACTATGAACCCTCCGCAACATTGGTCTAAAACGGCGATATCATCAGCTAAGACAGCATGGCCACGCTGGGCGAATATCGCTGCAGTCGTAGATTTTCCTGATCCTTCCATACCGGCAAAAACTACGGCTTTGCCGCATAGTTCGACGGCGCTGGCATGCAGGCACGTAAACCCTTTTAACCTGAATAAAATGCCCAAGACCGGGCCCACCAGCAATGATCCAACATCCGCGTCGGTAATCGCTCCGCTGCCGCAAACAGAAATCGTGGACAAGTCGGAATCCACATGAAACGACGGGCCATGACTGTAGCGAATTGAAAAATCCCCGCTCTTCTTCTTCCAAATTTTCAAAGCAGGTTCGCCATTTGCGTCAGTAATGTAGGTCGTATACCAGAGTGTTTGTTCTTCAGGGCCTTGTGAGGTAGCTGCGTCGACAAAGCGAATGTGAAGGTCAGGGAAAGCAGGTGATGGCGTCGCGTTGGCGATAAGGCCAGGAATCGGGCGGTCACAAAGAATTCCCAGACCGTAGGCTGAATAGTATAGCGGAGGCTTCAATTGAGGATCTGCTGGATTTTAGATGCAAACGAAAAACGACCGTTCTCGGATTGCCGCACGTTATCCATGAGTCCGGTGCCGAAAACCGACGCGCCGTCCGTCAACGTTGCCGTGCAAGCCGACCCTTTGCGTAAGCGTCCACACCGTTCCATATATCACCAGAACCGGCGCCTCATATGCCTTTTTGCTGGAACTGTTCGAATGTCGAGTGTCCACTCGCTGGGAACTGAAATTTGTGCCCAATGTTATGAGCCGTCTTCAACTGAGAGATGGCTAATCATCTGTCCACTTCCTAATGAACGCTTCCTAATGGAACGCTCAACCGCCGGTCAACAAATTCGAAGTTCGTAGAGATCGCTCGGATGGCCCGAAACACATAGGCTGAAAGCAAAGTCTCAAAAACATCTGCACACATAGCCCGAGTGGCGTTGCAGAGCAGGCTTCAATTCAGGATCAGCCGGACTTTAGGTTTCTAAGCACGAATTCAAATCAGGCATCATTTCCTACGCATGTGTGTTGCTTCGAAAACCGGGGCGCGGTGAATCCCTTTGGCCATTTGGACCAATCTTTCGCGTCAACTGCCCTACGGTGCCATAGGCAACCAAAGCTGGCGTTTCGTACACTTTTTTCCCGCAACGATCGACGGACCGTCTATCCATGACGCTTTGGCACCTCGATGATTTTATACCCATTTGAGGATTACGCTTCAACAGAAACTTCATGGCGGATCTGCATGTTTGACTGTAGAACTATGGGAGAAGTCTCAGGTAAATTACTGATTTCTGGCGAGAAATCCGGGACCGAGCTCGCCTGCCACCCGCCAAAAGTATCTTCATCCTGTTTTCCCGGATGCGGCCGTGGCCGACTCTTCGGAATAACGCCCGGCGCTCCGCAGCCATAAATTCAAGCACCACGGCCGAACTTGCATCGCTACTGCTTCGGAGGCCCCTGCCCAGTTCAGCCGCACAAGAAGTTTCACATTCACGTACTGCCCGAGTTCCGGGCAAATGTCTTCCTCTGGCAGGCGAGATGCCGGCGCACTCCTAAGCGCTTCTCCCAGCGGATCATGGGCGGGAATTTTGGGCCGTTCGCGGATTTCCTCGGGAAGCCGCCCGCGTACAGTCTCGCGCAACAGAAGCTTGCGAAAAAACCACGGCATTGCTGGAATGGCCAATAAATATTCGACAATCCTCAAGTCGAGAAACGGATAGCGAACCTCGACTGCTGCTTTTGTGAAAGCAGGATCCTCCCTCTCGAACATATAACTCCATTGGGGATAAAACAGAGACCCGTACGCGGCGGGATGCTCCGGGTGCGCATTCCACGGAATTGCCGACATCGGGTCCCGCCAGCGCGCTTTCAGGTTCAACCGGTTTACGAAATCAGGATTGAGCCAATCTGGAAAGCGATTTTCGGCTTTCTTCCCCGCAATGTTTCGGCGAATTCGGCGCAACGGCCCGCGCAACCCATCTGGCGCACGAAACCGCGCAAAGGCGTGTTCTGCCAAGTCCGCGACCGCCTGCAGCCTGCGTTTTTCCCGCCACAAATTCTGAAGATGCGGCCACGGCTCGAACTCCATCAGATTGTCGGCGCCTTCTCCGGAGAGAATCACCGGCACGTGCTCGGCAATTTCCGCGAACTGCCTCACCATGCCGATGGCGAGTGGCTCGTCTAAAGGCTCCGGCCAATGCGTAGAATCCCAGCCTTCAAAAATCGAGATGCTGTCAACATTCATGCAATGCAGGGGAATTTCCAGTGAATCTGCGGCGATGCGCGCAGCTTGGCCATCCGTGTCATGATGATCCTTGGTGGTAACGGTAAACGCGTGCAGCTCCAGCCAATTGCGTTTTCTCCTTTCGTCACGGCAAAAAGCCGCCACCGCTGAAGAATCCAGTCCCCCGCTCAGCAGGATGCTTGCGCTGTTCCCGCGCGTTCTGTCGTGAATCGCCTTACTTAGCAGTTCGTCAAAATGCTCAACATACTCTTCGCGCCTTTTATAGCGAATGCGCCCGTCAGTCGGCGGCCGCCAGTATTCTTTGACGCGAATCCCGGCAGCTGACCATCGAAGGAAATGGCCTCTTGGCAGGCGCTGAATATCCGCGAAGGAAGTTGTGTTCTCACACTGATTCAAACCGAACAGGAGAAAATCGGCAATCGCCGCATCATTCAGGCGTGCGGAAACTTTGGGATGGAGCCTCAGGCAGTCAAGCGTATTGCTGCAAACAAATGACGCGCCGAGTTGCGCGAAGTAGAGCTGCCTGATGCCGAACGGATCGCACGCGCACAGTAGCTGCTGGCGCCGCTTGTCCCACAAAACAAAAGCAAAATCACCAAAGACATGTTGCAGGCATTCCTCTCCCCAGGCTTCATACGCGTGGAGGAGCAGTTGCGAATCATTGCACGACGAACGAGCCTCTTGCCCGCGCGCGCGAAGCGCCGCCACAAGTTCGTCGCGCGCGTCCAGACGGACATCAGCGGTAATCCAGCGGCCCGTTCCGAGGGTCTCGGGAGCTGTACTGCGCGTCGCGTCGCCCCGGATAAGTTGCGCTGCGTGGCCCAGCCCCGCGCTGTTGTCAATCCAAATCTGTTGCGCATCAGGCCCGCGAAAAACCAGAGAACGCGTCATTCTCAGCAACAGCTCGCGATCCACCGTAGCGCCATCGGAATGAACGATTCCGACTATGCCGCTCATTTTTGTGGGGTGAGTTCGTGGTTGACGTCAACTTCAAAGGGCGTGAAGAGATCTCGCGGATCATCGTGGCCGTTCACCACTTGGCCGTCAATTTCGACCCAAGCATGCGCCTCGAATGCTTTCCCTTCTCTCCGGCCACCTAAGCGCATTCGAGCTTCGTGGCCCTCCTGGCGCAGCAGGTGCCACAGCAGCAAAGAGTGCGAAAGGCAATTCCCGCGAACCAGCCCGTAACGCGCCGCGGCACCTGCCATCCTAACGACTGTGCTTACATTTCCAAAATCCTGCCGCGCTCCGATGCCCTCTCGCAAATCGGCACGCTTGCGACGCCGTTCCAATCCCGCTTGCACCTTCGGCAGGCCAAAAATTCGCAATGCACATGCAATCAGCGGAAGCAAAATGGCCGAGCGAAAAAAGAGCGTGCGCTCCGTGGCAGACAGCCTTATGAACCGCAGCAACGCGCGCCTCATGTTAGTTCCCATGACTCAAGTTCGAAGAAGTTCATCGCGGAGCTTGCTAGTCGAAAAGGGTGGGTGCTTGGCTGCGAATGCCGCGGCTTACGCTGGAGGCGCATAGGATTCTGCTTGGCCACCGGCGGCGCTTAACTCAACCAGTCCTTCGCTGAGCATTTGCTGTAGAAGCTTGAGAAGATCGCTCTCCGCGCGCTCCGCGGTCACATCGTACTCGCTGACAATCGTGCCGCAAATTTCTTCAACGCTTCTCGGTTCCTGCAGTAATTGCCACACTCGCGCGCCTACTGGATTCAATCCATAGTAGACGCTGTTTTTCATGCCGAGAATCGCAGCTTCCCCGCCCAAATCGCAGGAAACTTGCTCTTTGGTTGCCACCACGACGGTGCGGTTGCAAAGCTTGGAGTTCGTATCGGCCATATCAAGCTCAACGTGCGAATGAGCGCTCTCCCTGCCGCCGCTGGAACCGGAGCCTACTCATGTTGCATCTTCATTCTACAGGCTTCGCGCGCGTTCAGGCAATGGCCGCTGAATTCCGCCAACTGGATTCCTCAGGCCTACTTCGGATATAACCTCTCCTGTGGCTCGCCCCGCCATCTTCGTGGAAAAATTAGAGAAGTATTTTCCTCCGGCGTATTCCGGGTGGCGTGCGCTGCTACAGCCCTTCGCGCGGCAAACGATGCGCGCTCTTGCAGACGTTTCTTTTTCGGTCGAATGTGGCGAAGCTGTCGCGTTAGTCGGCGGCAACGGCGCCGGCAAATCAACTCTTCTGCGCGTTCTTGCTACTTTGCTTTTTCCCACCAGCGGCTGCGCGGAAGTCAGCGGCGCGGACATTGTTCGCAATCCTGCCGAAGTTCGCAGCAAGATTGGATACGACGCCGGAATCGAAGAGGGCTTCTATGGCCGGCTTACCGGCCGCGAAAATCTGCGGCTATTCGCTGCGCTGAATAATCTGTCGACCTCTGACGCTTCCGCCAAAATCCGCCATCTCTCTGATCTTCTTGATTTGCACGAGTTCCTGGATCGACAAACTCGCACCTGCTCTACGGGAATGTTGCAGCGCCTCGGCCTCGCGCGCGCTCTGCTTCATTCGCCCGCGGTCCTGCTTCTCGATGAGCCCACGCGAAGCCTTGATTCTCTCGCCGCCTCGGACTTTCGTCGTTTCCTGCGGGGTGAAATCCTCGGACGCTACGGCACAACGCTTTTATTCGCGTCGCACACTCTCTCCGAAGTCGAAGAGCTTTCTGACCGCGTTATCTTGCTTCATGAAGGCCAGATAAAAGCCGCCGGTACTACCAAGAATCTTTGCACGATGACAGGAACGCAGCGCCTCGACGATGCGATAAAGGCGCTGACGCCGCACGCAACAGGCTCCAAAAAATCGTTATGAAACGCGCCCTTCACAAAATCTATGCCCTGTTCCGCCGCGACCTTGGCATTGCCCGCGGCTACCGCAGCGCCTTTATTCTGGAGATCGTTGAAGCGTTTTTCGGTGTGGCGACGTTCTATTATCTCTCGCGCTTTATCGAAAGCCCCGAACTGACCCGCGCTCTCCCTCAGGGAGGAAGCTACTTCGCGTTCGCCTTAATTGGCTTCGCGCTCTTCGACTATCTCGGCGTCGCGCTCGACTCGTTTGACAGGACGCTGGAAGACGCTCGCCAGAATCGCACTCTGGAAGCGCTGCTGGTCACGCAGACGTCGTTGCCGACAATGCTCGTCGGTTCGCTGATTTACCCTTTTGTGTCCACCGCCCTGCGCACCATCGTTTATTTTGCCTGGGGCGTTTTCCTTTTCGGTTTCTCGTTGCGCGGGACAAATTGGCTCGGAGCGCTTCTGGTTTTGCTTGCTTCCGTGCTGGCATTTTCGGGTCTGGGAATCATCTCGACGAGTTACGTGCTTCTCTTCAAGCGAGGCAATCCAGCTAAGTGGCTGCTTCTCGGAATTTCCGGGCTTGCAGGAGGAGTGATGTACCCCGTTTCCGTCTTGCCGGGTTACTTGCAATTCATAGCCCATCTGCTGCCGATCACTTATTCGCTCGACGGCATGCGCGCGGCCCTGCTTGGAGGAGCGGGATTTCGTGAACTATGGCCCTCGATTATTGCCTTGCTGATTTTTGCCGCTGTTCTTCTGCCGCTTTCTTTTCTTGTGTTCGCATGGTCGCTCCGCCGCACTAGAATCACCGGCACTCTGACTCACATTTGATTCTTGGCGGAATCGCGGTTATGAGGATAGATTAATCGAAGAAACGATATCGCAGAATCGCGTACAGAGTGGTCACACCGTCACGCCAGGTAATCTTCTTTCCTTCTTCATAAGAGCGACCCGCGTATGAGATGGGTACCTCATAAATCCGCCAGCGGCCCTTCGCGACTCTCGCGGTAATCTCTGGCTCAAATCCGAAACGATCGGACTTCAGTTTCATACTGGCGATTACTTCGCGGCGAAACACCTTGTAGCACGTCTCCATGTCCGTGATTTTCAGATTGGTGAGCATGTCCGAAAGAAGCGTCAGGAATTTGTTCCCGACGTAGTGCCAGAAAAAATGGACCCGTGTCGGACCGCCCAGGAATCTCGACCCGTATACCACATCGGCGCGCCCATCTAGGATCGGATCCACCAGCCGGGCATACTCGCGCGGGTCATACTCCAGATCCGCGTCCTGGACCAGCAATATGTCTCCCCGAGCTTCGGCGAATCCACGCCGGAGAGCTGCCCCTTTACCTTGATTTTTTTCTTGAAAGAGGAAGCGGATCGTGCTGAGTCTCAGCCGAGCTTCGCCATCGAGAATTTCCGCCTCGCTCTCGCCAGTCTGCTGCCGCCGGTGCATTTCCGCGAGCCACTCGCGCGTGCCATCTTTCGAACCATCGTCAACAATAACGATCTCGTCGACCAACGTTTCGCCCTGCACGCGGCGAAGAATCTCCTCGATAAACTGGCGCTCGTTATAGGCGGCAATAACAACGGAAACAGTAGGCTTCGTTTTTCCGCGCGCTGTGGCGCGCAAAGCAGCCGGAGTTGCTGCAGGTTGTAGCTTTTCCGCGATCCGAGGCGAAGCCATAGGACTCCTTCAAAAGATTATCATGGAGGCTTCATGGTCACATAGAAAAGTGGCCCTCGTAATTGCACACAATGGCCTGAAAACAGTAAAGTGGAAAGCGTGAAAACTGTAACCGCTGTCCCCTATTACGATTTGAAGGAGCAATACGCTGCGCTCCGCTCGGAAATCCTGGACGCCCTGGATCGCACCTGCCGAAACGCCTCTTTTAGTCTGGGCGATGATGTCGCCTCCTTCGAAAAGGAATTCGCCGCCTACTGTGAAGCTAAACATTGCGTCGCCGTGAACTCCGGCACCAGCGCTCTCCATCTCGCGCTATTGGCCGTCGGAGTTGGTCCGGGCGATGAAGTCATCACCAGTCCCAACACGTTTATCGCCACGGCGGAAGCGATTGCCTATACCGGCGCGAAAATTGTTTTCGCTGACATTGATCCGCTCACCGCAAACCTGGATCCCCACCTCGCCGAATCGGTCATCACTTCACACACCAAAGCGATTCTCCCTATTCATCTCTACGGCCGCCCGGCCAATATGGAAGCCCTCCAAAAGCTCGCTGATGCCTACAATCTCGCTTTAATCGAAGACGCCTGCCAGGCCCACGGCGCGCGTTTTCGAGGCCGACGCGTCGGCGCTATCGGCGC
The DNA here is from genome assembly GCA_035933545.1 of Candidatus Acidiferrales bacterium. Classification (GTDB taxonomy): domain Bacteria; phylum Acidobacteriota; class Terriglobia; order Acidiferrales; family UBA7541; genus DAHUXN01. Next base: position 387 of record DASYYQ010000013.1, on the reverse strand, counting down.
GTCGGGCGCATTCAGCTTCTACCCTTCGAAAAATCTTGGCGCTTACGGCGAAGGTGGCGCCCTAGTCTCCAACGACGATCGCATCGCTGAGTATTCCCGCGCGGCTCGCAGCCACGGCGAAGCCCGGCGCTATTTCCACGATTTCATCGGCTACAACTATCGCATGGAGGGTTTTCAAGGCGCGGTGCTGCGCGTCAAACTGCGTCACCTTGATGAATGGTCGTCGCGCCGGAAAGCAATTGCCACGCGCTATCGCAAGAAACTTTCAGGCCTGCCTTTGAGTTTGCCTCAAGATGACCCGCGCGACGAATGCGCCTATCACCTGTTCGTGGTTTATGTTGAAAATCGCGACGCCGTTCAAGCGCAACTGAAAAGCCGAGGCGTAGG
>DASYYQ010000158.1:0-21413 GCA_035933545.1 Candidatus Acidiferrales bacterium | reverse complement strand
TTCTTGCGACAGCGTGTAGTTCAAATTCACGGGCACTTTGCCGCAGAGCGTCGCCGCAAAGTTCACAAGCGCGCCGCCGACGGAGGGCGGCAGCAAAATGCCGGTCATTTTCTGACCGGCCCAGTATTTTCCGAGCCGCCGTGCCAGGAAAATTGTCTTCAGCAGCGCGCCGCCGAAACGCACATGCGGCGTTTTTCCGTCGGCCATGGAAAAGCGCAAAGGATGGCGGTGCGCCGAGCCGATGAACGATGCGATCAGTGTATGCATGCGCTTTTTCCGCAAGGCAAACGCTTCGGTTTGCAATTCCTGCACCGCGCGGCGAACTTCCGAAGGCGTCGACGTCGCCGGTAAAGATTTGCCAAAACTGACGGTCACCGGATAAGGAATGCAGCGCGGAAATTTCCATAAAAAGCGCCCGCCCTTGAAACTGAAAATGCTGCCCCACACGCCATCGAGATTCACCGGAACAATCGGCGCGTCCAGGCCGTTCATGATGCGCTCGAATCCGCGGCGGAAGGGCAGCATCTGTCCGATGCGCGTGATTTGCCCTTCCGCGAAAATGCACACCACTTCGCCATTGCGAATGGCGTTGCTCGCTTCGCGCAAGGATTTCAGCATTTCGCGCGGACGCTGCATGGAAGAAATAGGAATGGCCCTCAAAATTCGCGCGAAGGGCTTGATGGCCGGATTTTCGTAGATGTCTTTGAAGATCAGGAAGCGAATGTGGCGGTCGGTGGACGCGGAAAGCAGCAGCGCGTCAATAAATGACATGTGGTTCGCGACGAAAAGCGCGCCGCCGCGCTCGGGAATGTTGGAGCGGCCTTCGATGTGAATCGAATAGAGCGAATGCGTGGCCATCCACAGCAGAAGCCGCAGCAGCGAATCGGGCAAAAGAATCACCGCACCAATCGTTGCGATGAGCGTAAGGCCGGAGCCGATCATAAAGACCGCAGGTGCGCTCAAATGAAAAACCACGGTAAGCAGATAGTAAGTGCCTCCTGCAACTGGCCCGATTCCAATGAACGAAAGCACGCCTGCCGTTGCTAGCACAGCGCCGCGGTGTTCAATTTCCGGGCGATGCTGAATCAGCGCGTTCACCGGTACCGCAAAAAATCCGCCAAAGAACCCCAGCAGCGCCAGCAGCGCCAGAACGAGCGTAAACGTTAGATGGCTCGCGGCGAGAATAACCGAAAATACCGTCAGGCCTATGGCTCCCAGGGGAATCAATCCATATTCGATTTTGCCGCCCGACAGATATCCTGCTGCCACGCTGCCTATGCCGATCCCGATCGCCAGCGCCGCTTGCAGAAACCCGTTGCGCGTGTCGCTGAGGTGCAGGACGTTTTTGCCGTACAAGATAATGATGGGCTGCAGCAGCGCGCCCAGAAACCAGAAATAGGTGTTGCCCAGCACTGCAAGCCACAGCACATGATCTTTTTTGATTTCGCGCATTTCGCGCCAGACTTCAGTGATGAAATTCGCATGAAACTTACGCACCGGGTTCGCCGCCGGCACGCGGGAAATACCCAGGCTGGTGAGAGTTCCAAAAACGGCCAGCGCAATCAGAATCACGCCGGACCATTGCTGCCGCCCGCGAAATCCATCCGATAAATACCCCGCAGCAATGGTGCCGCTGATGACTGCGACGAAAGTGCCCAGTTCGATGATACCGTTGCCCCAGGACAAATCCTGTTCCGGCAGAATCTCGGGCAGCAGGCCATATTTCGACGGTCCAAAAACCGCACCTTGCGTGTCCAGCAAGAAGATCGCGGCGAATTCGAGCGGTAGATTTTGCAGAGCCAGTCCGGCGAGAGCGCAAACAGTGGAGCAAATCTCGAAAATCTTTGTGCCGATCGTAACCGTGCGCTTGCTAAAGCGGTCCGCGAAATACCCTCCTACCATGGAAAAAATAATGAAAGGCATGGCGAAGACGATCATGACTATGGGGACAAGTTCATTTTTTCGCGTTTCGCTGAGGCCCAAACCGAAGACGAGGAAAATGATGAGGTTCTTCAGCGCGTTTTCGCTGAACGCGCCTTGGAACTGTGTCACAATCAGCGACCAAAAGCCGGTGCGCCAGTTGGGCGGGGTGGTGCGTTCGGGCAAATCCAATGTGCCGGCGGGCATCGCTAGCCTCGAAGCGTCGAACGAGTGGGAAGCGCGCCAAGTTTGCCAATTTTACCGAAGAAACAGAAGATTTATTTCAGCGGAAGTGCGGTGCGGCAACCGGCGCGCGATTCGGAAGACGACGCGCCACCTCGAAAGGGAATTAGCCCGCGGTCACCGCAGCGATGCGGCGATCCAAAGTAGCGGCTGCGAAGTACGCGCACAGATTAGCTTGCTGCTGCGCCCATTTGTGGACGGCCGGGCCGAGCGGCGAGGCGAGGAAATTGGTCGCCCTCACCGCTGCGTAATAAATCGAAACCACGCGGATCTCCCATTTGTCGTCGCCGGGATTCGGCGCCAGGCGCGCCAGCCCCAGCAAACGGCCAAACTGCTCGCCGCGAATTTGCGATGGTTCCACGCCGATCATTTCGCGAGTCGCTGGCGATAGCTCCACCTTCGCGTATGTCAAAAGCAGCGACCGGCAATAGGACATGAAAAACTGCGCCAGCGCCATGCACGAGAACATCAGCATGAGAACAGGAATCATCGTGTGGCTAATATCGCCGCGCTCCCTGGGACGCGACGAACCTCCTGCGGGAATTTTGTGCGCCTTGCCAGAAATGTCATGTGCTCGAAGAACCTCATAGACGAATCTCTCCCGCCGCGGCGCGTAAATGCTACACGGGCAGCGACTCGGTTTGAATACGTGCAACCTGATGGCCTTTATGAATTTACGTAGCGCCCGATTGGCGCGGCCAAGTACTAGGGAATTTTTGCACAGCGTTCCGGGATGTTCTCCCTTTGCAGCAGCGCCAAACGCACGAAAAAAATTCGTAGTACTTTTCCACTGGATTTTCAGCGCGCCGATGTGCTCCGAAGTGAAACGCGTGTTCCCCGCCGGCGCAACCTCGCTACCCACCTGAATGCTTCCGCCGCCGATTTTCTACAAAACTTCTACACTTTGACGCTCTGAAAGTATTAGGATTGCCAGCTTGCAATTCATAGAAGCGCTTGGCTTTTCAGGGAGGATTTCAAAATGAAGCAGCTCCGCCGCGGTGCGTGGATGGGAATTTTTCCCGCAGTGCTCGCTGTAATGTTCTTTTGTTTCTTGGGTGTCCGGCGCGTTTCAGCGCAGGCGCTCGACGCCAACCTGTGGGCCGGAATGAAATGGCGCTCGATTGGCCCGTTTCGCGGCGGCCGCGTGGAAGCAGTGGTGGGAATCCCAGGAAATCCCAACATTTATTATTTCGGCGCGGTCAGCGGAGGTGTCTGGAGAACTACCGATGCAGGGCGGAGCTGGCATCCGATATTCGACCATGAGCCGGTATCTTCGATTGGCGCGATTGCCATTGATCCGCGCAATCCGAACATTATTTACGTCGGCACCGGCGAGCCAAGCCTGCGCGGGAACATTTCGTTTGGCGATGGAATGTACAAAACGCTGGATGGCGGCGCAACGTGGACACACATCGGACTCGAAGACACGCGCCACATTGCTAAAATTCTGATCGACCCAAACGATCCCAATACTATTTTTGTCGCGGCAATTGGCCATGCCTACGGGCCGAACGAGCAGCGCGGCGTGTTTCGCTCAACGGACGCCGGAAAGACCTGGCAGAAGGTCCTTTATAGGGACGACAAAACCGGCGCGGTGGATTTAGTGTTCGATCCGCAGAATCCGCAAATTCTGTATGCAGCTCTTTATCAGGAGATACGCACGCCCTGGGGGTTCACAAGCGGCGGCCCCGGCAGCGGAATCTACAAATCGATTGACGGCGGAACGACCTGGTCGCAGCTCACCGGTCACGGATTGCCGGACGGAATTTACGGACGCATCGGGCTGGCCGTTGGCGCTGATTCGAGCCGCGTGTACGCGCTCATTGAAGCAAAAAAAGGCGGGTTGTACCGCTCCGACGACGCCGGAAAAACCTGGCACTTCATCAATGGCGATCAGCGTTTTATTCAGCGCGCCTGGTATTACATGAACGTTTTCGCCGATCCCAAGGCCACCGACACACTCTACATTTTGAATACCGGCACGTATCGTTCCACCGACGGCGGCCTGCATTTTTCCGTGGTTCCTGCGCCGCACGGAGACGACCACGCTTTTTGGATTGACCCTCAAAATCCCAAGCGCTTGATGGAAGGGAACGACGGTGGCGCGACGATTTCCGTGGATGGCGGCAACACTTGGAGCACTCAAGACAATCAGCCCACCGCGCAGTTTTATCATGTCAGCGTGGATAACCGCTTTTTCTATTACGTTTATGGAGCGCAGCAGGACAATTCCACCATCGCCATCGCCAGCCGCACCAATCACGGCGATATCGGCGACAAGGATTGGTACGACGTGGGCGGCGGCGAGAGCGGTTACATCGTCGCAGACCCGAAAGACCCGGACATTGTTTACGCGGGAGGGAACTGGGGAATTATCACCCGATATGACCGCCACACTGGACAAGTGCAGGACGTGACCGTCTGGCCCGTGAATCCCAGCGGATGGAGCGCTGGCCAGTTGCCGCATCGTTTTCAGTGGACCGCCCCGATTGCCATTTCGCCATTCGATTCCAATACCGTCTACATCGGTGGCGAAAAACTTTTCAAAACAACCGATGGGGGAATCACCTGGACGGCTATCAGTCCTGATTTGACGCGCAACGATAAGAGCAAACAATTGCCCACAGGCGGCCCGCTCACGATTGACGAAACCAGCGTCGAATATTACGACACGATTTTCACCGTGGCGCCGTCCACGCTCGAACGCGGTTTGATCTGGGCCGGCAGCGATGATGGCTTGGTGCACATCACCCGCGACGGCGGAAAAACCTGGTCCGATGTAACGCCGAAAGGCTTGCCGGAATGGTCGCGCATCGATTTGATTGACGCGTCCACCTATGCTCCCGGGACTGCCTATCTGGCCGCAGATCGCCACCGCTTGGATGATTTTCATCCTTACGTTTTCAAGACCACCGATTACGGCAAGACCTGGAAGCAAATTACCGATGGCTTGCCGGAGTCGAATAGCTGGGTGAAGGCGGTGCGCGCCGATCCCGTGCGCAAGGGCTTGCTCTATTGCGGAACGGAAACCGGAATATTCGTTTCCTTCGACGATGGCGATCACTGGCAATCGCTCGAATTGAATATGCCCGCCGTGCCGGTGACCGACATGGTGGTGAAGGACAACGATCTGGTGATTTCTACCAAGGGCCGCTCGTTCTGGATCCTGGACAATCTTGCGCCCTTGCGCCAGGCCGATGCGCAGATCGAAAGCGATAACGTGCATCTCTACAAGTCTGATGTCGCGTGGCGCACCCGCCTGGGCAGCACAAATCCCCGCGCATTAGTGTGGGTCGGCCAGAATGCTCCGGACGGCGCCGTGATTGACTACTATCTCAAGACCAAACCGCAAGCCGACGACAAAATCACCCTGCAAATCCTCGACGCCAAGGGCAAAGTGATTCGCGAATACACGAACAAGTCCAAGAGGGAGGATGTGCAGCCGCCGGAGGGTGAAGAATTTCATCCTCCCGTGGCCATTCCTGCGGAAGCTGGAATGAATCGCTTCGTTTGGGATTTGCGCTATGAACGCCCAACGCTCATTCCCGGACAGGTGTGGGATAGCGCAGACACGCCAAAAGGCCCGCTGGCGTTGCCCGGCACGTACCAGGTTCGCCTGATCGCCGCTGGACAAATGCATAGCGAGCCGCTCACGGTGAAGCTCGACCCGCGCGTAAAAGTTGCTCCCGACGCTTTGCAGAAGGAGTTTGACCTCTCGCTGAAAATTCGCGACGAGATCAGCCTCGCAGACCAGACAGTGAACGAGATGAACTCCGTCCGCGGCCAAATCGACGCGCTCAAGAAACGCATTGGTTCAAACGCGCAGCAGAAGCCCATCGCCGAAGCGGGCGATGCCATCGAAAAGAAAATGCAGCCCATCGATGAACAGCTCTGGCAGGGCAAAATGAAAGCGAGCGAAGAAGATTTGAACTATCCGGATGAAATCAACGACCAATTGAAGGGCATTGCGGAATTCATGGAAGGCTCGGACAACGCTCCGACCGCTGCCGATTACGCCGCCTTTCAGGACTTGAGCGGCAAAGTCACGCAACTCGTCGCGCAATGGCGGGAAATTAAGTCCAAAGATTTAGCTGCTCTGAACGAGCAAATCCGCCGCTCCAATATTGCGCCAATCGCGCCTGTAGTCAGCAGCGAATTGCAGGACAATTCCCACTAGCCGCGGCCAATCCGCAAATTGCCCGCCGCGCTAGGAGTTGGCGTGGTGGCTGTCGCCTGGCCCATGCGGATGCATGCGGATATGCTCTGGCCGCCTCACTCCATGAAGCATGGGATTGGGATGCGGGGGGTCCGCCTTCACGCCCGGCGCTGTCGGCGTTTGCGGCTGCGCCAACCCTGTTTGTGGAGGTGGCTTGATCGGCGCTACCGGAACCGGGAGCGTATTCGCAGGATATTTCAGATATAGCTTGTGCAGCTCCGATTGCGTCATGGCACCCTCGTTAATCCGCAGCACGCTAGCTATCCCTTTTTTCGGAGTCTTCACTACAGCCCAAATCGTATCGCCCGCCTTCAAGTCCTTGACGGTGAGCTTCTCGCCATCTTCTCCCGCAACCGCGGTCTGCGGCCCAAACGTCGCCACCACCGTCAATTGCGTCGGGCGCATCAGCACGATCTGGTGATTCTGGAAATTCACCGATGAAATAATGAAAAATTCCTCGCCCTTCGAGTTGGTCTGCGCCCAAAGAGCGCTGGAAATACACAGCGCCGTCACGAGGACGCCTGTAAAGATGGCGAGTTTTTGCACTTTCAACTGAAACGTTTTTTTGTTCATATCATTCCTGTCATTCATATCGAAGAGCCTCTATTGGATCAAGTTGTGCCGCACGCCGCGCCGGGTAGTAGCCAAAGAAAATTCCCACGGCGCCGGAGAAGACCGCGGCGATAAGAATCGAAAATGGTGAAACCAGCGTCGGCCACTGGAACAGACGCGAGACCGCATCCGAACCCAACACGCCTGCCACGATTCCGACCAGGCCGCCGAGCAGACTGAGCACCATTGCTTCGCTCAGGAACTGCCGCTGGACATCCGATTCGGTGGCGCCGATGGCCATGCGCACTCCTATTTCGCGGGTGCGTTCGGTCACGCTAACCAGCATGATGTTCATAATTCCAATGCCGCCAACCAGCAGCGAGACCGACGCTATACTCGCCAGCAGAACGGTCATTACGTTGCTTGCATGCACCCGAGCCTGCGTAAAATCCGTTGGGCTGCGAATAATGAAGTCGTTTTCCTCATTGGTCCGCAGGTGATGCCGCTGCCGCAGCAGCGCGGAAATCTGGTCTTCCGCCGGCTGAATGTCCTCCATCGAATCAGCGGAAAGCATCATGAAATGAATCCAGCTGATGCCCTCTAGTTTTTTCTGCACCGTGGTGTAAGGCATCATCACGATATCGTCTTCGTCCTGGCCAAATGGCGAACTGCCCTTCGCCGCCAGCACGCCGATCACGCGAAATGGCATATTGTTGATGCGCACTGTTTTGCCAACCGGGTCATCGGTAGCAGAAAAAAGGTTCTTCAACACGGTCTGGCCGAGCACGCAGACGTTCGAAGCCACATCCACGTCCATTTTGGAGAAAAAGCTTCCCGCCGCCATGCTCCAGTGCCGAATTTTGATGTAATCCGGATTCACCCCGTTGGTATGCGTGAACCAATTATTTCCGCCATAGACGATCTGCGCGCTGTAGCCCACTACCGGAGATTCCCACTTGATGAACGGCACTTCCGCTACGATTGCTTGTCCATCGGCTGCCGTCAGCGTCTTGGTGGCCTGGCTGCCCATGTGTACCCCGCCCTTGTTGACGCTGCCGGCGGAGATGAAAATCATGTTGTCGCCCAGGCTCTGGATTTGCTGCTGCACCTGATTGGACGCTCCCTGCCCTATGGCCACCGTGCAGATCACCGCGCCCACGCCGATGATGATTCCGAGCATGGTCAGGATGGTGCGCATTTTATTGCGCGCCAGAGCCCGCAACGAAACGCGAATGACCTCTCCCATTTCCATCTGTTTATCTGCCTCGCGGGCCGCCGAACGGCGAATTCGTCCTGCCTCCGCCGGCCACTTGCTCTCCGGTCAGCAGCGAATCGCCCTGCTTCAAATTACCCTCAAGCACTTCTGTGCTGGTGTAATCCGTCAGGCCGGTTTTAATAGCGATGGGCATAGGCTTGCCGTTGGCGTCCAGCTTCCAAACTATTTGCCATCCGCCTATGTGCGAAATCGTCGCTTGATGAGGAATGTTGTCTTTCTTATAGAGTGCCTGCAGTTGCGGCGTCGGCATTTGCGGCGTGAAAGTCAGCGCGATATTCGGCACCAGCAGTACGTCGCTCGCGTGCCCCGTCGGAATACTTACGTATGCAGTTTCTCCCGGCAGAAGTTTTCCCTCAGGATTGTCGAAATCGATGATCGTGTCGTAGGTCACCACGTTCTGCACGGTGAACGCGTTCAGGCGAATCGCGCTCACGCGGCCCTCGAACGTTTGGCTTGGATACGCATCCACCTGGAACGTGGCCGGTTGTCCCACGTGAATTTGCCCGGTGTCAGATTCGTCGGTAGCCGCATACACCTGCATGCGCGTCAAATCCTGCGCAATCGTGAACACCTGCGGCGCCTGATACGCGGCGGCTACCGATTGTCCCACCGTGACGTTCCGGTTCACCACCGTGCCGTCCACCGGCGAAACGATGGTGCAATATCCCAGATTCGTCTCCGCCATTTTCAAATTCCCTCTCGCGGATTCCACCTGCGCCTGCGCCTGCGCCAGTTGAGCTTTCGTTTGGTTCACTTGCGCTTCCGCTTGGACTACCGAGGCGTTGGCTGCGGCAAAATTTGATTGCGTCAGATCGTTCTGATCGTTGGAAATGATGCCCTGCTTCGTCAGGTCGCCGATGCGCTTCGCATTCACTTGCGAGTATTCCGCATTCGCCTTGAGCTTATCCACGTTAGCCTGATCAGCGACGATGCTCGCCCGAATGTTTTCCACGTTCGCTTCCGCATTGGCCAGGTTTCCACGCGCGGTCATCACTTGCGCCTCATAAATTGTCGGATCAAGTTGTGCCAGGACGTCTCCCGCATGCACCTTCGTATTGAAATCCGCGAAGATGTATTGCACCGTCCCCGAGACGAACGAACCCACCGGAACGGTGGTCACCGGATTGATCGTTCCGGTGGCTTGGACCATGGCCGTTAAGCTGCCGCGCCTCACCGGCATGGTGATGTAGTGGACGCTTGGCGCGCGGTTCTTCATCACCGCGCCAACCGTTATCAGAACGACGGCAACCAATATCAGCAGCCAGCTAAGTCCTTTATGCTGTTGGTACCACTCTCGTACGGCCATTTTTTGGTTTCTTCCTTCGTTTTTAGTCCCGCCTCGTGACGCGCGCCTCTACGCAGCGCGCTCTTGGCGGCCTGTCTTATGGACGTAATCCAAGTCCCCTCGGTTTCATTGGAACTGAGGTTAAAATTCGCTGCTGGAGCGTGTCCGTGCTACATTGAGCGCTCTCAAATTAGATGGGAGGAGCAGGCATTGGGTTATCGCGATCTGCGGGAATTCATAAATCGGCTCGAGCGGGAAGGCGAACTCAAGCGTATCACCGCCGAAGTGGATCCGATCCTCGAAATCACCGAGATTACCGACCGCGTCACAAAAGGCGGCGGCCCGGCGCTGTTCTTTGAACGCCCCAAAGGCTCTCGCGTGCCCCTCGTTATCAATTTGCTGGGCAGCCATCGCCGCATGAACCTTGCGCTGGATGTCGATCACCTCGACGAAGTGGCCAATCGCGTCAAGTCCTTCCTCGACTTTCAAACGCCCCAGGGCTTTCTCGACAAAGTGAAAATGCTCCCGAAGCTCGCCGAACTTGGCTCATTTTTCCCCAAGACCGTGAAATCCGGCGCCTGCAAACAGGTCATTCGCAAAGACGCCTTCTCCCTTTCCTATTTCCCCATTCTGAAGTGCTGGCCGCAAGACGGCGGACGCTACATCACCTGGCCTATGGTCATCACCCGCAATCCAGAAACTGGCAAACGCAATGTCGGCTGCTACCGCATGCAGGTTTTTGACGAACGCACCACGGCCATGCACTGGCAAACGCAAAAGCATGGCGCCGAGCATTTTCGAAGCGCTCGCGCCCGCCATGGCGCCGGCAAAATGGAGGTCGCCGTGGCCATCGGCTCCGATCCGGCCACCGCCCTCTCCGGCATACTTCCCATTCCGCCCGATCTGGACGAATTCATGTTTTCAGGCTTCCTCCGCCGCGAACCCGTGGAACTGGTCCGCTGCGAAACGGTCGACTTGGAGGTTCCGGCCAACTCCGAAATCGTTCTCGAGGGCTACGTCAACCTGGACGAAATGCGCACCGAAGGCCCTTTCGGCGATCATACCGGCTTTTACTCTCTCGAAGGCGAATACCCTGTCTTTCACATCACCTGCATCTCTCATCGCAAGGACCCTCTCTATCTGACTACAATTGTCGGCCGCCCCCCGCAGGAAGATTTTTTCATGGGCCGCGCCATCGAGCGCATTTTCCTCCCCGTAATGAAAATGCAATTTCCCGAAATTGTGGACGTGTCCATGCCCGCCGATGGGATTTTCCAGAATTTGATGATTGTGGCCATTCGCAAATCCTATCCCGGCCACGCGCGCAAAGTGATGAACGCCATTTGGTCCCTCGGCCAGGCCATGTTCACAAAAGTGGTTGTGGTGGTCGATCACGATGTGGACATTCAGAACGGAAGCGAAGTGCTTTGGAAATCCCTTTGCGCAATTGATCCGCAGCGCGATATCGAGTTCATCCTCGGCCCCGTCGACACGCTCGAACATGCCTCGCGCCTCCAGGACTTCGGTTCGAAAATGGGCGTTGACGCTACGCGCAAATGGCCCTCGGAAGGATTCTCTCGTCCTTGGCCTGACGAAATTCGCATGGACGATGTGACAAAAAAACGCATCGACGAATTGTGGCAATCTTTGCGCATTGACCTTTCCCGTCCGAAGTAACTTTCCTCCTGTACGCCCGAACAGGTGTCGCTTTTCGCACGCCGCGCCGCAATCACAGTAGACTTAACCTCCCGCATATTTTCTAATCGCTATGTCAGCCATTACCAAGCATTACCAAGTGAGCACCCGCAGTAACGGCGAAGTTGACGCAACCAAGCCTGGCTGGCATAACGAGCTATAGCAGTACTGGTAAGGGGAACTGGTAAGGGCAGCAACAGGGGTGATCGCCGATTTCCGGCCGGGGTGGCCGAAACCGAGCGACGGTGGATTCAAAGAACAATTCAGAACCAGAAGCAGCGGCGACGACCGCCCAACTCATTGGTTGACGCGCGGCAGTCAGCGAGGACGACACGATGTTTGGCATGGGCAAATCGAAGGCGCTTATCGGTCTGGATATCGGTTCGAGCTCCGTTAAGGCTGTCGAACTGAAAAAGACCAAAGACGGCTACGAACTCGTCAGCTTTGGAGTCGAGCCCCTCGCGCAAGACACGGTAGTGGACGGCGCGATTATGGACGCGCCCGCTGTCGCCGAGCGCATTAGCTCGATCTTCGACTCTCAAAAAATCAAAATTAAAGACGTGGCCACCTCCGTTTCCGGCCACTCGGTAATCGTTAAGCGCGTTCCTATGCCGGTGATGGCCGAGGACGAGCTTTTTGACCGCATTCAGGCCGAGGCCAGTCAGCACATTCCTTTCGATATCGCCGACGTCAATTTGAGCCATCAGCTTCTGGAAGCCACCGACAGCCAGATGGACGTCTTGCTGGTGGCCGTTAAGAAAGACAAAATTCTCAATCACACCAATGTTCTGGCCCAAGCCGGCAAGACTCCTGTCGTGGTCGACATTGACGCCTTCGCGCTCGAGAACTGTTTCGAAGTGAATTACGACCCGGACCCTACACAGGTGACCGCCCTGCTCAACATCGGCGCCAGCGTCATGAACATCAATATCGTCCGCGGATGGACGCCGCTATTTACCCGCGACGTTTCCGTCGGCGGAAACCAGTACACCGACGCGCTGCAAAAAGAGCTCGACTTGAATTTCGAAGACGCCGAACGTCTGAAAATGGGCGGCTCCGTTCCGGGCGTCACCGACGAACAGCGCACCGCTATCCTTCGTTCTGTCTCTGACATTCTGATTCTCGAGATTCAGAAAACTTTCGATTTCTTCCGCGCTACGGCCAGCGGAGAAAACATTCGCCGCATCGTTGTCGCCGGCGGCACCGCGCGCGTCCCCGGCCTTCTCGATTTGCTTCGCGAAGAGTTCAGCATGCCCGTTGAAGAGCTATATCCATTCCGCAAGATCGTCGTCAATCCCGGGAAACACAACGAAGAACACATTCGCGAAATGGCCCCGCGCTTGGCGATTGCGGTGGGTTTGGCTTTGAGGAGCTTTGACACACCATGATTCGCATTAACCTACTTGGCCAGGACCGTCCCAAGACCAGCCGTCGTGGTCCCTCGATTCCGTTGGAGTCGTCCCTTCGGCTGATTCTTTTTGTGGCATCCATTTTGATCGCGTTTGCCGTGCTCTTCGCCATGTATCACCAGAAAGCCAACGAGCTGGCCTCCGTGCAGGGACGCATCTCCACCCTGCAGGCGGAAAAGGTGCGCCTGCAACAGACCAAGCTGGAAGTGGAACAGTATGAAAAGCAGAAGGCCATCCTGGTGCAGCGAATCGACGTGATTGAGCAATTGCAGGCCAATCGCACCGGCGGCCAGCAACTGCTTCAAATGGTGGCTACCACCGTCGAGCATTCCAGCGAGCTCTGGCTCACGTCGCTCACCCGCAAAGCTGACGCTTTGGACATTGAGGGCGAGGCTGCTTCCCTCGACTCCATTGCTAACTTTATGACCCAAATGAAGCGCTCCGGATACTTTGGAAATATCGACATCAAAGAAGCCGCCGAGAACGACATTGTCAAAGGGGCGCAGACTTTCGCATTCAAGATGTCTGCGCAAATTGCACCACCGCAAACACTACAGCCGGCAGATGCAAGCGCACCTGCGCCTGCCGCGCCCAAGCAGCCGGGAAGGAGCTAGGGAAGCGCAATGGCAACCTCGTTTCGTGACATGTCGTGGCCCATACAGGCGCTGACGTTCCTCGTGCTCGCCGTCGTCCTGGTCCTTGCCGGTTTGTATGTGCCGTTTTCTCCCGTAGCCACCGAGCGCGTCGCTGTGGACAATGCCAATGCCCAATTGAAGCCGCTCGAGGCCGAAGTCCAAACCCTCCGCGTTTATGCGCAGCGCCGCGTCGAACTGCAGAGTCAGATGGACGCTTTGCAAAAGCAGCTCGCCACCCTGCAAGCCATCGTTCCCGAAGACAGGCAAGTTGACCAATTTATCGTCATGGTCCAGGGCGCGGCCTCCGGCTCCGGCACTTTCATTCGCAAAATTGATACCGAGCCTATCGTGCCCCATCAATACCATTCCGAAATGCCGTTCAAAATCACTGCCGACGGCCCTTATTTTTCGATGCTCGACTTTTTCACCCGCTTGGGGCGCCTTTCACGAATTATCAACGTAGGCGACATGAAGCTGACCGAAGTCAAGCCCGGAGACACGGGTTCCCAGTTCCACATGGCCCCGGGAACCACAGTCACGGGCGATTTCACGATTACCACTTTCTTTAGTCAAACAGCCAATCAGGCTCCGGCCAATGCAAAAAATACGCCGGCGGCTGCGAAACGTTAGTGATACAGGACAGAAAGATGAACTATTTGAAAATCTTCGCGAAAACTGTGGCGCTCGCCGCGCTCGCAATCTGGTGCGTAGCTTCTTCCGGGGCCGCGCAAATGCCTAAGCCTGTGCCTTCCAAGAAGCCCATGGCAGCGCAGCATATGGCGAAAAAGCCTATCAACCGCAAGCGAAGCGCGCGCGCCAGGAATCAGGCCGCCCATCGACGAGCCGCCGTTAAGCCTCGCGTTTCCAGCAAGCCAGCCAAGTCGCCTGCAGCTTCATCAGCTGTTCCGGCTGGTATTCATCCTGCTGAATTGCCTGAGCTTACGCACGGCAGAGATCCCTTTGCCGCGCTCATTCGCGCGAGCGATCCCAACGCAGGTCGCGAGAATTTGCCTCCCGGAATTGGCGGATTGCAGGTCGCCACTATCCAGTTGCAAGGTATGGTCAAGGCCGCGGACGGAATGGTCGCCGTGGTGGCTAATCCTCAGGACCGCGTCTATTTCTTACATGATGGAGATCACATCTACGACGGCGTGGTCGAGAATATCGGCCTTAATAGCATCACTTTTCGTCAGCAGAGCAAAGACGCGTTTGGCCGCACAGTTGACCGCGATGTGTCCAAGCGACTCTATCCGATTGCAGGAGATGCGCAATGAGCAAGATTTGGCGGCCGTTTGGGCTTGCCTGCCTCGCGGCAGCTAGCCTCTTGATAATGACATCCGCGGTCCGGGCGTCTTCCGAACCCTCGGTTCGGGTCACGTCTGCGGTCGGGCAAGGAGTTGTCCGTCTCACTGCCAAGGCCAGCGGCCCGTTCGACTACATCGTCCATCATCCCAGCACGGAGCTCTATTACATTGACATGAGCGGCGTCTCCGCGTCGAATGCCGACGTTGCGCAGGTCCTCGGCAATGATCTCGTGCGCAGCTACCGCCTCGAGCAGTATCAGTCCGGAGACCACACCGTTTCCCGAATTGAGCTGCTTCTCGGTGAAGGCGCCATTCCCAAGATTACCCGTGAAGGCAGCGACGCGCTGAAGATTACCGTTTCGAAGAAGAATTTCAGCAGCGCGGATTTGCAGGAATCCGTCGCGCCTCGCATGGTTAACGCGTCCTTTCAGACGCCTGCTCCCGCGAACTCAGCCATTCGCCAAATTTCCGTCGTCAAAAATGGCGATGTTTCCGAAGTCATCGTTTCCGGTTCCGGCGCGATGGATTGTCGCCCGCTCCGTCTGCGCCATCCTTCGCGGCTGGTGCTCGATTTTCAGAGCGAGCGCATGTCCGCGCCAAAGAAGACGGCTAGCAACATCGACCCGATTCGCGACGTCCGCGCAGCGCAGTTCTCGCCACAGGTCGCGCGCGTGGTCATCGATCTCACAAAGGATTCATCTTATAACGTGAAGCACGTAGACGGAGGCGTGGCCATCGAGTTTGCTTCCGCCGAACCGGCCAGTTCTCCAGCTCAGTCCGCGTCGGCCTTGAGCGACTCGGCGAGCGACGCGGCATCAACATCAACAGACGCAAATTCGGCGCAGGCGCCGGCCCAGCCCTCTGCCGCTTCTGCGAACGCGGGAGCCTCTGCTTCCTCGTCACCCGCTTCAACGGACACGAGTTCGACTTCGGCGCAGGCGGCCCAGCCCTCTGCTTCTCCTGCGAATGCGGACAGCAGCGCCTCGACTTCAAACGCGGCCGCTGCAGGGTCTCCGAGTTTCCCGAAAACCACCGCGCCTATGTCGACGGCCGCGTCGCAAGCTCCAGCCGAGCCGGCGGGATTCTCCTCGCCCGTTACTGGCCAAGCGGAGCCAGCCACGGCTCAGCAAGATCCAAAACCCGTTACCCCAGCTGCCGCCGTACCATCATCCGCGGTTCCAGCGCCATCCGCTTCTGCGCCGGCTGCTGATGCTGCCGTCACGCAGAGCGCCCAGGCAGCCCAATCCGTGCCGCAGCAGGCCGCTCCGCCAACTCCGGAGGCTATGCCCGCGCAAACAGCCCCAGCAGCCTCGGTGGTTCCCGTGTCGGCCGTTTCGGTGGTTTCCCAGGATCAAACCGGCGGAAAGTACACAGGCGCGCCGATTTCCGTCAACTTGAAGAATGTCGACCTCCAGGACTTCTTTCGCCTGATTCACGAAATCAGTGGGCTCAACGTCGTTGTTGACCCCAACGTTAAAGGCACTCTAACCTTGGTTCTCGACAACGTGCCGTGGGATCAGGCTCTCGATATCGTATTGAAGAATAACGACCTTGGCGATCAGCTCGACGGAAACGTCCTTCGCATCGCCACCAAAGCGACCATGCAAAAAGAGGCCGAGGAAGCGAAAGATTTGGCCAGAGCACAAGTGGAAGCGGCTGATCTGGTGACTACCACGCGCACGCTTAGCTACGCCAAGGCCAGCGACGTGGTCGAAACGCTCAAGAAATTCCTCTCCCCTCGGGGTGTTATCCTCGCGGATAACCGCACCAATACGCTGGTCATCAGCGATATTCCGACGGTTCTGCCGGTCGTTGATAACCTGATTCGTGAACTTGACACTAAAACGCAGCAAGTGGAAATCGAAGCTCGCGTGGTCGCTGCCAATCGCAGTTTCGCCCGCGAACTGGGCTCTCAATTCGCCTTCGCTGGCTCGGCCACCGGCGGACGAAACCTCTTTAGCGGTGTAGGCGATGTGGGCACCAGCCCCATCAGCCGAAATGTTCCGCCTCTCCCGGCGCCTCCCGTTGTCGTCGGTAGTGCTGGCTCGGGTTCGGGAGGAGCCATGCCGCTTGTCACCAATTTGGGAGCTACCGTGCCGACCAGCGGCGTCGCCTATGCCTTCTCCTCGGCGAATTTCGCTCTCGACTACATCATTACAGCCGCGGAAAGCAAAGGCGTGGGCAAGCTCCTTTCCAAGCCGAAAGAGATTGTTCAGAACAACGAGCAGGCTACCATCAAGCAAGGTACAAAGATCCCTGTTCAAACGGTCATCAACAACACCATTACCGTCCAGTTCATTGACGCCGTATTGGAACTGCAGGTGACTCCGCAAATCACCAGGGACGGCACCATCTTCATGACCATTCACGTCGAGAACACGCAGATCGACCCAGCCATCCCGCGCATTCAGGGCATACCTGCTCTCGATACTCAGGCGCAGGATACCCGCGTCCTCGTGCGCGATGGCCAGACCGTCATGATTGGTGGCATCATCATCTCCAATCAGCAGACCTCCGTCGATGAAGTCCCGTTTGTCGGCAGTCTGCCGATCATTGGCCAGCTTTTCCGCCACACAACTATCAGCACCAACTCTCAAGAACTGCTGTTCTTTGTCACGCCGCGCATCCTTCCCATGTAACAATGTAGGGATGGCGCGGAAAGCTGGCAAAGCGGCAAAGGCATCGGAAACGGCGGGCCCGGCAGGATCAGCGGCCCGCCTTTCTTTTTTGCAGCAGCAGCTCGAGGCCGAACGCTTGGGCGCGTTCCTCGTCTCCCATCTTCCCAATGTCTTTTATCTTTCTGGCTTTACCGGCAGCTCCGGAATCCTGCTTGTCACGCCGCAAGACGCCACCCTTTTCACCGATAGCCGTTATACGGTTCAAGCTGCTGATGAAGTCCACGACGCACGCGTCCATATCGTGCGCGCTTCGCTGCTCAATGCCGTGGGAGAGAGTCTCGTTCGCCGCGGTTCTCGTAAAAACGTCCGCCGCGTAGGATTCGAGGCGGCGCGCCTCACCGTCCTCCAAAAAAATGCCCTCGACAAAGCTGCAGGAGCAAAAGTTCGCTGGTCGCCCTGGGATGGCAAAATCGAAGCCGCCCGCGCCGTCAAAGATGCAGACGAGCTTCGTATTATGCGCGAAGCCGCCGATATCGCCTGCTCTTCCTGGCAGGAGATTCTGCCTTTGGTAAAACCCGGCGTCCGCGAAGACGAACTCGCCGCCGAGCTCGAATTCCGCATGCGCCGCAAAGGCGCCAGCGGCCCTGCTTTCGATACCATCGTCGCCTCCGGCCCGCGCGGCGCATTACCCCACGCCCACGCCAGCCCGCGCCCCATTGGCAAAAACGAGTTGGTCGTCTTTGACCTCGGTGCTATACTCCGCGGATATTCGAGCGACCTGACGCGCACTGTTTTCGTTGGACGCGCGCCTGCGGAGATTCGTCGCTGGTACGCCGCGGTGCTTCAAGCGCAGCAGGCGGCGCGAGACGTTCTGCGCCCTGGCGTCTCCGCGCATCAAGTGGACGCTGCGGCGCGGCAAGCTCTTCGCCGCGCCGGCTTGGACAAGAAATTTGTCCACAGTACCGGGCACGGACTCGGTTTGGAAGTTCACGAAATGCCGCGCTTGGGGCGAGGCGAAAAATCTATCTTGCTCGCCGGCATGGTGGTGACTCTCGAGCCCGGAGTATATGTCCAAGGCACAGGCGGCATTCGCATCGAAGATGATGCTCTAGTGACTCAAACCGGCGCTGAATACCTCACCCGCGCCAATCGGGAGCTGATTGAACTCGAATGAAGGCTAAGTCAAAAAAAAGTCCTGCCCAGCCTCAGCGGAACTCCGCTCCTGACCTTGCCCAGATTTCCGAGATTCTTAGCTTCATGGAGCAGCACGGCCTCGACGAATTCGAATACCAGAATACCGGCGTCCACATTCGTTTGCGCAAAGCCTCGTCGCAGGCCAGCCATCCTTTTCGCTCCCAGCATCCCGCGCCAGAGATATTCTCGGCCGCGCCGCCGGCCGCAAGCCCTTCGCCCGCTGCCGGCGCTCCTCAAGCGCCCGCCCAGCCTGAGTCCACTGCCGATCTTCACGTCATAAAATCCCCCATCGTAGGTACTTTCTATTCCGCACCCACTCCCGGCGCCGCTCCCTTCGCGCGCCCCGGCGACCACGTTGACGCGGGCCAGGTCCTCTGCATCATTGAAGCGATGAAGCTGATGAACGAAATCGAATCCGACGTCGCCGGCGAAGTGATGCGCATTTTTGTCGAGAACGGCCAGCCCGTCGAGTACGGCGAGCCGCTTTTCGCCATTCATCCCAGCCGGAAGCAGTGAGCTTGGAAAGCTCGCCTCGAAAAAAATGTTTCGTAAAATCCTAGTCGCGAATCGTGGCGAAATTGCCCTGCGCGTCCTTTGCGCTTGCCAGGAGTTGGCCATTCCCACCGTCGCCGTTTATTCCGAGGCGGACCGCAATTCGCTTCACGTCCGCTTCGCCGACGAAGCTGTCTGCATCGGCCCGCCGCGCGCCTCGGAAAGCTACCTCAATATTCCCCACGTCATCAGCGCCGCGGAAATTACCAACGTCGATGCCATTCACCCTGGCTACGGCTTCCTCTCTGAAAACGCCAACTTCGCCGAAGTCTGTGAAGCTTCGCACGTCACTTTCATCGGCCCTTCGCCGGAAGTCATTCGTGCCATGGGCGAAAAAGATCGCGCCCGCCGCGAAATGTCGGCTGCCGGTCTGCCGATTATTCCAGGAAGTCCTGAAGTTGTGCCTGACGAAGACTCCGCGCTCAAACTCGCCGCGCAAATCGGCTATCCTTTGCTGATCAAAGCCGCGGAAGGCGGTGGCGGCCGCGGCATGCGCGTTGTCCGCAAAAAAGAAGAGCTCTCTCCCGCTTTTCAAACCGCCCGTCATGAGTCTCAGCAGGCCTTCGGCAGCCCCAACGTCTATCTCGAAAAATTGATCGAGCGTCCCCGCCACATCGAGTTTCAGGTGATGGGCGACCGTCACGGCAGCGTCATGCATCTTCGCGAACGCGAATGCTCCATCCAGCGCCGCCACCAAAAAATCGTCGAAGAGTCGCCTTCGCCCGTTCTCGACGCCAAAACTCGCGACGCTATGGGCGAACGCGTCGCCAAAGCCCTCGCCCGCATTGGCTATTCGAGCGCTGGAACTGTCGAATTTCTCCGCGATGAAGCCTCTGGCGATTTATATTTCATTGAAGTGAACGCGCGCATTCAGGTAGAACATCCAGTCACGGAAATGATTTCAGGAGTGGACTTGGTCAAATCGCAAATTCGCCTCGCCGCCGGCGAAAAATTGACTGACGTCATCGGCAAGCCCCGTTTTCATGGCCATGCTATCGAATGCCGCATCAATGCCGAAGACCCGGATACTTTTGCGCCTTCCGCCGGCCGCATCACCGCCTTTCGTGTTCCGGGAGGCCCAGGCGTTCGCGTGGATACCGCCGTTTATTCCGAAGCTGTCATCCCCCCATATTATGATTCGCTTGTCGCCAAGCTCATTGCTTTTGGCGACGACCGCGCGGAGGCTATCGCGCGCATGTCTCGCGCTCTCGACCAGTTTGTCGTCGAGGGCATCAAGACTTCCATTCCGTTGCACAAAAAAATTATGGAAGATCCCGATTTCGTCGCCGGCCGTTTCGACACCCATTTTCTCGAACGCTATGAAACGGTCGCGGCTAAATAGGACTGACAGCATTGCAGCAGATTTTTTGTTGTCATCCCGAGTTGCCTTGGCCGGCGGATGCGATCCGCATCGAGCCGCGGGAGTCTGCAGTTTGTTTCTGAGAACCTCTGGGGATTGAAAATGTTTCCGCCACTTTATGCCGAGGCGCGGATTTGTAAGGGCACGGCTTCAGCCCTGCCGTAAACTGCGGGGCATGAAGCGGCTTTAGCCGCTGAGGTACGTCTTAGCCGATTTCTACTATAGAAGCGCAAAAATTTCGATATCCTGCAATAGATTTGGGAAGGCCCAAAATGTTTCCCCCATTGTATGCCGTGCTCGACGAAGATCTCATGAAAGCGCCGGTGCTCAAGTGCGCCAATGAACTCGTCGCAGCGGGCGTCAATCTCCTCCAGTACCGCTCCAAAAATGTTTCTTCGCGAAAATATTTCGAGACCTGCGCAAATCTTGCCGAGGCCCTCGCCAGCCGCAACGCCCGCCTCATCATTAACGATCGCCCGGACATCGCCGCCATGGTCGGCGCGGGCGGCGTTCATGTTGGTCAGGACGATTTGCAGCCCCAAGACGCCCGCAAAATTTGCGGTTCTGGCCGCTGGGTGGGCGTCTCCACGCATAATCTCCATCAGGTGCGCGCCGTCGCCGATGCTCCGGTGGACTACATTGCCGTCGGCCCAATTTTTCCTACCGCCACCAAAAAAAATCCGGATCCCGTCGTCGGCCCTTCGCTGATCCGCGAAGCCCGCAAGCTCACCCGCAAACCCATTGTCGCCATCGGCGGCATCACTCTCGAACGCGCGCCGGAAGTCTACGCCGCGGGCGCGAATTCCATCGCCGTGATTCGCGATATTCTCGAGTCCCGCGACCCGGCCGCCCGCGCTCGCGAATTTTTGGCGCTTGCCTCCCGTTCGCAAATCGCATCACACGTGGAGCGAAAAATGTTCCGGGAAAAAAACAATGGCTGAACCAACCGCCACCGTCACACCCGCCGCCATTGCGCCGGCTCCCGCTTCCGAACTCGTCAAAGGCCTCGGCCTTTTCGATTCCAGCATGGAGCGACCCTATCGCCCCATCGCCTATCCCGTTCTTCCGGCAATTTATATCGTCATGGCCGTCTTTTTGGAGATACAGTTGCTGCGTTATAAGCCGCAAAACACATGGCCCGGTTTAATCATTGT
>DASYYQ010000144.1:0-47941 GCA_035933545.1 Candidatus Acidiferrales bacterium | reverse complement strand
CTGCTGAAGAATGTTTTACTCGGCCTCGACGTTCACGTGCAAAAGGTGGTCGTCAGTGAACTGAAAGACGACACTTTTTACGCGCTCATCTGGATGGAACGCGCCGGCCAGATGATGTCCATGGACTCGCGCCCCAGTGACGCTCTCGCGCTGGCGCTGCGCCTCGACTGTCCCATTTACGTGGAAGAGAAGGTTTTTAAGAGCTCGCAGAATTCCGGCGCTGGCACAGAAAAGACCACCAATGAAGAACTGAAGCGCTGGTTGCAGAATTTAAACGACGAGGACCTGGGCCCCTACAAGATGTGACCGTCCTCCAGCGCAAAATCACCTCTCCGCTGTCGTTCTTGCCTTTCCTAAAGCGTTGCCACAGCTTTCTGTTTACGCGCTACGCTGCACTGGTTCGGGTTCAGTGCTCGCCTCGTCCCGCGCTGATTTGATGCGCATCCCATAGAACGAGCGATAAACGAAGAAGAACGAAATCGCGAAGAATATGGCTGCGAGAATATGCGTCAGTCCTCCGCCCGTTTGTGCCGTAAGCTGCACCGCCAGCTCCACGGCAAGCAGTCCAAAAAGCGTTGTGAACTTAATCACCGGGTTCAGCGCCACCGACGATGTGTCCTTGAATGGATCGCCAACCGTGTCGCCAATCACCGTGGCGTCATGCAAAGCCGTGCCCTTCTGCTTGAGCTCGACTTCCACGATTTTTTTTGCGTTGTCCCATGCGCCGCCGGCGTTCGCCATAAAAATCGCCTGGAAAAGGCCGAACATGGCAATGGAGATCAAATAGCCGATGAAGAAAAACGGCTCGACGAACGCGAACGAAAGCGCCGCGAAAAAGACGGCGATGAAGATGTTCAGCATTCCTTTTTGCGCATACTGCGTGCAAATCTGCACCACTTTTTTGCTGTCGGCGAGGGACGCTTTTTCCACGCCCTCCAGCCGTATATTCGCTTTGATGAATTCCACGGCGCGATACGCCCCCGTGGTTACCGCCTGCGTGGACGCACCGGTGAACCAGTAAATCATCGAACCGCCGGCGATGATGCCCAGGACGAAGGGTGCGTGGAGCAGAGAAAGTTTGGCGACGTTTTCTGTGAGCCGGTTCGTCAGCAACATGATGATGGAGAAGATCATCGTAGTGGCGCCGACCACCGCGGTGCCGATGAGCACCGGTTTTGCCGTGGCTTTGAAGGTGTTGCCCGCGCCGTCGTTTGCTTCCAGCATCTCTTTGGCGCGCTCAAAATTCGGCGTGACACGGAAATCTCTCTGCAATTCTTGACTGACGTCGGGAATTTGCTCGATCAAGGAAAGCTCATAAATCGATTGCGCGTTATCCGTGACCGGGCCGTAAGAATCAACCGCGATGGTCACCGGCCCCATGCCCAAAAAGCCGAAGGCGACGAGTCCAAAGGCAAAGACAGGCGCGGCGACCATCAGGCGCTCAAGCCCATGCAAGCTGACCAAATAGCCGATGGCCATCAATACGAGCATCGTGAGTCCCAGATAGTAGGCCGAAAAATTGCCGGCCACGAAGCCCGACAAAATGTCCAGCGATGCTCCGCCTTCCTGCGCGGACCGCACCACCTCGCCGACATGCCGCGATTCGGTCGAAGTGAACACTTTCACAAGTTCGGGGATCACGGCGCCGGCCAGTGTGCCGCAGGAGACTATGATGGAAAGCTTCCACCACTGGCTCGGGTCGCCGCCAATGTCCGGAATGATGAAATAAGAGATCAGAAACGTCAGCGCGATGGACAGAATCGAAGTGATCCAGACGAGAGAAGTGAGCGGTGCTTCGAAATTCATCTTATCCAAGTGGCTGTACTTCGCTTTGGCGATTACATCGTTCAAAAAGTATGCCCCTGCGGCGGCCACCAGCATGGCGACGCGGATCACGAAAATCCACACCAGCATCTGAACTTGAACCACAGGATTTGTGACCCCGGCTAAGATAAATGCGATGAGCGCCACGCCCGTCACGCCGTAAGTCTCGAAACCATCCGCGCTCGGGCCAACCGAATCGCCCGCGTTATCGCCGGTGCAGTCGGCAATGACCCCAGGATTACGCGCGTCGTCTTCTTTGATCTTGAAGACGATTTTCATCAAGTCCGCGCCGATATCCGCAATCTTCGTGAAAATACCGCCGGCGATGCGCAATGCGGCAGCGCCCAGCGATTCGCCGATGGCGAATCCGATGAAGCACGGTCCGGCGTAGTCGCCGGGAATGAAAAGAAGGATGAACAGCATCATCAGCAGCTCGACGCTGACCAGCATCATGCCGACGCTCATGCCCGCGCGTAACGGGATGCGATACACGGGGAACGGCTTGCCGGGAAGGCTGGCGAACGCGGTGCGCGAATTGGCGAAGGTGTTCACGCGGATGCCGAACCAAGCGACGCCGTAACTGCCGCTAATTCCCAGAACGCTGAAGGCCAGAATGATGATGACTTTGATCGCTGCATAATGCAGCAGCAGGCCGAAATATAAAATTATGATCACCGCGATGAACGATTCCAGCAGCAGCAGGAATTTTCCTTGGGCGATCAGATAAGTCTTGCAGGTCTCCCAAATGGTTTCGGACATTTCGCGCATCGAGCGGTGCACGGGAAGATTTTTGAGCCGCACATAAATCGCCATGCCGAAAAACAATCCAAAAATGCAGAACAAGATCCCCCACAGCAGCAGATTGTGCCCGTTAACGCCGAGGAATTGCACTTTGGTGAGATCGGGAACTTTCAGATTGGCTTCGCCGCCCGCCGCCTCGGGAGCGGTTTGCGCGCGCGCAACGGCGCTCAGTATAGTGATCGCGGCGGTCAATGCGCCTGCTCTTTTCAACGCGGCGCTCCACACGCCCGTCTTTTTCGACGCAATAGTAATTGCGCCCTTCGATGCGGCACCTGCCGCATCGGCAAACCGGCCTCGTAGCGAAAAAGCGCCTGCGAGCCACTCACTCATTAGCACCCCTCCTGTTCACACACGTGTGGCAAAGGACTTCCGCTTCCCGAAAACGAACTGCCTGCGATGGGACTCCTCATGACGAGCCGTACAGGCTCAAATGCAGACATACTAGAAACAAGTGTTTGTAACAGGATTTGGCGGATTCGTCAACCATCGCGCTTAGGACCAGAAAGCCTGCGTTGAGTAAAACGCGAAAGCATCGAATTGTTATCGATTAGGGACAGACGCCGCCTTTTATTTTCAACAACTTAGCCTCGATTCTAATTCCAGAAGTTGTCGATTAGAGACTTGGCCGCAGTCAACCTCCAGAGCGACGATTGCCTCTCGTGAAACGGTGAATCAGCTTAAAATGAGCCGACTACTGCTTTTCGCGGATTAGGATGGTCGCCCGCGTGGTGGCCCAGTCGAATCGCATCGAGCAGCCGTCATTCGTGTGCGCAAACGAGATAGTGAAGTCCTCGAGCGGCGTCTTGAGCTTCGAAACCTCCATGGGCACACGCGTGAAGTCATATTGTGCACCGGGGTAGGGAATGCCCCATTCTCCAGTCTTCTTACTGATGATTAGCGTCCACTTGCCCGGTTCAGGAATCGCGAACATAGTGTAATTACCAGCGGGAACCGTTTTGTCGCCGACCATCAAGTCGGTGTCCGTGACGAACGTTGTGGCTTCATTTGCGCCGACGCGCCAAACTTGCCCATACGGGACCAGTCCGCCGTAGATTTTTCGACCGCGCATGCGCGGGCTCGAGTAGTCCACCTTCAACGTCTTGCCACCAGGGAAGGTGCACTGCGCACTTGCCGGAGGGCTTGGACGCTTGCTTTTGTCCTGTTGCGCGGAAAGCGGAAAAGCAAAAATCGCAAACGCGAAAACGGCGGCCGCTAAGAAAGCAAACTTTCTAGCAGTGTTCATGTGTATTCTCCTCAGGAAGAGCAGTCTGACGCACAATCGAAGGAGCAGTATAGCCCAGTTTTCGCCTGCGACAAGAGACTCCACTTCCGCGGCCGGACAGAAGCCGCCGCACCAGGATGAGTAGCACTGCGCAGGCGCTTTGCGGCATCTTTGCTACAATGCCCGGCTTGATTTCATGGAAGGCGTTCACATCGTGACAGCGCCAAAAATCCCCAAATGGCTCGCGCGGATTGTCAGCATCTCCGGCGGCGCGGGACTTTTTGTTATTTCATTTCTGGATTCTTCGGTTCTGTCGTTTCCATTTATCACCGACCTGCTGTACATGGAGTTTGTGATTCAGCGGCCGGCCCGAATGCCGTATTACGCCTTGATGGCGACCGCAGGTTCACTGTCAGGGTGCATCTGGCTTTACATTCTTTCGAAAAAAGGCGGGTCGGCTTATCGCAGACGGCACGGCTCGAAGCCGCCCGGCCGCATTCAGAAGCTGGTGCAGCGTCATGCGTTCTTGAGCGTGATTCTGCCGGCGATCTTGCCGCCTCCCATGCCCTTCAAAGCGTTTGTGATCGCCGAGGGTGTCGCGGAGGTCCCGCTGCGCACGTTCATCCTTGGCGTCCTGGTGGGACGCGGCCTGCGCTACGTGGCGGAGGGAATTTTAGCGATGAAATACGGGCACGCCGTTGAGGACATGATGATACAGAACAAACTGTTGTCGATTGTGGTGCCGCTTGTGCTGATTGGCGCGATTTACGCGTTAACGCGGTGGCTGTTGAACCCGGGGAAAGAGAACGGTTAGAAAAAGCCGCGCGGTGCCTGGCTATCTGGGTGATGCGGTCGCGGGAAATTCCATGTGCTCGTCTTGCAAGCGCAAAGCATTGTCCAACTGAATCACCGCGCTCATGTTTGCCGGCGAAGTCGAATCCTGTTCGAACCGCCCATCGCGCAGGGTGACAATCGAGCCGCCCGGTATCGTCTGCAAATCTGCAAGAGGGAAGCGCGCGTAATGCAAAAATTGCATTGCCAGCGGCGCGCGATGGGCCGCGTTCAGAACCGGAGAATTTGGCGGTTTGTAATGCGTCAGGCTGGACATGGCGTCAAATGTGTCGCCCGGCCCGAGAGGAACGCTGACCACTTCGATTGTATTTGTGGTGGCAACGACGCCGCGCCAGAGAAGCGGCGAAGTTGAATCGGGAAAGGCTCCGGCAGCGAGAGGAGCAGCGCCATGGTAATCGTGGGCCATCAGCGTTTGCATCGCCGTGTGATGCAGCATCGCGCGGCCGCCGATGTAAATTGCCATGAGGACAAGCGCCACCAGCGCGCCGGCCGAGACTGTCTGAGTTTTCTTGCGCCCGCCGATCTCCTCGGTGATCAGTCGAAAAAGCGCCGGCAGCAAGCATCCCACGAGCAATACGCCAATGATCCAGGGATCGATTTCCGGCAGCCAGTCCGCAGAAAACCATCTCATGCGAAACGGCCAGAGCAACTGAACACCCTCCGCGCCGAGGAAATCGAGCAGGAGATGCGCGCCCATGCCAATCAAACACAAAAGGAAAACGCGCGAAAATCGCAGCGGTGGCAGCTTGGCGCGCCTGTCGAATTTCCAGAACGCCGCCGCGATGAGAAAGACGAGAATAGCGGAGCCGAGAATCGAGTGCAGCAATGCATAGTGGTAATGAAAATAGGCGCCCGCGCCGCCGAGGAAGGTAAGCAGGTCCAAATCTGCGGCCACGCCGGACACGATGAGAATAGCCATCGCGGAGCGGCTGAGGCGGCGCAGACCCGCGCGGTCAAGAGCCACGGACGTTAGCGCGTGTGTAAACGGGTCCACTCATCGCTCCTGTAGTCACACGCCGAAGGATCCGGAAAATCATTGCCAAAAGTTTGCATCATGATGAAATCAAACATCTGACTTGGAGTTTGTTGGCACCACCAGTGTGAGCGCGTCCGGCACTATACGAAACTCGATAGGAAGAGCGCTCGACGGCTCCCCGTCCAATTGCGAAAAAATTTCGCACTCCGCAGCAGGCACACAAGTCAGCTGCGCGGTTTTCCACACGTGGATTCCGCGCATGAGGTGCAGCCAGCCTAACCATACCGCCGGCAAACACAGCATCAACATCAAACGGCTGCGGCCCGCATATGCGACGATTTCGAATTGATCTTCGAACAGACTTGCTCCCGTCGTAATGCGAAAAGGCCCACCGTAGTGTTTGGTTCTGCCCACAACGATGAGGCTGGCGGGCAGCTCCTTTTCTGGCGAGGCTACGCGAAAATGTGGAAACGGATAAGTGAGGAATTGCCGGAATCCTTCGAGCCAATAAGCCAGCATGCCGACGCGGAGTTTATGAGCGGTGTCAACCCCGTGAACGATGGCCCCGTCCGGCCCCGCGCCCGCGACACAGAGAAAGTAGCGCTCGGTAGGCACCGTAGGCCCTCCGACTGCTCTCGACCCATTCTGTCGCCAGGTCGCTGCGCCAAGCGCGACGCGGACATGCTTGCCTTTGGCAATCAGGCGCGCTGCCGCAGGAATGTTCCAGGGAATGCCCAGCTCCTTCGCGAGGATATTGGCAGTGCCGGCGGGAAGCACGGCGAGCGGCGTTTGCGTGCCTGCAATCCCGTTGACGATTTCGTTGATGGTGCCGTCGCCGCCGCAGGCAACGATCATTTCGCAGCCGCGGCGAACCGCGTCGCGCGCAAGCTCGGTGGCAGAGCCTGCGCAGGTGGTGGGCAACAGCCCTGCGTCGATTCCCGCTTCGCGCAAAATTCGCGCGGCGTTTTCAATGGCGTGAAGCCTGCGCGAGCGGCTGCGCCCGCTGGTCGGGTTGTAAACAATGGCTGCGTTGCGAATTTCGCAGATTTCTGGCCGCAAATGTTCACTCGCGCGAGCGGGTTTCAAAACTCGCATTGTATAATATCTCGCCTAGCTGACGCCGAAAGAATAGCGATGCTCGTTGCGAGCGGAAAATAGAACGCATGGCCTCCACCGCTACTTTAAGCCGGGAAGTCGAAAAGCTGCGCGAGCAGATTCGCAAGCACGAGTATCTCTACTACGTGCTGGATGCGCCGGAAATTTCCGACGCGGAATTCGACAAGCTGGTTCGCAAGCTGAAAGCAATCGAGACCGAACATCCGGAATTTATCACGCCGGATTCCCCGACGCAGCGAGTCGGTGGCGCGCCGCGCGCCGGATTTCAAACTTATCGCCACGCACGGCCGATGATGAGCCTCGACAACGCGCTATCGTTCGAGGAACTGCGCGAATTCGACCGGCGCGCAAGGGAGCTGACTGGCCGCGACAAGCTCGAATACGTTGCTGAGCACAAATTCGACGGCTTGAGTGTGGCGCTGATTTATGAAAAAGGCGTGCTAGTGCGTGGGGTTACGCGGGGTGACGGTCAGATCGGCGAGGACGTCACCGCGAATGTGAAGGTTATCCGCTCGATTCCCCTGGGCTTGGATCCCAATGCTTTGAAGAAGCTGGGTCTGCCCTCAGACCTCGAAGTCCGCGGCGAAACAATGATGTCGCGCGCCGCATTCGAAGAATTGAATCGCCAGCAGGAAGCCGCCGGTGGAAAGCGCTTCGCCAATCCGCGCAACGCGGCAGCGGGCGCTGTGCGCGTGCTTGATCCCGTGATTACGGCTTCGCGCAGACTGGATTTCTTCGCGTATTACCTGCTGCACGGCACGCGCGTGCCGCTCAAGAAACACTCGTTATGCCTCGAAGCGCTGAAGCATTTGCACTTCCGCGCCAGCGCCGATTTTGAGGTGTGCGACGGCATTGAAGAGGTCGAGAAGTACTGTACAAAATGGGAAGCGAAGCGCGACAAAATGCCGTATGAAATCGACGGCGTGGTGGTGAAAGTAAATGACGTTGGCCTGCAAAGCGAACTGGGCTACACGTCCAAAGCGCCGCGTTGGGCAATCGCCTTCAAATGGGCGGCGCGGCAGGGCACTACGCTGGTGCGCACTATCGGATTCAACGTGGGCCGCACCGGCACCCTCACGCCAGTGGCTTTCTTCGAGCCGGTACCAATCGGCGGCGTCACGGTAAGCAAATCGACGCTGCACAACATGGACGAAGTCGCACGGCTCAACATTCACGAAGGCGACACGGTGGTGGTTGAGCGCGCGGGCGACGTGATTCCTCAGGTGCTGAAAGTCCTGAAGCACGGGAAGGAAGAGAGGCCGGTGGTTGTGCCGGAAAAATGCCCCGAATGCGGAACGCGCGTTCATCGCGTGGAAGGCGAAGTGGCGTATCGCTGCGTGAATGCGATGTGTCCCGCGCGGCGCCGCGAATCGCTGATTCATTTTGCCTCGCGTCACGCAATGAATATTGACGGACTGGGCGAGAAGCTGGTGGACCAATTGGTGGAGAAGGGAATCGTCAAGGATTTCGCGGATTTGTACGCGCTGAAGCTCGATGACCTCGCCGCGCTCGAACGCATGGCGGAAAAATCGGCGCAGAATCTGCTCGATGAAATCGCCGCGAGCAAGAAGAAGGAGCTGTCGCGCTTGATTTACGGCCTGGGTATTGGTTTTGTCGGCGAACGCACCGCGCAATTGCTCGCCGAGCATTTTGGCTCGCTGGAAAAAATCGCGGACGCGACTCCTGAAGAATTAATGGAAGTAAATGAAATTGGCCCGAAGGTCGCGGCGAGTGTAGCGGATTTTTTCTTCGAAAAAGCCAATTGCAAATTGATTGAACGTTTGCGCGAAAAAGGCGTGCGCATGAAGGAAGAACGGCGCGCGCCAGTCAGCACGCGCCTGGCGGGGAAATCATTCGTGTTCACAGGAACGCTGGAAAAATATTCGCGCGAAGAGGCTGGCCAACTGGTAGCCTCGCATGGCGGAAAAGTGATTTCGTCGGTGAGTAAAAAAACGGATTACGTGATTGCCGGCGCGGATCCCGGATCAAAACTCGGCAAGGCGCAATCGCTCGGCGTGGCCGTGCTCGACGAAGCCGCCTTCGAAAAACTCCTCGAAAAGAAATAAGGCGGGAACTGTCTGCGAGCGCCCGCCTTCTTTGCCGCACTACTTTCCAAATATGAGCAGGTGGAAGGTGTCAGGCACCATTTTGAACGGCCGCGTGTGCGGCGGCGGATTGGGAATGCGTTCGACCTTCGCGGTCACGGTGAAAACGTCGCTGGTTGCCGGGTCAAGCGCCATGGTGCGCGCACCACGCTCCGTCGCCACATTCTCGACAACAGAGAAGTGCGTTGGCGAATCCTCATGGATCACAGTAAGGTGCCCGTCGCCGGTTGACGCGAACGCATCTTGAGTGCGCGGATCGAAACGCGTCGCATCCACGCCCTGCCCGATCGGTTCGGTGCCCAGGATTTTCCCATTTTCTGCATCCATCATGACCATCATGTTGTTGTGGCAGCCGGAGAACAGGATATGGTGCCTTGCGTCGATCGCCAGGCCGCTGGGATGCTCGCCGGGGGCGAGTGGCCAGCGATGGGTGATCTTCATCGTGTTCGAATCGATCTCCACGATTTCGCTGGTGCTTTCGATGTTCGCATAGACGTGGCCCTGCCCGTCGGCGACCGGAAATTCCGGCTGGCCGCCCAGGTCAATGTGGCCGACGACTTTTCCGGTTTTCGCGTCGATGACCGTCGAACTCTTCGAATCGCCATTCATTGTGAAAACGCGCTTGGACGCAGGATCATAGACGTCGCCGTCGGCGTCGTTATCCGCGGGCGCGCTGCCAATCACTTTCAACGTCTTCAAATTGAAAATCCAAACCTTGGCTGCGCGGCCATCGGTGACGAATCCGCGATTGAATTCCGGGGCGAGCACCACGCCGTGTATCCCTTCCATGCCGCCAATGTCGCCGATGATTTTGCCCGTCTTGACGTTCACCACCACGACGTGATTTCCATGAGTAATGAATAGGCGGTTAGTGCCGCGCTCGAAGGTCATATAGTCCCAAAATTCGTTGCCAGGAATCGGAATCGTTTTCAGCAGGTGGTAGCCCGACGCTCCGGTTGCTTGTGCGCTGGCCGCTGCAACATGGCTTTTGGCCGTCGTACGCGTCGATGCAACAAGTGCGGCCGCAACCAAAAGTGCCACCGTGTATAAACCGATAGGCCGAATTAACTTTGAAAATCTCGAATGATCGTTCATCGTGCGTTCCTCCTCAGTCGCATCCCCCGACGCCTCTTTGGCGACGCGCAATTATGACGGGTCAGCTTAGGCCGCAGATTCATACTTACGTGCCGGCACCTTGCTGCCTTACGTTGACGCATAACAGTGTGGATCGGTTACACCGCGGTGCCTTTACGGAGGGATTTTACCCGCGCATCTATTTGTACAGGTAATCTCTGGCAAAGACGAGCACGTGCGTGGTACCGGGAATCATTTTCGGAGCCGTGTCCGGTGACGCGTTAGGAGGGAGCGGCTGAAAGTCGGCGGTCACCAGGAAGGCTTCGTGGATTTTGGGATCGAGCGCCATGTTTCGAGCGCCACGTTCAGTCTCCACATTTTCGACTACGTTGAAGCGGTCTTCTCCCGCCTCAATCACGATCGTAAGCGTGCCGTCCGCGTTCGCGCTGAGCGCATACTTCGTAACGGGATCGAAGCGGCCCGTGCCTGCGCCCGCACCGGTAGCCGGCGCGGCCAGAATTTTGCCCGTGTCGGCATTCATGATTCCCATTTTGTCATCGCGGCAGCCGATGAATAGAATTCGTTCCTTGGGGTCAATCGAAAGCCCGGCGGGATTTTCGCACGGGGACATTGTCCAGCGGTTCAAGATGGCCAGCGTCTTTGCGTCCAACTGCACCTCTTCGCTGGTGTTTCGGAGGTTGACGTAAATGTGCCCTTGGCCATCCGTAACGGCCACCGTGGGCTGACCGCCCAGAGCAACATCGCCGATGCGCTTGCCGGTGACCGCGTTGATCGCTGTTGCAGTGTTCGAGCGCGGATTCATGGTAAAGACACGCTTGGTCGCAGGATCATAAATGACCGCATCGGGGCCCTGCGCCGTAGGCGCTTTGGCAATGACCTTCAAGGTGAGCGAGTCGAAAATTGCCACATCATTCGCTTGCTCCTCGCTGATGAAACCTCTGCGAAGATCTGGCGCGAACGCAACATCACGCGCGCCGCGCATATTGGGAATGTCGCCTACAATTTTGCCTAGATACGGATTGATGATGACAACGTGTGCGCCATCCGCGAGAAAAACCCTCCTGCGAATTGCGTTGAACTCAAGCCGCCCAAAAGAATCATTTCCTGGGACGGGAATTGTGCGAATTAAGTGGTAGCCGGAGGGCCCCCAATGGCCAAACTGCGGAGTTTTAGGCGGCGCTGGCTTTTTGCTTTGCGCGCGTGTCGGGGCTGCTAAAGCCCCGAGCATCAAAATCAGGCCGCAACAACAAACCATCAGTTTTCTGACGCATCTAGGGCTTTCATTTAGCAGGCCCGCAGAGCGCTTACTGAATCCATCCCGATAATTCACTAGAGTCGAATTGGGCTGGCGCACGGTTCTTTTTGATGCGTCAACCCTCGTCAGCGTTTCGCTTCTCGCTACTATTCAGCCGGGAGACAAACTGATGGCTTTGTGCGCATGCCCCTCGATTTTCAGGCGGAGCACGCAAAATGCCGCCGGCAAATGAACGTTACCACGCGTCCGCTGGTGCCACGTCGCCTAGCTTGTGGGAGGGCAGGGGCGATACGGGCAGGAGTAGAAGGCTACCGTTGTATGCGGTGCCTCGCATGATTTGTCGTTGCAGGCGCACGCCCACCCGATTTCCACAAGATCCTTTTCTTTGTTGAAGCGGATGGTGAGGTGATTCTTGCGCAAGTGTTCCAGTTGCGCTGGCGTCAAATCTCCGTGACTTTTTGCTTTTGCTGCCTGTGAGCCGGGCATACGCGCCTCCAATCGAGATTTTTTCATTTGTCTCCCGCAGTTCCTGGCCGGTTTAAACCGAACTGTTTCGTCTTGCTTAGTTGCATTCTTTCTGCGCGAGCCTGGCGCAACGGCGCCAAATCACCGTCCGCATTGGCCCACAATTGCAGAAACTGATCGTAATATTTCTGCGCCTCGGCGGTTTTGCCTTCTCTCGCGAGCATCCTGGCCAAAGTGAGATGCGCCAGCACCCAACTGCTGGGTGAATCGTCCTGCAGAATCTCACCTTCGAAGTTCAAATACTTCTTGTAGGCCTGTGCCGCTCCGCTCCAATCATGCTTTGTGGCCAACGCATCACCGAGGTCGAGATAGGCGTTGTAGAGCGGGAAAAAAACTGCGGCCTTCTCCTGGCTGTCGATAGATGCATCCGGTTGATGTTGCGCCAATTCCAGCATGCCCTTTAAATTGTAGTAGCAGCTCTGCATAAATTCGCTCTTGTGCTGGTCCCGCAATTCCGCAAGACTGCGCAGAACTTTCTGCGTCGCAGGAAGCTCATTCGTGTGAATCAAAACCTCGCCTGCCCGGCGGAGATCTACCGATTGGGGAGCCCGCAACGCATCCCGCGCCATCCGCCCGGCCTCCTCAAGCGCTACCGAATTGTCCCCATGAATCAACGCGATTTGCGCAAGCAGGTAACGGCGCACGGGCATGTACCCCTCACTGTGCATCTTTTCGTCCAGCATCAGGCCCTTGCGCAATTCATCGGCAGCGCTTTGCAGACGTCCCTGATACATCAGGATGCGGGCCGTGTAGAATGAAGCAAGATTTTCGCCGTCTTCACCGCCTTCGCTGCCCAGCAAATGAAACTCTCGCGTGGCTGCGGTCGTGTCGCCCTTCCCTAAATATGCAAGGCCGGAACCCCAGCGCAAGAAGGGACTCTCGACACCAGCTTTTCGCGCTGCGCTGTAGGCGGAAAGCGCTTCATCGAAGCGGTTCAGGCGGTCCAAGTCCAGAATTAGATTCTCATGGTCCACCGCGCTATGTGGCTTCATCTCAAGAATATGGCGCTCTGCGGGCACGGCCTCTTCAAAGCGTCCCGTCCAGATCGACATCGCCGCGAGGCCACTAAATCCTTGAATGTCGTCGGGATAGACTTCTGTCAGCAGGCGGTATTCATCGGCGGCTTTTTCGTAGTCCTCTTGACCCTCGAAATCCACAGCGAGAATCAAGTAGCGCTCGCGTTCCGTGACGTGATTTAGTCCGCGCATGGCCGCCGCGAGATGCTGCTGCGCCGCCTTTTCATTGCCCAGCGTGTCGTAAGCGCGATACAAATAAAGATGCGCCATCGCGAAATTCGGGTCGAGGGCCACGGCGCTCTCGCCGAGCGGCAAAAACCCTTCTAGATCGTCAGCGGCATAAAGATCCAACCCTTGCGAATATCGCTGCAGCGCTTCGAGCGAGGAAGTAGTCACCTGCGAGAGCGGCTGGCTGCTGCGTGAAATCTGCGCCAGCGATTCACCCGCGCCTTTGCGGATCTGCTGTGTCAAGCTATCAATCGTGGAATACAAGTCTGCGGGCGAATTCATCGAAGCAGTATCGACGAGCACAGATGTGTCTTTGGCGGGATCGACGAGTTCTTCGGTGATCTCGTATCGCGCACCGGTTTCGACGACGCTTCCGGCGAGGACAGCCCGGCAGTTATCCCGCTCGCAGATTTCGCGCCCCAGCGCACGGTCCACGTGGGCGAGGCTGGGGCGTCCCATAAGCCGGGCAGTCTCGTAGACTTGGGAACGAGGAATTACCCGAAAATAGTGCGACTGCTCGAGCGATTCGCGCACCGCTTCGGTCACTGTTTGGTTGAAGACGGCGTTCCCGGTGCGGTTTTCAAAGTCCGTAATAAGAATCGGAGCCTGTTCAGTCAGGACGGGCTTTTGAAAGTGTTTGTACACAAAAAATCCGCTGAGAGCCAGCACGACAAAGGCCCCTCCAATCCAGAAACCGCGCACGACCAGCGCATTGGTCTTAGCAGGGGGAAGCGCAGTAATGGTGCGATGCGTTGCATCCAGCTGGGTCTGCACTTCCTGCAAATCCGCGAGCACGTCCGCCGCGCTGGCATACCGGTCCGCGGGGCGCTTTGCCAGCATACGCACAATAATGGCGTCGAGCTTTTGAGGGACTTCGGCGTTCGTCTTGCCCACGGGCGCAGGCATGTGCTTCAAGATGCGCTGGCAAGTGTCAAAAAACGTCGCCCCGCGGAATGGATGATGGCCTGTTAGCGCTTCGTAGAAGACCACGCCCAGCGAGAAAATGTCAGCGCGGTTGTCCGAGGGCCACTGTTCCATGACCTCGGGAGCCATATAGATAACCGTCCCTATAAAACCATCGCTGGCGAGCGAGTCGACGGTCGTTCCTTCGGTGTCGCCCGGCAGGCGGCGCGCGATGCCGAAATCCAGGATCTTCACTTGTTCCTTTCGAGTGAGCAGAATGTTTTCCGGCTTGATGTCGCGATGTTGTATGCCGCCGCGATGCGCCGCATCCAGACCCGCAGCGCACTGGATTGCGATTGCCAGAAACTGAGGCACAGTAATCGGTTCTCGCATGCGATCGCGCAGGCTCTGGCCTTCCACATATTCCATCACCAAAAAAATCTCGCCCCGATCTTCGAAAGCATCATGAATCGCGGCAATGTGCGGATCATTGAGCCGGGATGCGCACAGAGCTTCTTTCCATAAACGTTCGCGCGAGTTTTCGTTCGCGCAAAGGTGTGCAGCCACTCGCTTCAGCGCCACCACGCGCCGCAGTTTCGTGTCGCGAGCCCGGTACACTTCGCCCATGCCGCCCGCGCCCAGGCGGGCGTCAACCGCAAAGCGGCCAACGGTTTTTCCGATCAGGTTTCGCGCAGCGGCGGCTTCTGGCGGAGTGGATTGCGTGCTCACGCGCTTTCTCTTTTTGGGTCGAATGCGCCTAGTTGCGGACGGCGTTTCACGGCGAATGACCCCGTATCAGGGCCTTTGGATCCGTTGGTATTGTCCGAATGGTACGCCTAGCCCGCTCCGTACGCAACAACCAAAGGTCGCCGCAGCCGTGCCCGGGGCATTCTGGCGGGACACGCCATCGAAGGTTTTGGAGAAGGACGGGAATTTGCAATTTCGCTCCCGCCGCGCCGTGTACACGCGCGCGTAGCCGTGTATAATACAAGAAGCGGGCGAGTCGGGTGATCGCTGGTGCGCTGGCTGCAAGGCGGGCGCGCTGGAGGAAAGTCCGGACTCCGCCGTTCTAAGAAACGGATAGGGCAACGCGCCTGGTAACGCCAGGGAGTTGGATCCGTGAGGATTCAGCTACGGAAAGTGCCACAGAAACCAAACCGCCAGTGAGGATTGCGCCCGGTGGCCGGCGGGAGGCAAAACCTTCCGCAGGCCTCTTCAGCGACGCACAGGCAAGGGTGAAACGGTGGAGTAAGAGCCCACCGCTCCGATGGCGACATCGGAGGCATGGAAAACCCCGCGTGGAGCAAGGCCAAATAGGAGGGTAGGGCTGGCCCGGCCCATTGAAAATCCTGAGAGCCGTCCGCGGTTCAAAAGATTTTCCTCTGAGAATCGGAAACGATTCGCAGAGTCAACCCTCGGGTAGGCCGCGTCGAGCCTGTCGAGCAATCGCAGGCCCAGAGGAATGATCGCCACGCTGCGAATGGTTTTTCGGGTGCCCCATCCTGAGCGTTTCCGCAAAGGCTGGGATGTTCGAGATCCACGCAGGGTACAAAATCCGGCTTATAGCCTCGCCCGCTACTAATTTTTTTTGTTTTAATTGATTATAGCCCGCGGTAGATCCTGCCCTCTATCCGGCCGCGCCTTTCGTACCTGCGCTAAATCTGCACTTGTGTACAGTAGTCCCCGGGGCGGCCGCTAAACTACACTATTACCAATGGCCTCAACCGCTCAGCCGTTGGCGGAGAGCTTTTTCTGCGACCGCTGTGGAGAGGAATTCGAACCCAAACACCGCGTTTGCGCAGGTTGCGGAGCTGTGCCCACGCGCCAGTGGTTCCAACTCATGAGTTTGGTCACTCTGCTGGCGGCGGCGGCCTGCAATTCAGCGGTGGGATGGCTAGTGCTGCCTCGGCTAGCCTACGCGCATCGCGCTGGGAAGCTCTTCAGCGCGTGGCTGTGGCTGGACAACAAACTCGCCGTTTACGGCTGGCTTCCCATCATTGGCGGCCTGCTCGCGTGGGACTACTTCGTGTGGCGCCGCGCCAAGCTGCGCGGAACGCGCCCCAAAATCAAGCGCTGGGTGACGAAAAAGCTTCTGACGCTCGTGGTCGCCACTGCCATTACGCCAATGATTCCCTGGTGGGTGCCGGCTGGACAGGTGCCGTATCAATTCCTCTCGCTCATCGGGCGATATCGCGGACTGCCTCCGACGCTGGCGTGGGGCTCGGTTGTTTTTGTGCTGACGCTGCTGTGCGGCCACCGCCAGACGCGCGATTCGCTGCTGGGGCACGGAAAAGCGTTGAGCCTGATTAGCCTGAGCGCCCTCATAACCGTTCTGGCGCTGACGCTTATTGGCTGGTCGGTCACCTACTGAGTACAAGAGCGTCGGTCGGGTAACTGGCCGCTAAAGAGCTTCCGTCAAGCGCACTCGGTTCTTCGCCCGTTCTTCTGCCAATTTATCTGAATCTCCATCCAGTAACAGGCGAGTGTCCATAGCCGACGGTGCGCCTGCTTGCGTCCAAGCAAAGCGCGTCGCCAGCGAGCCAGCTACTGACGAAGCCGCCGCAATTTTCCTCAATTTCATTCTTTGTTTCTCATTGCCGCCGAGCGCCAGCAACCGCAGAATCAACGGCACAGGTCCCGCCAGCAATCCACCGACCCGCGCCAACCAGCCGCTTCGTCCAGATTTCAGCGGTTTCAGCGCCGGATTCTTGCGCAGCTCGATGGAAGCGCCAACCGCCGTTTCCGCCAGCGCCGTACCGATGCCAATGGCGTTCAACGCTGGCGCCTGATGCCCTCGCAATTCGAGTAACGCTCCCGCCGCAGCCAGGCCGGACGTAGCAAAATGCGCGGGCAGTATCTTCGCGTTTTGATTCCATACAGGGATCGCTGTCGCGCCAAGCAGAACCCCCGTGTACGTCAGCAAAACTGCCCCGGTGATGGTGGATATGAACTGGCTGGCGCTCTCCAAAATTTTGATGGGCGTGGCGCTGGAATTTCGACGCTGCCATTCGCTGAGGAAAGCCGCAGCCGTTGCGCTGCTCGAAAACGCCACCAATGTCCAGGAGCCAACCGACATGGGGCTCTGAACCTTGAAAACGCGCAGCATGTTCAAGAAACGCGACGGCATTCCCAGGTCGGCGATCAGCAGGGTAGGCGAAACCGCTCCGGCAATCGCTGCCAAATAGCGCCCATCCCGAATGAGCCCCTCATCAGCACCGGTCAGTTGGCCCACGCTTGCCAGAATGGCCGCCGCGCCCGCCGCTCCGCCACAGAAAAGGTACAGCGGAATTTCCTTTTTCCATTGCGGCTTTTTCAAGATAGGCAGGCCGTAATAGCCTGTTTCCGGCGTCGCGCGCGGCACTAAAGCAGTGTCGTTAGAAAACGCTGCCAATCCAGCTTGTTGCGCTTCTCGCCGGATCTGCTGCAGCCGCTCTTCACGCAAATCACGCGCAGTGCGCGATTGCTCAAGCCTTTCGGGCGCTTTCTTCATCGCTCGCGTCCTCCCCAAAATGCGAGAAATGCGCCCGCTATGACCAACGCGCCTGAAACGGCGGCAGAAGTCCAGCCCTTGCGAAGATAAATTGTAGGAGCTTCAGGCTGCGGCGGCAGATTGTAACTGCGCGGATCGCCGCGTGTGATGAATATCGCATGAGTTCCGCCAACGCTCGAATCCACCGGGTCATACAAATGCACGTCGGTGAAGCCCGTGCTCTCCAACTCTTCCATTCGTTCTCGCGCCTTAGTTCGCAAGTCACTAATTTCGCCAAATTTGATGGATTCCGTGGGGCACGCCGTGGCGCACGCGGGTTGCAGACCTTCCCGCTGGCGGTCATAGCAGAACGTGCATTTGAACGCGCGGCCGTCCTCCTCATCGCGTTCTACGACGCCAAACGGACACGCCACCACGCAATACGAGCAGCCGTTGCATACATCCGGCTGAATGAAAACGCCGCCAAATTCTGTGCGAACAATTGCGCCCGTCGGGCATGCCTCCAGGCATCCGGCATTTTCACAATGCTTGCAAACATCGGAGGAAAAGCCCCACGAAAACGCCGCCGGAGAATTGCCGCCCAATCCGGGGGTGACGCCGTTCTCGATAAACTTCACGTGGCGCCATGTCGCGTGTCCCAGCGCGCCGGTATTGTCATAGGAATTTCCGCTCCAAACGAAACCGTCACCAGGGACCTGATTCCATTCCTTGCAGGCCACTTCGCAGGCCTTGCAGCCAATGCACAGCGTCGAATCCGTCAGAAACGCGGTTACGCTCATAATGGTTTGCCTTCAGCCGCCTCGCGCTCAGTCCTCGCAGCACGGCCTTTGGGTTCCGCTCGCAGTGGTCCGCGCCGCTTGCCCCGAAGTACGTTGCAGAGCAGCGCCTTCGTTT
The DNA here is from genome assembly GCA_035933545.1 of Candidatus Acidiferrales bacterium. Taxonomy (GTDB): domain Bacteria; phylum Acidobacteriota; class Terriglobia; order Acidiferrales; family UBA7541; genus DAHUXN01. The sequence continues at coordinate 29,639 of DASYYQ010000144.1, read as the reverse complement.
CCATGATGCGCACGTTTGGCTCTTCCGAAATGGCGATCAAATCGTTGACCACGTCGCCCTTCACCAAGCCTTTATAGCCCCAATGGTACGGCAGCCCCACCTGGTGAACCACATGTCCGTTTAGATGGATGGGCCGTACGCGCGACGTCACCAGCGCGCGCGCATGAACAAAGCTTCTCGCGGTGACCACCGTAGCCCAATCGCCATTCTCGATTTCGAGTCGTTGCGCCAACTCCGGCGAAATCTCACAGAAAAGCTCCGGCTGCAACTCCGACAAATGCGTCAAGTAACGCGACATCCCGCCCGCGGTGTGATGCTCGGTGAGCCGATAAGTAGTTAGGACGAAAGGGAAGCGCGGGTCAGGAGAATTCGCGTACGGATTTTCCTCATTCTCCATCTTTTTTGCCGCGGGATTGATGCCATGTTTGGCATAGAGCTGATTTTCGACTGGCGTTTCGAGCGGCTCATAATGCGTGGGCAGCGGTCCATCTTTCAGTCCGCTGGGAACCCAAATCCAACCAAAGCCGTCCGGATGCATGATGAACGGCTTATCGCCTCCGAGCGCCTCGTCGCCCGGCGCGTTTTTCGGGGGCCGGTAATCGGGCGGCTTTGTCTTAGTAAAATCGGGAACGTCATATCCAGTCCATTCATTTTTTTGCTGGTCCCACCAAATGAGCTTTTTGCGTTCGCTCCATGGCCGGCCATCTGGGCGCGCGGAGGCGCGATTATAGAGAATGCGCCGGTCGCTCGGCCATGCGAAGCCCCAGCCGTGTCCGTAACGGCCTTTCGGTTCCCGCTTGCGCGCCTTATTTTCATCGGGCTTCGGAAAAACTCCCGAGTAAATCCAGCAGCCGCACGCCGTGGATCCGTCCGCCTTCAAATCCTTATAACCCGAGACCAGTTTACGGTCCGCCATGTTCCAGCCGTTTATTTCCTTCAATATTTCTTCCGCGTCCGGCTCGGCGATCTCGCCCTCGACGGGGTAATCCCACGTAAGTGCGTTCAGCCCTGCATGGCGCGACGCCGGATGGGCGCGCGCTCTTTCTTTCAATCGCCGGCCCAAATGGTAGATGAACCACGTTTCGCTGCGCGCGTCTCCGGGCGGATCGACGGCCTGCTCATGAAATTGCACCAGGCGTTGCGTGTTGGTAAAACATCCGTTTTTTTCCGCATGTCCCGCAGCCGGAAAGAAAAACACTTCCGTGTCGATGTCTTCAGTGCGCAGCTCGCCACGCGAAATTTCCGGAGAATCCAGCCAGAACGAAGCCGTTTCGGTCTCCACCATATCCCGCACCACCAGCCACTTGAGCTTAGCCAGCGCCTTTCTTTCCAATCCGGAGTTGGGCGCGCCGACCGCCGGGTTCTGGCCCATCACAAACAAACCCTCGACTTTGCCTTGATTCATTTCCATCCAATAGCCCTGGTGAGAATGATCGCCGCTCACCCGCGGCAGCCAATCAAAGCCATATTCATTCTCGTTGGTGGCTGCATCGCCGTAATAGGCCTTCAATAAGCTGACCGCATATTTGTCGAAATTCGACCACCAGCCCCCGCTGGTCTTATGCTTGTCCAAATAATTGCTGAATGAGTTCGCATCCGCTTCGAAAAAGGGCATCGGCAGGTAGCCGGGCAAAATGTCGTAGAGCGTCGGAATGTCCGTCGAGCCTTGAATGGAAGCGTGTCCGCGGAGAGCCAGAATGCCGCCGCCGGGCCGCCCAATATTGCCAAGCAGCATCTGCAGAATTGCCGCGCTGCGAATGATCTGTACGCCGTCGGAATGCTGCGTCCAGCCGACCGCGTAACATATGGCGGCAGTTTTTTCCGGTCCTGACGCCGAGCAAAATGTCTGCGCGAGCTGCTCAAAAATTTCCCGCGAAATTCCGCATGCCTGCTCGACCATCTCCGGCGTGTAGCGCGAGAAATGCCGCTTCAACACTTGATACACGCAGCGCGGGTTCTCCAAGGAAAGATCCTGGTTGTAGATATTTTCCTGCGACTTTTCGCCGCCGCGATCTTTCGCGTGCCCGCCATGTCCTGGTTCAGCATCCGATTCCGTGGGCGAATCTTTGTATGACCACGTTTCGACGTTGTATTCCTTCTTTTCCGCGTCCCAGCCCGAAAACACGCCGTCAAGATCTTCGGTATCTTTGAGGTCGTCGCGAAGAATCACCGAGGCGTTCGTGTAATGGAGAACGTACGCGCGAAAATCGAGATTGTTTTCCAGAACGTAACGAATCAGCGCGCCCAGCAGCACAATATCGCTTCCAGCGCGCAACGGAACCCATATGTCCGCCATCGCCGAAGTGCGCGTAAACCGCGGGTCAACGTGAATGATCTTTGCCCCCTTGTTCCGCGCTTCGATCACCCATTGGAACCCGACCGGATGATTTTCGGCCATCGACGAGCCCATAATTAGAATCGCATCGGAATTGGCAAGGTCTTGCTGCGCCGTGGTTGCGCCGCCGCGTCCGAAGGAGGTGCCCAGACCGGGCACCGTTGAGCTATGTCATATGCGCGCTTGATTGCTGACGCACACCATGCCCAGGCCAGCGGTGAACAGTTTCTTGATTAAGTAATTTTCTTCGTTGTCGAGAGTCGCGCCGCCAAGATGAGCAATGGCGGTGGTGCTCATCAGCGTGTGACCATCCTTCTTCTCGACGAACGTTCGCTCGCGCGACTGCCAAACACGCTCCGCCACCATATCCATCGCTTTTTGCAAGGGGATATCTTCCCATTTCGTGCCGCGAGGCCGGCGGTACAGCACCTTGGTCGCGCGCTGCGGATGCGTGAGCAGTTCGTAGCTCGCCGCGCCCTTCGGGCACAGATGCCCGCGCGATATAGGAGATTCGGGGTCGCCTTCGATGGAGATAAGCTTTCCGTCGCGGTGGAAAACCAGTTGTCCGCAGCCGACGCCGCAGTACGGGCATATCGAGCGCGTTTTTTGCGAGCCATACTTCTTCGTCCGCAACGATTGCGTTCGCGGGCTCATCGCCTCGGGGCCCGTGCCGTTGCCGCCGTTGGCCAACTGGCGCAAAAGAGGCCATCGTAAAAGCGGGTTTTTCATCGGACTTGCCCCTTTGGCCTGGTTAGGACCTGCGCAGCAATCCTAGCGCTTATAATCCAGATGTCCAATGGCGCGCATCCTGTAAAACTCTTGGAAAACATGTGTATCCAGCCAGCCCATTGATTTGTTTCCGGCGATCGTGTCACGAGCCAGGCGCAATCGTCAAACGTCCGTTATACCCTACCAGTTATTTTGGACGATCATCGGCGCGGGAATCCTGCTGCACCGTTTCCGCTCCGTGGACGAGTACGACACCGCCATTGAAACTTCTTCGGCCATTGCAGAGCGGCCGCGTCGGTGATTATGTCGCGTGGTTTGCCTTCGGCATCGCCGCCTACGGCGGCATTCTGCTTTTCCTGATGCGCTGATTTAGTGTCTTCCCGTTAGCCGGCCATCATCGACGTTTTGTAGTTTCACTTCTGTACACGCCGCCGAACCGGCAAGCTAACTCATACCGACCGCACCGCATCGAATAGGGGAATCAGATGGGGATTGCAATGGCAGCCGTACCGGAGGTTTCATGCGGAACACAAAGTGCTGCGCCACCTGGGTTTGTCAACTTGCCGTGATGGTTTGCGTTTTTGCTTTTCTTGGCCCCGCGCGCGCCCAGGCGCAGGCTAAAGTCGAGCTTTTCGGCGGTTTTTCCTACGTGCGCGGCGACGTCCGCTCAATCGAGCTGGTGCCTGGACCGCCGCCGCCGTCCATGACTCAGCATCCCAATTTATTCGGCTGGGAATTCTCTGGCGCATACAAATTCTTCCCATTCCTCAGCGCCAATCTCGATTTCGGCGAGCAATACGGCAAATTAAATGGCGGCAACGTCCGTCTGAAGACTTATTTATTCGGCCCGCAACTCGCTTTGCCCGGCCCTGTTTCGCCGTTCGTCCATGCGGAATTTGGATTCGCCCACCAGTCCGTAGGAACTTTCACAAACACGGCGTTTGTAAGCCCCGGCACTGACACATCGTTCGCGACCGCCCTAGGCGGTGGCCTCGACATAGCGGCCGTTCCTTTTTTCGCCATACGCCTGATTCAAATCGATTATTTGAGGACCAGCCTTTACCACCAAACCCAAAGTGAGCCGCGCGTCTCCGCCGGCATCGTCTTTCGGTTCTAGCCAAATCTAACGACATCTAGGCGTGTACCGCTCCGCGTTCCATCGGCAAGCCCGCCGCGATCCAGTCCGATTTGCCTTCGGCGTAATCTCGAACGTTTTTGTAGCCCATTTCCGCCAAATCCTTGGCGGCTTTTTCCGAAGCGTGTCATGTGGGATTGGCGCAATACACCACGATTTCCGCGTCTTTCTCCGGAGCCAAATCCGGCGCCAGCTCCCGCAACTTGTCCAGCGGTATATTAACTGCTCCCGGTAAATGTCCTTGCTGGTACGCGGCCGGCGCAAGCGTCTCCAACAGCAAAAAATCGTCTTTGCGCTCCATTTTTCGCTTGAGTTCGTCCCGGCTGATTGTTCCCGTCATAAAAATTTACCTCTGCTCCTCGGATGCGCCGCATTCCGTAAAAGTGGCAGTTCCGCGAAGAGGGAATTCAGCGTTGTGGCTGCAAAATCAATTTCTGCACGCGCCAGTTCAGCAACTCTGCAACAAAAAGCACATTCTCCGACGGGCACGCGATCTCGTGTATCCAGCCAAACTGCTTGAGCTGCTTGCCCGATTCGCCGAGCATGCCAAGAACTTTTCCGTCGAGGTTTAGCTTGTAAATCCTTCCCGGAAACGCGTCCGCGCTGTAGAGCACCTGATGGGGAGGCGGCGTGATACAGATCGCCCATGGCGCTCCGGGTGCCATCGTTCCTTTCAATGCCGCAGGATTCACCGGCATATTGCCAATCGCCGGGCGCGCATTCGGCGGCGACGGAACATCAATCGTAATCTGCCGCAGAAATTTCCCGCTGCCGTCGAACACCTGAATTCTCCGATTGCCGCGGTCCGCCACGTAAACTTCGCCGCGCGCATCCACCGCAATACTGTGCGGCGTGTTGAACTGGCCTGGCTCCGTTCCCGGTTCGCCCCAGGACATCAGCCAGTTGCCGTTCTTGTCCACTTTCGCCACGCGCGAATTGATGTAGCCGTCGCTGATGTACGTGTTGTCCTGTGCGTCCCACGCCACGTCCGTCACTTGCCGGAACATTCCGTCCACTGGCGGCAGCGGCGGGTGCGGGTGCTTCAGCGGCCCGGTATGTTCGTCCGCCGCTTCCTGCTTTCGCCCGAAAACCATCACCACGCGTCCCTGCGGATCGAACTTGATGACCATGTCCGATCCTTTGTCGGTAGCCCAGATGTTGTCCTCGGGATCCACTTTCACCGTATGCGCGAACGACCACGCGTACAAATTATGGCCAATCTCACGCATATAATTTCCATGCGCATCGAATTCCAGCAATTGCCCTGCCGCCGCGCCGTACGCGGGCCCTGTCGTGTTGCCCCGCGAAAACACGAACACGTCGCCTTTCGAGTTCACCGCCACTCCCGACACCTCGCCAAGATACAAATTCGGCGGCAATTTCAGAAAATTCGGCACCGATCGGTAGGGAATCTCCGGCGGCAGTGAACTTTGAGCGTAAACAGCCGTTGCAACAAGCAGGAGCAACAGGGTAAAAGCGCAGCGCTTCATAAATTGTCCTCCACGCGAAAAACAATTTTCGAAATGTTGCGATCGAACCCGAAAGTTCAGCGGATTATTTTTTCGCCTGCATTCGTCGCAGCAGCACCTCCGCTGCTGCGTGGCCCATTGCTTTATACCCTGCGTCGCCGGGATGCAGATGATCGCCCGAATCGTCCGCAGGCAAAAAGCGTTTCGGCTGGCTCGGATCGCGCGTGACCTTATCAAAGTCAATCACTCCATCGAACGTGCCGCTGGTGCGTATCCAACGGTTCACGGCTTCTCGCTCCGCCTCGCCATCCTGGGTTTCGTAGAACGCGCCCTCAAACGGCGTCAGCGTCCCGCCGAAAACGCGAATGCCATGCGCGTGCGCGCGCTCCACAATTTGCCGTAGCGCGCCGATAATTTCTTTCGCACTCACTTTGTCCGCCGCATATTTCCCGCCGGCCATGTGCGGCCAGCCGATGTCGTTGATTCCTTCCAACACGATTAAATATTTCACGCCATCTTGAGACAGCACGTCGCGGTCAAATCGCGCCAGCGCGTTTACGCCATCCACGTCGTGCAAAAGCCGGTTGCCAGAGATTCCCTCATTCAACACTGCCATCGCGCCTTCCTTGCGCTCCGAAATCTCGTCCGCCAGATAATCCGGCCAGCGATGACTGGCATCCACTGTCGCATAGGCGCCATCCGTGATCGAATCGCCTAGCGTCACGACTGCGCCCGTCTGCGCGTCTGCGAGCACCTCAATTCCGCTCAGCCAACACCATGACTTTGTCGTTTTCGCGACCGGCATCTCCGCGTTCGCGGTGAAGTCGCCCATACCCGAAATGTAGGTCGTCTCACGCGCCAACTCGTGCCACGTTGCCGCTCCAGTGGCATTTGGCACGAACACACTCACCGCCACACTCGCCAGCGGCGGCACGTTCAGATGCACCGGATCGCTCATCACCATCGCGCCCGGCGGAATACTGAACGATTTTTCTCCGCTAAACGTCAGCGCGCGGTCCGTTCCCGCAACAATCGCCGCTCCTTTTCCCGCAAGCGCAATATGCGCATCGCCGATCGTCAACGCCTCGCTGCCGAACGCGTTCGAAAGTCGCACGCGAATTTCTGCGCCGCCTATGCTCACCCGCGCAATCATGCGCACCGTCTGATTGTTGAATCCTGCATCCGTTGCTGGAACGCCATTCCCGCCCGCCGGCATTTGCGGCGACGCCGCCCACGTGCCCACCCAATGCTTCGCGCTCGTTTGCCTCTGCGCCGCCGCGAAGCCGGGAAGAAGTGCGAATATCACAAAAAATATCGCGAATCGCTCTCGATTCTTCATCGCGCGGACAGCCGCATCCATAATTACCCTCCAAAACTTGGCGAAGTATACACCGCACGAGGGAAATTCAAACGCGGTGTCCCGAATATAATTCTTCGCCCTATGTTCGCCATATCGTTACGGCACATGGCTTGGTCTCTTTGCCCAACCCATGTAAAATTATCAAGCCATGCCAAGCTCCTGGAAAGGCTTCCTCACTTTTGGCCTGATTTCGCTGCCGATTCGTCTCTCGCCGGCGGCGCGCACCGAGCGCATCAGCTTTAATCAGCTCCATAAAGAGTGTCACACGCGCCTCAAGCAGCCGCTTTTCTGCCCAACATGCAACCGCATGGTCGAACGCTCTGAAGTCGAGAAGGGCTACGAATACGAAAAAGGCCAATACGTTCTTTTCACCGAAGAAGAACTGAAAAATGTGGAGCCGGAATCGGCGCGCAGCATGGAAATCCTGGAATTCGTGAAGCTCGCGGAGATCGATCCGGTCTATTTCGACGCCTCCTACTACATCGCGCCGGAAGAGGGCGGCGAAAAAGCCTATCGCCTGCTCACTGAAGCCATGCAGCAAGCCGGCTACGCGGGTATCGCCAAAGTCAGCATGCACAATCGCGAGAATATTGTCATCATCCGGCCGCGCGAGAACGGCCTCACGCTCCATACCATGTTTTATTCCAACGAAATCCGCTCCTCGGAATACGGCGACACGCGCAAAGCGGAAATCAAAGAGCAGGAGCGTACCCTCGCGCGCCAGTTAATCGAGAATCTGTCTGCCGCATTTGAGCCGGAAAAGTATCGCGATACATATCAGGAAAGTTTACGTTCGCTGGTTGAAGCAAAGACCGCGGGCAGGGAAGTCACCGCCGTTCAACACCACGCAGTCGCACCAGTAATCGACTTGATGGCCGCCTTGAAGAAAAGCCTCGAGCAGAAGCCTGCTGCACCGAAAAAACAACCGGTCCGCGTCGAGTCCCGCCAGAAAGAGGCCTCCGCCGCCCAGAGCGAGTCAACCGGCCCTCGTATCGTAAAGTCTCGCCGCAAAGCCGGCTGACCAACGTTTGACTGAAAGGAAGTTTTACTGCTGGTCAAACCGCGAGCTGCCTATTTCGCTGGAAGACGCCGCATCGTGCGCGGTCAAAACCTCCCAGGTGAACTCCGGGGCATAATCGAGGACCAATCGAGTCAGATTCATCGTTCCAGCGTGCGCCGCCAGCAGCCGCGAAAACATCATGGGATTTGCAGATAGCGCGCTCAGCAGCCGCCGCCGCAGCCATCCATGCTCGTTCAACAAAACCATCATTCGCGACATCATCCGCGGGCGCTGCATCATTTGCCGGTGCTCCCTGGCATATTCGCGAAGGTCTTTTTTTCGAAGCGCGTGCGCCAAACTGAGGCCTTGCTGCATCGCCAGCGTGAGTCCGTCTCCAGTAATAGCGTCCACGCCGTTCGAAGCGTCTCCCGTCAGCGCCACGTTTCCGCGAAAAACGCCGCTCAGCGAGCGCGACGCAGGCACTTCGCTCATTTCGTTGCTGATGATCTCTGCGCCGGCAAGCCGCGCCGCTAATTCGCGAAACCGTGGCAGCGCTTCGTCGAACTGCAATTTTCGATTGATTGTCAGCGCCGTCACGCACACACCGCTCGAACCCGTCGGCGTCACGCGCATCTGGCATTTCGAGCTCCAGTGAACTTCCACGCGGTCCGACCACGGCGTCACGCGATACTGCCGCCGCAAACCGTATCTCTTGGTTCCTGCGAAATCCGCGCCGAGTCCCGCCCAATTCCGCACGCGCGAATTATGCCCATCCGCGCCGATGACCCATCGGCTGCGCACTTGTCCGTCATCTGCATACAGCGTGTCCGACTGCCCGCAACGCACGCGCACGTTCCAATTCATCTGCACGCCCACGCGCCACGCCCGCTCGAGCAGCAGTTTATGCAGCGTCATCCGGCGAATGCCGCGGCCCCAGCCGTCCGGAAAATCCGCCTGTGCCGCAATCCTGTTTTCCGCAAAGCGCAGCCCGCGAAAAGGCATTCCGTCATTCAACCCGACGGTGACGCCGAGTTTCCTTAGCGCCATCACGCCAGCGGGCAACAAGCCCTCGCCGCACTCATCCTCGAGCGGCGGCGCGCCACAATCCGCCACCCTCACGCGAAAGCCTTCTTGCCTCGCTGCTATCGCTGCTGCCAGCCCCGCAGGTCCGCCACCTACGACGAAAACATCTGTATCCAGTCTCCCCCGCTCCATCCTTCTCCTGCTTCCCGCTCACCACTTCAGCAAAATCAATTCCGAGCAGAATCCCGGCCCCATCGCCCCCAAAATTCCATAGCTTCCCGGCTCCGGACGCCGGTTCGCTATCACATCTTCGAGCACCAGCAGCACCGACACTGACGACAAATTCCCAACCTTGGCCAGCGAATCCCACGAAGCTGCGAGTTCATCATTCTTCAAATCGAGCGCGTCCTCCACCGCTTCGAGCACTTTCGGTCCGCCGGTGTGGAACACCCAGCTCGAAATATCTTCGCGCGTCAGCCCCAAATCGCTGAGGAACTGCTTCACATCTCTCCCCAGATTTTGCTTCACCACGTCCGGAACGCCCGGTGACAGCACAATCTGAAAGCCTTTCTCCGAAATCTCCCAGCCCATGGTGCGTTCCGTGTCAGGGTAAAATGTCGAGCGCGTGGCGATAATTTCCGGCCCTTGAAAATCCCGTTCATCGCCGGTAATGATCACCGCCGCCGCGCCATCGCCAAATAACCCAGCCGAGATCAAATTTGCCATTGACAGATCGTCGCGCTGAATCGTCAGCGAACACAGTTCCACCGCCAGCAGCACAGCAGTCTGTCCCGGAAACGCGCGAACGTAATCCGCTGCGCGCGCAATTCCCGCCGCGCCCGCCACGCAACCCAAACCAAAAATCGGATTGCGCTTGATGTTGGGGCATAGCCCTAAGCGGTTTATAAGCCGCGCATCCAGCGACGGGCTTGCGATTCCTGTCACCGAAACCACATAAATCGCATCCAGCTCTCGCGCCGGAAGCCCGATCGGCTTCAGCGCCGAGGTAATCGCCTCCTCGCCAATTTCCAACCCCGTCTGAATCCACGTGTCGTTCGCTTCGCCCCAAGTAGACAGCCCGTAGTATCCCTCCAGCGGCATCGACATGTAGCGTCCCTTAACGCTCACGTTCGCGTGCAGCTTGTCCAGCACTTCTGGTTTTTTCAGCCGGTCGCCCCAATATTGCTTCAGAGCGCCCACCAAAACTTCCTGGCTGAAGTAATTCTTCGGAAACGCGCCAGCAACGCTAGCGATTCTCATTCGTCACCAGTCCTCTCGGTCTTCGAGCGCGATTCGTCACGCGGTTCATGCATTCCGCACATAACGTTCATTTGCATGAGAACGTCGCCTCGCGTTTTGCTGGTCACGGTTTTCACCGCCTGCATTGAAACGCGCCAGCCCGCTTGAACAAAAATTCGAATATCGGAGTTTCGTTTCGCGATGCCGGTTAGGCGCTCGCATGTCGCCCCACATTCTTATCCCTAAGAGCCGCTACCGCAAGCAATAATCTTCTGGGGTGTCCTGCGCGAGTTCCGCCGCCCTCACCCTTCCCATTCACGAAAAACCCGCAGGAAAAGTGGGAGTATAATGTCAGATTCCCAGAAAGACACGCTGAATTTACTTTGATGCGCGCTTTTGCGGTTTTGTTTTTAAGAATTGCGAGAAGTCGATATGCTTCGGAAAGCCACGTTTACCATGCCCTGAATGTCGGCCTGCATGCTGCCTTTCCGCCGTTTGCGTTCGGCCATGACTACAGCGTTTGCCTTTTCGGTCGCGGCCGTGGCTCTTCATCCACATCTGTGCGAACTTGTTTTTCGTCGCGGTCTGCCGCTCTTTCTACGCCTTCGACAATTTCAGCTTCGTAATCCTGGCCCTCTTCGGCCAACTCCCTTACGCTTTCCGAATCTGCGTCTTCGATATCTGACAATCCTTCCAAATCGCCCGATTGCCCGGCTTCCAAGGTGCGTTCCGGCTCGCTCTCGGCCACAATTCCGGCGCGATCGGAATTCAACCCGCGCGAGAGCCGCGCATTCCGCGCGCGCCTGTTTTTTGCTTCTCTGCGCGAACTCGCCGCCATTCTTTTCCCAGTATTTCTCTTAACGCTTACCTTCTTCTTCGCCGCCGTCCGTGTGCCGCTCTTTTTCTTTCTCTTCATCTTCTTCGCCACGGGAACTTTCTCCTCGATCTTCAAATTGTGCTCAGCCGGTCTCCTAGCCTCAAAGCTTCAGTCGCCTACAACTTCCCATCAATGCGGATACTCCCGATTGCCGAATGTGAATACCACCCCTGCCGACAACCATATATTATTCTGATGAGCCTGCAGAAAAGGCGTTCGGTAGTAGTCCGCCTCAATCGCCCGCACCGACCAGTGCCGCGTGAACTTCAAATCGAGCCCTCCGCCTGCCCTGAACGAGAATCCATTCTCAGAATACTTTTGCCCTATCCCCGTCAAGTTCAAATCCAGTCGCGAAGCCCCCACCAAAAATTCCGCAAATGGATTGAACATGCCAAACTTCGAGCGTTCATAAAATCGCGCGCCAACATGGTCCCCGAACATTTGCGTGTTGCCCTGCGGAATCGAACCATATTGCCAGTCCCCATCAGCATAAATCTGCAGCCAGTTTGTAATATTGAGCGCCACCGAGCCGTATGCTCCGTTTGTGTTTGGCCATCCTTGACCCGCTCGAAAATCCGTGAACGCGTACCCTCCGCCCAGTTCCACCGTCGGTCCGCGTTTCACGCCCGGAGCCTGCGCCGACGCCGGCAGCGCCATGCACGCCGCCCCGCATACTACTAACAACCACCTCAGCATATCTCAGCCTTTCCAGCCCCGCTGGGCCTTCGCAACAATTCCCCGCAGACGCCACTCTGCGTGAGATCAAGCTGGGTTCCTTCTAGGGTGACAACTTTCTCCCGAACTTTCAACCAACATTCGTCAATCAGAGCCGCTCCCCGCATGTTTGGATGCCTGCTGCTCTCTCTACGCGCTGCGGGAACACCATGCCATTCCCGCCGCGCTCAGGAGTAACAGTCAAACGGTGCGGACAATTCGTGGCGGGACTAGTGCAATAGGGAACTGAACTTCACGCCGAGGTAATACGGCCAGATCACAATGGCGAACACGCCCTTCCAAAAAGTTAGGTGCAAAAATCCAATCGTGAAAAGCCACGCGCCAAACCACATCCCGCCCACAAATCCGTGCTGCTCAATCTTTATTTTTTCCATGGCGCGCAGTATACGACGATTCCCTAATTTCATCCGATAAAACGGGTCGCGTCAGCTCCAAACCCTCCGGTTCCCGGCAGTTGAGCAACCCTTTCGTGATTCGCGCATCCAAAATTCAGCGACCCAGCAGCGTTTGCAGTTCTGCACTTCGGACCTTTTTGACGAACTTGTTTGACCTTGAGACAAAATCAATGCGCCGCGGCGCGCTGTTGCTGTTCACGATGGCAATGCTCCTCCTCGAGGCCGCTTCTTGCGGAGGCAGCGGCTCGCGTCCTCCAGTTACCGTCACCGTAGCGGCAAGCCCCAACAGCGTTCCGGTGGACGGAACTTCTTTTCTCACAGCCACAGTTCTAAATAGCTCGGATCAGAGCGTCACCTGGTCCGTGGTAGGCGGCGCGGCCAACGGCTCCATCAGTTCCACCGGAGTTTATACTGCGCCGGCGACCGTTCCGGCGAATCCGCAAGTCACGGTCACCGCGACTCCGCAGGCCAATCCGTTAACTTCCGGTCAGGCCAGCATCACCATAACCATCAGCGTCGCGGTCACGCCGGCAAGCGCAATTGTTCAAACTCTCAGAATTTCGACCTTCACCGCATCTGTCCAGGGCTCGTCAAATCAGTCGGTCACCTGGGAAGTGAATGGAATCGCGGGCGGCAACAATTCTGTTGGCACCATCAACGGCAGTGGTGTCTACCAGGCGCCTGAATCGGTCCCTGCAAATGCATCGAGCGGCCAAACCATCAACGTCACCATCGAAGCCGTTCCACAGGCGAATCCGTCCCTCTCCGCCTCCGCCACTGTAACGGTCACATCGCCTAATCAGCTCGGCCAAAATCTTCCCATCAAGCTCGGCACTTCTGGCAGCAATATCAACGATGAAGACGCCGCTGAATGCGCCGGCGGCACGCTTGGTTCGCTCGTGGTTCGCGCGGGAATCCAATACATTCTCAGCGATAATCACATCCTTGCCCGCAGCGATGCAGCCGCTCTCGGCGAAGGTATCATTCAGCCCGGTCTGATTGACACGCCGAGTCCCTGCTCGGCCAGTTCCGGCAGCAGCGTCGTCGCTCACCTCTCGCAATTCATCAATATCGAGCAGACGAATCCGCCGGCCGACGCCGCCATCGCACAGGTGGTCACCTCGCCTGCCAGCGTAGATTCTTCGGGCACGATCATCGAGCTTGGTGACTCCGCGCCCAATGGCGTTCCCACCGACGAACCTCCTGCCAGCACGATTCTTCCTGTTTCGTCGCTTGTGCCCAACAGCACTGCGGTTGCTAAAAGCGGTCGCAGCACCGGCCTCACTTGTTCGACCATTGAGGCTGTAAACATCGATGCATCAGTCCAATATCAGCGCGGGCTGGGCGGCGCCAGCTTCACCGCCATTTATCACAACCAAATCTCCGTGAACGGCGGCACTTTCAGCGCTGCGGGAGATTCTGGTTCGCTCATTGTTTCGCAGGCTGGCGCGCAGCCCGTCGCTTTGCTTTACGCTGGCTCTTCTACTGACACAATTGGCGCGCCGGTGGCCACGGTACTCGCCAATCTCGCGGACGCAAATAAAAACACACCCACTTTTGTCGGGCCGGCCACTCGCGGCCCAGTTGCCGGCTGCACTTCCGCCGGTGCCGATGCCTTGGGTGCCGCTTCGCAAGCAAATCCGACCAAGCCCACTGCCGCGGAAATTGCTAAAGCCGAAGCTGTAAAAAATCAAAAAGCGCCGCAGTTGCTGTCCGATCCTTCCGTGCTGGCAATCGGCGTCGGCCGCAGCCTCGACCGCCCTAACCACGCCGCCATTGTTGTCTTCGTGCAAAAGGGCCAGCCACTCGTGCGCCCCGTCCCGCACACTGTTGGCGGTGTGCTTACGCGCGTCGTCGCAGCGCCATCGCTAAACAAATCAGGCGTCCTCGATCAGCAATCCACCGCTGAGCTCCTGAAAAAATCCGGCCTGCCCGAGCGCGCCAATCCCACTCCTGAACAGTTCGCCTCAGCAACGTCAGTGAAAGATAAATATTCCTCTTCGATGGTACATCAACCCGGAATTCTCGGCGTTGGCGTTACTTCCAGCCTTGACAATCCGAGCGACGCGGCCATCATCGTCTACGTCGAGACAGGCAAATCGCACAGTCCTATCCCTCTCGAACTTGACGGTGTTCGCGTGCGCGTGAAATATACCGATAAATTTCGCGCCTACTCCTGGGGGCGGCGCCTCTAGGAATCACCGACGCTTTTTACAGGGCTTCCTGTATTGCCAGCTGGGTGATTCGCGTACACCATCCGTGTCGAGGGTGGGCGTTTGGCAGAACACGAAGTTCACCGTGAGAAGTTCGCTGTGATTGGTCCTGAAAGCCCTGAATAAACTATGACAACGGCAAAAGCTTCCCGAACTTCAACACTGCCGCGCGCCGATTCCACTCTGGCGCAGCATAACGGGCCCTCTACGGAGCCGGACAACGGCCATAACATGAAGCCCTCCGTCCCGCTTGAATCCGTCATCATTACAGCTGAACTCGTTCAGCGCCCTTCACGCCGTCCTCAGCTCGCCGCGGAGAATCGCATATTGCTCGCGCTGGCGCAGGACGTCGCGGATTCCCCGGGGCGCGTTTTCGAAAAACTGGCGCACGCCGCTTTGGGCCTTTGCCACGCCCACTCCGCCGGCTTCACCGTGCTTGAAGAGGACGCCAATATCTTCCGGTGGCGCGCCGTCGCTGGGCAGTGGGCTGCACATACCGGCGAAGTCGCGGCCACAGATGTAGCTATTTGCAGCACGTTTCTTGAGCGGCCCGCCGCGCAACTCTTTCGCCGCCCGGAACGCCACTTCACCTATTTGGCCGCGATTACCCCTCCCATCGAAGAGAGCCTGCTGGTCCCTTTTTACTCCAAGGGCAAGCTCGCCGGCGCTCTGTGGGTGCTGGCTCACGACCAGACGCTCCATTTCGACAGCGAGGATCTCCGCTTGATGACCGACCTTGCTGCGTTCGCCTCGGCGGGATACCAAATCTTGCGCGCCGCAGAGGCTGATGAAAAAGCTGACGCGCTGCGTTTGCGCCAGGTCAGCACGGAACTGATCCAAGTGGGAGATGCGGGCGCTCTCTTCACGAAAATTCTCGATACTGCTATCGCCATCATGCGTTCCCAGATGGGCAGCCTGCAGATGCTTTATCCCGAGCGCGGCGAGCTGCGGCTTCTGGCTTACAAAGGCTTTCATCCTAACTCGGCGAAGTTCTGGGAATGGGTACGGCCCGCATCTGCCAGCACCTGCGGAATGGCTTTGCAAACTCGCGGGCGGATCATTGTGCCGGACGTTGAGAATTGCGCCTTCATGGCCGGCACCGAGGATCTTCACTTCTGTCGCAAGTCCGAAATTCGCGCCGTGCAATCCACGCCGCTGATTTCACGCTCTGGCGTTTTGCTGGGCATGATCTCCACTCATTGGAGGGAGGCGCACGACCCTTCAGAGCGCGACCTGCGCTTGCTGGACATCCTCGCGCGCCAGGCGGCGGACTTCATCGAGCGAACGCAGGCCGAAGGAGCGCTGAAGCGAGCCCACGATAAGCTCGAAGAGCAAGTGCAGAAGCGCACGCGCGAATTGCGGCAGCAGATCAGCGAAACGCAGCGCGCCGAGGGCGAGCTGCGGGCGGTGACTGCCCGCCTGTTCAAAATTCAGGATGAAGAGCGGCGCTACGTCGCTCGTGAATTGCACGCCGGCGCGAGCCAGACGCTCGCGGCGCTATCCATGAACGTCGGCAGGATCGCGCAAAATGTGGCGCGCCCCGATACGCTTTTTGAAGTAGTGCAAGAGTGCAACACTTTGATCGCTAATCTGACGCGCGAAATCCGCACGATTTCGTATCTTCTTCATCCGCCGCTGCTCGAGGACCTGGGCCTCGGTTTTGCGCTGCGCATTTACGCCCAAGGATTTTCCGAGCGCAGCGGCATTCGCGTCCAGGTCGAAGAGGATCAATTTCTCGATCGCCTTCCCAAAGATTCCGAGATTGCCGTCTTTCGCGTGATTCAAGAGAGCCTCACCAACATCCATCGCCACTCGGGCGCAACTTCTGCGAACATTCGCGTGTGTCATAGCGACGCGGGCCTACAAGTGAAAATCACCGACAACGGCAAAGGCATTTCCGCGGAAAAACAGCGCGAACTGGCGGACTCGGCGGAATCCGGCGTGGGCATCCTCGGCATGCGTGAACGCATTCGCCAGCTGGGCGGGACGTTCGAAATCACCTCGGGCATTCCGGTCGGAGCCAACGGAGTGACGCCGGACAATATCGCTGCGTTTTCTGGGGCGTTCTCGCTGAATAGCGTGGCCGTCTCGGGCGCTGAGGAGCGGGGCAAGCGGCGCGCCACGAATCCCGGCACCTGCGTCAGCGTGAGTTTGCCGCTGGCGCGCGCCACGTCTGCGTGACGACCGCAGTGACGAGTTAAGGCAGTGGTCAGTGCTCAGTGGTCTCCTTCTTCCCAAGTTTGGACGAATCGCACTGAAATTGTGCATTTTTACCTTGGACAAAATGCGGTTTCTTTGCGATTAGAAATGTACCCGGTGGTTTGTTTTGCGTGACTTACATCGAATTCTAATTTTTCATAGGTTTTGCGATTAGAGTACTGATGCCAGGCCCGAAAACAGGGCCAGTGGCGAGCGACCGTTCGGCTTCGCTCAGGGCCGGCAAGTGACGAATGAGGCGCAAGCCAAAGGCAGTCGAGAGTTGAAAGTTGAGCCGCCTTCGCTGAGGCTTCGGCGCGCTGCGAGTTCAGAGTAAAGGCGTTGAAGTCAGCAAGCCTTGCTTCCTCAGGGCGAGCGAGTCGCAGGTGATTACGAAAGGGGAATACATCGCGCGGATGAGGCGCGCGATAGGAAGTTAATGACGGAATCGTCGTTTCGGCACGGTTGAAACCGTGCGCTGACGGGCGGCGAATACGGGGCGTTGCTGGGACTGAGGGGTTCATCGTGGCTCCATGGCTAAGTAAGGCTCCTTAAACGAAAAAAGCCGCCCGAGGCGGCCGTGCACTTCTCTTGCGCGAATTGTCCGGCTGGCCCTCCAGCCGAGGGTTCTTGTATACCGGAGAGTCAACTAAAAGTCAAGGAAAAACGAATCGGGCGATTTGTGGCCCTTATGGGTTTCTGACACGTTAACCTGCTGCCCTAGGGTTTGGTTAGTGCGATTCGCGCTCGCGCGACGGGCGCAGCCAGCAGCGCCCCTACTCGCTGTGGGGACCTGCATTAATCCTTCCGTTTGACAATCTAGAGAAATAGGGTATCTTCCTCTTGGCAATCTACGGGAGAGCCAAGAGGAGAACAGAATTCATGGCCGCCATTTCCGAAAGTAAACAGAGCGAACTGGTGCAGGGCACCCTGGACATGCTTATCCTGAAAACGCTGGCGCTCGAACCCATGCACGGCTACGGCATCGCCATGCGCATCGAGCAGATCAGTAAAGGAGTTTTCCAGGTGAATCCCGGTTCGCTTTTTCCGGCGTTTCGCCGGCTGGAGCGTGCCGGATGGCTCAAGTGCGAATGGCGAGCGACGGAAAACAATCGTCGTGCGAAGTATTACATTCTGACCGAGGTCGGTCGCCGGCAATTGAAGGCCGAAACGCGTGAATGGGGTCGGCAGATTGCTGCCATCGCGCGCATTTTGGAGGCGTCGTAACGATCATGTTTGCGCTCCGCAAATTCCTGGGCGGGCTGCGCGCGCTGTTTAAGAAAGAGCGCGAGGAAGGCGAGCTGGACGAAGAGCTGCGCGATTTTGTTGAGCAGAGGGCCGCGACAAAAATGCAAATGGGCTTGAGCCGCCAGCAAGCACTGCGGGAGGCGCGTATGGAAATGGGCAGCATGGATTCAGTGAAGGAAAGGGTGCGCGCGGTCGGATGGGAGACAGCGTTCAATTCATTCTGGCAGGACATTCGATTCGCGCTGCGGATGCTGCGCAAATCCCCTGGCTTCACCACCGTCGCCATCCTCACTCTGGCCCTCGGCATCGGCGCCAACACCGCCATTTTCAGCGTGGTAAACAGCCTTTTGCTGCGACCGTTGCCGGTGGAGGATCCGGGAGAAATCACGGTACTCGGTATGCAGCAGAAGAACGAAATCCTCTCGCAATACTTTTCCTACCCGGAATACGAGGACATCCGCGAACAAAGTTCTGGGGCATTTTCCGGCATGCTGGCGTACCGACTGGGCCTTGATGGCCTGAGCGTGAATGGCCAGGCGGACCACATCATAACCAGCTTCGTCACCGGAAATTATTTCACCATGCTGGGAGTGAAACCGTTCCTTGGCCGGCTGATTTTGCCCTCGGAAGGAAAAACGCCAGGCGCGGATCCGGTGGTGGTGCTGGGCTACGACTATTGGAAAAACCGCTTTGGCGGAGACCGCGACGTGGTGGGGAAAAGCGTGTCGATCGACGGTCATGCATTCACGATTGTGGGAGTCACGCCGAAATCCTTTCATGGCCTGAATTCGATCTTGAACATGCAAGCGTACATGCCGATGGGCATGGCCACGATTGAGGGCGATTTCAAAGGCGATTTCATGGCCGACCGAAACGCGCGGGGCTTCATCGTTTTTGGGCGATTGAAGCAGGGAGCCAGCGTGCAACGAGCGGAAACGACACTCAACGTGATTGCGCACCGCCTATCAGAAGAACATCGCGAGGATGAAAAGGATCTGGCGCTAAGCGTCTTTCCCGAACGGCTGGCGAGGCCCGTGGTACTGCCTCACAATCCGATTATCGCGGCCTCCGCGTTATTTCTAGCGCTGGCGATGCTGGTGCTTTTGCTCGCGTGCTTCAACGTGGCCAATCTCCTGCTGGTGCGCGCCACGGTGCGGCAGCGCGAAATGGCGATTCGCGCGGCGCTTGGGGGAACGCGCGCGCGTTTGATACGCCAATTGCTGACCGAAAGCTTGATCCTTGCGCTTCTGGGAGGCGGCGCGGGAATCATGATTGGAGTGTGGGGCAGCGCGATGATCGGCTCGATCAATTTCCATGTGGACCTGCCGATTTTCCTGAATTTCAGTTTCGATTGGCGAGTGTTCACTTTTGCTTTCGTCGCCGCTGCTCTGACGGGAATCATTGTCGGCATTGTGCCAGCGTTTCGCGCTTCACGCAGCGATTTGAATGAATTGCTGCATGAAGGCGGGCGGGGCGTCACGGGAGCGCATCAGCGGCTGCGCAGCGTTCTGGTGGTCGCGGAGATTTCCGGCTCGCTGATGCTTTTGGTTGTTGCGGGGCTCTTCACGCGCAGCCTGGAAAATGCGCAGCACATGAGCCTGGGATTTGATCCGGAAGGCGTCCTGAACCTGACCATGGACCCGCACGAAGTCGGATACACCGAAGCGCAGGGCAAGGAGTTTTACAAGCAACTACTCGAACGCGTGCGCGCGCTTCCGGGTGTCGAATCGGCGAGCTTGGCGTTCTCCGTGCCGATGGGAGACACCTACACAAGCAAGACCATCGCCGTGCCCGGCTATACGCCTCCCGTGGGACAGCAACAACCGAACGTAAGCAACAACGTCGTTACTCCCGGCTATTTCAAGACCATGCGCATGCCCGTGGTGAGCGGCCGCGTCTTTAGCGACGCGGATGACGAAAAAGCACAGCAGGTGGCGATTGTGAACCAAACCATGGCCAAGCGCTTCTGGCCGCACGAAGACGCCATCGGACGGACTTTTTGGGCCGTTTCCGCGCCAAAGAAGCCATACCGGGTGGTAGGCGTCGTCAAGAACGCGAAATACGCCGCGATCTTCGTGCATGGCGAGTCCTATTTTTACGTTCCGCTGGCGCAGGAATACACGCCCATCGAAACATTGCAAATCCGCACGAAGGCTGATCCCGGAAACATGGCAGCGGAAGTGCAGAAGGAAATTGAAAGTCTTGCGCCAACGCTGCCGGTGTTCGACGTGCAAACGATGGAAGACTCGCTCGGCGGGGGACAGGGATTCTTGATTTTCCGGCTTGGCGCTGCTCTGGCCGCGACCCTTGGAATTTTGGGCCTCGCGCTGGTGCTGGTTGGAATCTACGGTGTGGTTTCCTATACAGCCAGCCAGAGGACGCATGAGATCGGAATACGCATGGCGCTCGGTGCCCAGCCGGAGGAAATTCGCCGAATGGTATTTCGGCAGGGATTTTTCCTGGTTATTTGCGGGCTGGCCGTTGGCTTATTGGGCTCGTTTGCGGCATCGCGCGTCGTGGGGAATTTTCTGGTTGGAGTTAGCGCGGTTGATCCGGTGATTTTTGGAGGTGTGGCCGTGCTACTGGCCGTAGTCACGTTGGCGGCTTGTTACATTCCGGCTCGCCGCGCGATGCGCGTCGACCCGATCGTGGCCTTGAGGTACGAATAATCCTTTTACCCTTCCTGCGTCACAGCAAGGCGATTCCTGGCGGGCGTGAACAGCTAAAAAAAAGCTAAACTGAATGAGTTGCATGCCCTCGCACCGGGAGGATGGCGAGTCGGCGGCGGGCGCGAAGGCGGCGCCACGTAGGGGAGCGCTGTGCGGCAAAGCGGCGTCGAGCCGCCGCAGTCCATAAGAGCAATGGGCACAAACCGCTGGTCTTCAGAAGACGAATCCCTGCGCTACAAAGGCGACAGCAGATTCCTCACACGGCGCGAACGCGGCGGGCGGTTCGGAATGACAATCGAAGAAAAAGGCAAAAGCGACGCGACTCGGGAGTCGCGCGGGCGGGGCAAGCCCCGCCCCTACGAAGGCACCAACCCTTGCCGACATTTTCACGTTGAGCTGCCGCTGCAGCCGGGACGCGAAGGATGGGGCACCCGCCGCCGCTGAGATACGCGCAGGTGGCGAATACTTCGCGCGCAAGGCATGCGCGAATAGGAGAAAATAATCGGTCCTGTCTTTTATGGCGGAGCTGAAGCTCCGCCCTCCTAAAAGGCAAAAGCAGGTCCCTCACCGCCATTCGCAAAAAGCGCGACTGGGTTCGGGATGACCTAAATACGGGTCACTTCAAATCGGGCGGCAGGGAGTCGCCCCAGATGTAATGGGCGAACCAGTTCCAATTTTCCTGGGTGACGGCGCGAAGCTCTTTGGGTTTGGTGATGGGATGGCCGAAGCCGGTGTAGAGGACGAATTTCACGGGGACGCCGCGGTCTTGCAGTCCATGATACAGCTCGAAGGAGTCAGGGACAGGGACGCGCGCGTCTTTGCTGCCTTGCTGAATGAGCGTGGGCGTGTGCGCGTGATTGATGTACGTGATGGGCGAAGTTTTCTTGTAAATTTCGGGATCGCTCCAGGGAGTGGCGTGCAAATACTGGCGCGTGAAGGGAGTGATGTCGGTATTGACGTAGTAGGTCATCCAGTCGGAAATGCCGGCGCCGACGGATACGGCGCAGAACTGGTCGCTATACGTGGTGATGAATGCGGAAATGTAGCCGCCTTCGCTCCAGCCCATGGAGCCGACGCGATTTTTGTCAACGTAGCCCTGAGAAATTAAGTAATTCACGCCGGAAATGACGTCAGCGTAATCCCCCACGCCTAAATTGCGAACGTTGAGCGAGCGGAATTTTGCGCCGTAGCCGGCGGAGCCGCGATAATTGGGCTCAAGAATCAAGGCGCCGCGAGCGGCGAAAAGTTCCGTGGGATAGTAGCGGTCGGGCGAGCGCGTGGCGCGGCTGGTTCCGGTGGGTCCGCCGTGAATTTCGACGAGCAGAGGATATTTTTTCGAGGGATCGAAATTGGCTGGCTTGATGAGAATGCCTTCGATGGGCGTGCCGTCGCCGGATTTCCAGCGAATGACTTCGCGAGTGGCGAGATTGTATTTGGAGTATTGCGCGGAGATGTCGGTGAGTTTTTTTGGCGCGAAGAGATTCACGGGCGAAGTGTAGATTTCGAAGAAGGCGTTGTCGGCGGCGGCCATGTAGGCGACGCGGTCGAAATTGTGAGTGAAAGAGAAGGAAAATGCGGTGGTTTTGTCAGGGCCGGAGACGCGGGTGACTTGCTGCGTTTGCGGATTGACGCGGAAAAGATAGGAGTAACTGCGCTGCTGCGCTTCGAAGTAGATTCCGTCGGGCGACCATTCGATGGCGCGAGCGTCTTCGTCAAAATTGGCAGTGAGAATTTTGGGCGTGCCGCCGGAAGCGGGCACGATGTCGATGACAGAATTAGCGTAGAAGAAGTAGGGATTACCGTTGGCGGTGTTGAAGGCAATTTGCGAGCCGTCGGGCGACCAGACGGGATTTTCGCTGGGCGTGGGGGCGCCGGGGAGTTTTTTGACGGATTTATCGGCAATGGTGAGGACGTAGATGTTTGAGGTGCCGAGATCGGCGAGCGCGGGATCTTTGGTGGCAGTGAAGGCGATGCGGGTGGAGTCGGGCGACCAGCGAAAACCGCCGACCGTGAAATCTTCGCCGGAGGTGAGGCGCGCGGGCTTGGGAAGTTCGGTGGCATTGGGGGAGGGAACGTCAATGAGCCATAGATGAGACATGGTGTAGTCGCCGCCAACGATGTGATAGTCACCGTATTTTTTGACGCGAGCTTTGTGGGCTTCGGATTCAGGATCAGAAGAAGTGAAAGCGATGTGGCGTCCGTCGGGAGAGAAATCGAAGGAGGCGATGCCAGTTTCGACGTTGGTGATTTGGCGGGCTTCGCCGCCGGTTGGAGAAATTAAATAGAGCTGGGCGGTATCTTTTTTGGCGTTGGGCAGGGAGGATTCGCGCGAGGAAAGAAAGGCGAGCCATTGGCCGTCAGGCGACCAGCGCGGCTCGGTGCTGGATTTTGCGCCCTCGGTGAGCGGGAAAGTTTGGCCGGTGGCGATGTTGGCGAGCCAGATTTGCTGGACGAATGCGTTTTGGTCCCAGTCGGTGTGCGTGAGTTCGTAGGCGACGAAGCGGCCGTTGGGAGAAATTTGCGGATTGGAGGCGGATTTCATGGAGAGGGCTTGCTCGATGGTGGGCGCGGAGGGCGCTGCGGAGTTGGATTGCGCGGGGGCGGCGCAGGGAAGGAGAAAAATTGCAAGGACAATGGTGTTCATTCGCAGAGCTTTTTGCATGCGGCCTCCAACATCGGCGCAAAGGATTTGCTACCTATGCGCGGCGGCGCGAGTATACTACGCAGTTTGCCGAGGAGAAATCATGAAGAGCTATCTGCTCAGATTGTGCGCAGTGGGGATTTTGGCGGGCGGATTTTGCGCGGGTGCGAATGCGCAGGGACAGGCGGCAGCACAAAATCCGCCGCAGACGCAGCAAGCGCCTGCATCCGCGAGCGCGGCGTTGCAGTTGGTACCACAGGTGCGGGAGGTGAAGCAAAACGCGGGAGAGGCGTTCCGCGTGACGCGACACACGAAAATCGTGGTGGAGAAAAGTTTTGGGCGCGATTTTGAGGGCGCGCAGATGCTGGAGGAGGAGATTGCGCGGTGGACGGGATGGAAGCTGAAAATAGAGGATGGGGAGCGCATGCCGGGTGGATCGGATTTTATTTATGTGGGTAATGTTATGGAGGATGCGCGGCTGCGCGATGCGCTGGGGACATCGGGGCTGGCGATGCAGAACGGATTTGACGCGCAGGGGTACGCGATTCTGGCGGAGCGGCGACGGATTCTGGTGGGCGGCGCGAGCGAGCAGGGCGCGTTTTACGGCGTGCAGACGCTGAGGCAATTGTTGAGGCCGATGGGGGCGGTGAAGGGAGCCGAATCTGGCATGTCAGACAAAACCCCACCCTTCGCAAACGACGCTCAGGATGGGGCACCCGCAAAAGCAAAAGGAGGCGTGGCGAACGAGTCTGCGACGGGCGCGGAGGCGGCGCCCCTAGAAGGCACGAGTCTGCGGCAAAGCGGCGTCGAGTTCCGGTTTGGCCCGCTGCGGCGGGCAAGCCGGAATCCGCAAAGCGGACCGCCGCACTCCAAAGAAGCAGGGGATGACGCACGGCTGATCAATGCGTCTATGCACCAAACCGAAGTTCAGAGTGGAAAGCGAGAATCAAGCAAGGACGCGAAGGAGAGTGAGAGCAAAACGGCGATTGCGCACGTGGGCGAGTTGGAGTGTCCGGCGGTGGCGATTCGCGACTGGCCGGCGATGAAGTGGCGCGGCCTGAGCGTGGATATCAGCCGCGGGCCGGTGCCTACGCTGGAGTTCATGGAGAAGCAGGTGCGCGTGCTGGCGGGATACAAATTGAACATGTACGCGCTGTATATGGAAGACGTTTTCACGGTGAAAGGGAATCAGATTTTCGCGCCGCCGGACGCGTTGTCGCCGGAGGAGATCACGCAACTGGTGGACTACGCGAAGAAATATTATGTGACGATTGTGCCGGAGCTGGAGACGTTTGGGCATTTGCACAACATCCTTCGCTATGATTTGTACAGCGACTTGGCGGAGACGCCGCATGGCGCGGTGCTGACGCCGACGCAGCCGGGGACTTACGATTTGCTGGGGAAATTGATCGCGCAAATGGTGCCGCTGTTTCCTGGGCCGTTTTTTCACATTGGTGCGGATGAAACGTTCGAGCTGGGGCAAGGGCAAACGAAAAAGTTGATCGCGCAGGAAGGGCTGGGGCCGGTTTATCTGGCGCATATCGCAAAGCTGGACGGGATGATGAAGCCGTATCACAAGACGACGATGTTCTGGGCGGACATCGCGGAGAAATTTCCGCAATTGTTGCCGACGCTGCCGAAGGATTTGATCCCGGTGATTTGGACGTACGGCGTTCAGCCGTCGTACGACGCAGACCTCGAGCCGTTCAAGAATGCCGGATTGCAGATTTTTGTTTCGCCGGGAATTGATAACTGGCGGAAAGTCTATCCGGATTTCAATGCGGGTTTCATGAACATACGGAATTTA
This sequence comes from Candidatus Acidiferrales bacterium, assembly GCA_035933545.1. Lineage (GTDB taxonomy): Bacteria > Acidobacteriota > Terriglobia > Acidiferrales > UBA7541 > DAHUXN01. The sequence goes on along the minus strand of DASYYQ010000144.1, from coordinate 4,568 downwards.
ACGCGCGACGGGCAGAAATACGGCGCGATAGGGCAGTTGAATACGGAATGGAAGGATATGGGCGAAGAGCTGGGAGGAATGGACTGGCCGGGGCTGGTGTTTGGCGCGGCGTGCGCGTGGCAGCCGGGAGAATCTTCGGTGGAGCAATTCGAGGACAGCTACGATTGGGCGTTTTACCGGAATACGGATCAAACGTTCGAGGACATTTTGAACAAATTGGCAGCGACAAACACGCTGATGGGTGGCGTCAAGATGGATGCGACGCATGTGTCGTACTTCTGGGCGTCGCCATTTTCGAAATTGGGCGCGCAGGATGCGGAAAAGGCGGCTCCGGTGGTGCATGAGCTGCGTATCGATGCGGAGCAGGCCTGGGAGTCCTTGCTGGAGAATCGCGCCAAGGCGCGCATGAATGCGGACACGCTGGACGATTTGGTATTTGCGGCGCAGCGGCTGGATACGCTGGGAATGAAGCTCGAATACACGCAGGAGATGAGCGAGTTGTACTGGAATGCGTACATGGATATGGCGAACGGCAGGCAGGTGGACAACGATTTGCTGGGGATTAGTTCCGTGAATGGGCGTTTGCAGGATTTGCGCGAGAAGCTGACGCAATTGCGCGCAATGTACGCGGAGCGGTGGCGCGCGGAGAATCGCGAGACGTGGCTGAGCAACGTGCTGGTGCGCTATGACACGCTGGCGGAGGAGGTGCAGTCGAAAATCAATCAGGTGGAGGCGCTGCGCGACGATTTTTGGCAGGTGAGGGAATTGCCGCCGCCGGAAAATATGGGATTTTATATGCGGCCGCCGAGGCCTGGCCCGCAGCCGTAGCCGGAATGCAGCCTAAGGAGCGAACAAGCGAAAAGCAGGTTCCTCGCAGATGCGGGTTGCATCTTCGCTCGGAATGACAAGAAGGGCTTAAAGCGGCAGATCTTCGAAACAGCGGCGCGCCGACAAGGAGCGCCGGGGCAAGGGAAGTTCTGCGCTAGAGTTAAGTCAATTTGAGGGCTGCTGCTCGCCGAGTGGATCGGGCGCGGGGGAGATAGCCGGAGCATGAAGGCCGCGCGCGAAGCCTTGCTTGATCAAACTGAATATGGTGCGGCGATTTTCAAAAATCGTTTTCACCCACGCCAAGCGCCCCATCTGCGGGAAATAAATTCCACGAAAGCATAGACGAGAAATCAAAATGTTGATGCGGCAGCCCAAAGGCTTGTCATTGATGGACTGCACGGCTTTGTTGATAGCCTCCGGGCTATAAGAACTGGCCCATCCCTTTCGCACTTCGTCATGCGCTTCATCGATGCTCATCTTCAGCGGCGTGTGCGCCATGGCAAAAGGTATGAACTCCTGCCAATGCTTGACGCGCGTAAGGCGCCCGGCGGCTTCGAGGCGTTTGTAGAGCGGCGTGGAAGGCAGCGGCGTGAGCAGGCCAAAAATCGGAAGGCCAGGCGGCCAGGTGCGAATCTGGTTCAAAGTGCGTTCGGCGACGCCCACTGTGTCGTTGTCCATGCCGAAAATGAAAGAGGTGATGGCATAGACGTTGCGGTGGGCGAGACGTTCGAGAACGGCGGCGTATTCTGACGGCTTATTGAAGCCTTTTTTCACGTCGGCAAGATTGGCGGGATCGATCGATTCCATGCCGATGAAAATCCACTTGCCTCCCGAAGCGGCAATCAAATCCACAAGCTCTTCGTCGCGCAGCAGGTTAGCGCTGATTTGCGCGACCCAATGAACCTGGGCGTTTGCGGCGATGATGTCGCGCAGCAGGGATTTGGTGCGTTTGATGTTGATGGCGAAATTATCATCGATGAAAAAGACAGCGATCTGGCCGCCTTCTTCGCGGGCGCGCGCTTTGAGCAGGAGGAGTTCGTTGACCACGCTCTCATTGGAGCGAAAGCGGATGGAGTCGCCGAAAAATCCGGTGACGGTGCAGAATTCGCATCCATAAGGGCAGCCGCGTCCGGATTCCATGGGAATAATACGAAAACTTCCCCAGCCGTCGCCAACGCGCTTCAGAAACGGATGCAACACTTTGGGAAGCAAATTGAATTGCTTAAGTTTGATCGTGTCCCAGGGAATTTTCGGATAGGGCTGAAGGGAAGGTTTGCGTTCCTGGCCAAAGGCGTCGACCGGCGCGTAAACCTCTTTGAGCGCGCCGATGGCGGCGTCTTCGACAATTTTGGGCCAGGTCTCATCGGCTTCGCCAAGCGCAACCGCATCGGCATGGCGCGGGCCGCCATCTTTTCCGAGGGCCTCATCGGCCATTTCTGTAACGTGAGGACCGCCCATGACGACTTTCACGCCCGTAGCGCGGACAGCGTCAGCCATGCGATAAGCCTTGGCGATCATTCTGGTCATGGCGCCGATGCCAACGAGGCCGATGTTGTGCTCGCGGACATAGCGCGCGATGCTCGCTTCCGTCATGGGCTGCGCGTTGCCGTCGATCAGCACAACTTCGTGGCCGGGAGGAGTTAAAGCTTGCAGGAGGAACATCCAAAGGTGGGGCATAAAATTGCGCGTGACGCCGTTATCCGGGTTGTAAAGTAGGATTTTCATTTAGTCCTTAGGGTGGAGCAAAGTGAAAAGCAAACGGCGGTAATTATGTCACGGTTAATGGCAATAAAAAATAAAATCGGTTTCGCTGTGTGCTTTCGACCAATTGCTTCGGATGCATTGCGGTGGTGAGGGTTTGCCCTGTGCGGGGCGCTGGGCCAGCAGAAATCAGAATGACAGGCCATATCAAAAGCCGAAGATCTTCACAAGCGGCGCGAAGTTCTGCGCTGAGGGGCGTTCACACGGGCGGCTTGTTGCGTGGCACGCTTCTTAGCGTAGGCGCGGGTGGCGCGATTGGGCGGGTAAGTGACGCGTTTGCCGCGAACGCGCGCGAATGGCGTGAGCTTGTGAAGATTGCGGCGCGCGGGGGTCATGATGTGTTCGACGGCGTGGCCGCGAACGGTGAGCGCGTCGGCGATGAGCGAGCGATGGCAGCGCCACGGAACGGCTTCGGCGCACATGATGGCGCAGAGTTTGGTTTTTGCTGATTTCTCCAAGCGCGCGAGGGCGGCGGCGAATTCAGGAGTTTGCATGTAATCGGCGAAGCCGCGAAAGCTGGAATTCTGCCAGCCAGTGTTGACGGAATCGGCGCGGGCGCGGCGGAGGCCGCCGAGTTTTGGGAGGTGCGTGTAGGCGATGTGCGCGCGTCGCATGGAGGCCGCGAGGGCTTCGCGGTTGAATTGCGGATTGTGGCGCGAGCGCGGAATGGTGCGAACGTCAACGAGGCGCTTGACGCCGTGGGATTTGAGGAGCGCGGTGAATTCAGCGATGGAATGATTGGAATGGCCGACGGTGAACATCGGCGGCTTCGCGCGAGTTTCGCGTTTGCGATTCACAGCAATCCCCGGCTGCGCAGCCCGTCGAGCAGGAAATGAAAATAGATGAGGCCGGCGTAATTTTTCCAGGGGGCGAGGAGCTTGCGCGTTTTGGCGTAGTCGGGACGCGCGCGGAGGCGGAGGTGCTTTCGCAAATTATTCCAGCCGCCGACATCGTCTCCCGGGAAAATATTGAGGCGGCCCATGCCGCGGAGCAACGCGTATTCGGCGGACCAGCGACCGATGCCGCGAATTGAGGTGAGACTTTCGAGGGCGGTTGCGTCATCGAGTTCGCGGAACGATTCGAGATTTAACTCGCCGGAAGCGACCGAGCGGCTGAGCGCGAGAATGGCGCGTTCTTTGTTTGTGCTGTAGCCGAGCGAGCGCAGCACACCGGGCGCAAGGCTTGCGAGATCAGTTGGCGATGGGCATGCCCGCGCGGGCGGCAAACCGGAACGTGCGTCCTGCGGGGCGGGCCGGCCGAAATTTTGCACCAGGCGATTGAGGAGCATAATGCCGACGTTGAGGGAAACCTGCTGGCAAGAGATGGCGTTGAGCAGGGCTTCGAAAATCGTGGGGTAGCGCGGCGGTTTGAGTCCGGTGAAGGAAGAGACCAGCGGGCCCAACCGCTTTTGACTGGCAGCGAAGGAATAGAAGTCGCGGAGATCGATCTTAAGGCCGAGAATGTGCGCAACGGTGGAGCGCAGGACAGGTTGAAGTTCGCGTGATGGATGCGAGACGCTTGCAGTGACGTCAAGGCGAGGATGCCAGATAGAGCCGCCTTGCACGACGACGATTTCCAGCGGCCGCGCGGCGATTTTTTTGCCGAGCTGAAGCACGCGGCGATAAACATGGCCGTCCCAGCGATCGAGGATGTTTTCGGGCCGGCGCCGCAAAGCCCAGACCGTGAGGTCGAGGCGAAAAGGCGGGAGTGGATGAATGGCAAATGAAAGCGATGAATGGGCAGATGAGCGGGCAACCCGCGGAGGAGGTGAAAGCTCCGCAGAGAGACTTCGCGAGTCCCGACGCATAGGATTATCATCTACCGTGTATGCGGGCAGATGCAAACGAAAGCGTGTAAGCGACCGCAGCGCGGATGCATAGTAAGTTCTCGACAGCGGAGGGAATTACCGTGGGAACGACTCCGATGAAGCTTAAGGCACGCAAAGAAATTGCGGAAGGGACGATGGCATTTTTGCTGGA
>DASYYQ010000139.1:0-28514 GCA_035933545.1 Candidatus Acidiferrales bacterium | reverse complement strand
GGAGATTTGCGCGATGACTACCGGCAAGGATCCGCGAACGTACGATGTGGCGCTGGCGATTTTGCACGAAGAGGTCGAGCACGAGGCGTGGTTCTCGGAATATTTGGGCGAAGGACCTTCGGGGCATTTCCGGCGTGGATTTCCGGGCGAGTCGCCGTACTGCGCGAAGTTCATGGTGGTGCCGGGCGCGAGGAGCAAGTAACGGGTGACGAAAAAACGAGTGGCTAGCGACTAGAAAAAACAAGCACCGATGCAGCCGGAGTTGCGTTTCGTCATCAGCGGATGCAGCTCCGGCGACATAATTTGCGGGGCGAGAACACAGGCTGGAGCCTGTGCCACTGAAAGGCAGGTCCACAGATCGTTTCTTCAACAACGACCATCGCTGGATTAACTCATGCCAGAAATTGAGAACAGATGGGTGGAAGTGGCGCACGTGGAAGATGTGCCGGTGGGCGCGGTGCGCGGAGCGCGCGCGAATGGGCGGATGCTGGCGCTGGTCAATGTGGACGGCAAAATTTATGCGCTGGATGGCGTCTGTCCGCACATGAAAGGGCCGCTATGGCAAGGCGATGTCTGGCGCGGGCTACTGGAGTGTCCGTGGCATCATTTTAGGTATGATCCCGCGACAGGACGAAATTCCTATCCGGCGAACGTGTATCCAGAGGATATGCCGCAGCTACAGCCTGATGTTGCGCCTGCGAAGACGTACGAGGTGCGCCTCAAGGATGGACGAATTCTCATCAAAGCGTGAGAGGGGAATTCTTTAGGTGTCGGCGATGATTGCTCGCTTACTGTTCCTGTGCCTGAGCGCCAATTTCGTATTCACTCTGCACGAGACCGCCTTTATAGGAGCGCGTTGCGATATGGTGAAGATTGATGTCGCGCGACACTGGCCCAAATAGCGGAATGCCTGCACCGATCAGTATCGGAACTCGTGTGATCACGAGCCGGTCGATGCATCCGGCTGCGAGGAATCGCTGAATGGTGATGCCACCGTCAATGTAAGCATGTTTGAAGCCGCGGGATTTGAGCTGCATTACGATCTCGGTTGGTTCGCCCGACATCTGCTCGACTACGCCGCCCTTGACCGCAGAGAAGCCGAGAGGACGGCTGCTCAGCGCCATCACGGGCTTCTTGCCGTAAGGCCACTGACCGAACGTCAGTACGACTTCGAACGTCTTGCGTCCGATTACGACTACATCGACGCTGGTGTAGAATTCCTCGAACCCATGAGGTTCCTGGCCGCCCGCATCCAAGAAATCGAGCGCATGGTCTGGCCGGGCCAGAAAGCCATCCACGCTCACTCCGCAGAAGACCGAGAGCTTCATGGCGCGCCTCCTGTGTGCGTTGCTATTGTATTTGTCCAAAGCGGGTTGAGCAAGAAATCCGGATCAGAGGGGCGGTTGCCCTCCGAACTCCGATTTGTGGATGACGAGGACCATTCATTCAGCAGCGGGCGGCTGCGACTGACTCGATATTGGATCACTTATTCGCTGAAATCTCTCGCGGGTAGGTTTGCTCCAGAATTTTGAGAACTTGCTTGATGGTGTTCCAGTTGCGGATGGTGGCGGGCACTCCAAACAGGGTGTCAATCGAGCCGAGGTGGCCGATGGCCTTCATTTCGCGGCGATAAAATCCAAAGGCAAATCTGCCGTTGCAGGCGAGAATGCGGACGAACCATTTGCCTTCGCGGGGAATTTGCAAAGGGAGCACGGGCAAAGCGCGGGGCCGCTTTGCCAGCACGGCAACGAAACGAACGATGCCGGAGCGAGTGGGCGCGCCGCCGAAAGGGCTCTGCAAGGCAGCGGCAACGAGTTCGTGGGCAGGGCACATCATTATGTGAGTCTCGAAGGGCAGATGTTTGCGCAGGGCGGAATGAAGGAGCGTTTGGCTGGCGGGCTTGCGGATGACCAGCGTTCCGGCGGTGCCGATGTTGACTATGCCGAATCGGCTCAGTTGATTGGCGAGGAGGCTGGGGCGAAAGGTGCGATGCCCGCCGACGTTGACACCGCGCAGGAAGGTGACGATTGGCATGGGAGGCAGCATCCCTCCTAGGAATGGCAAATTCGTCAGCAGCGCGAGCTTACCCAGTTAGCGCGCGGTGGCGGGAATGGGAGCCGACACGGGCGTCAGCCAGCCGTGGCGATCTTCTTTTGTGCCGCCGACGAGGGCGTAGAATTCGTCCTGTAACTTTTTTGTGATGGGGCCGCGCCCGCCGTTGCCGACTTTGATTTTGTCGATGGAACGAATGGGAGTGACTTCGACAGCGGTACCAGCGAAGAAAACTTCATCGGCGATGTAGAGCATTTCGCGGGGAATCATTTGCTCGGCGCAGGGGATGCCCATTTCGTTGCATAGAGCCATCATGGTCTCGCGAGTGATGCCCGGTAGAACGCAATTGGCGAGCGGCGGAGTGAACACTTTGCCGTGGTGCACGAGGAAAATGTTTTCGCCGGAGCCTTCGCTCACGTAGCCGTTAACGTCGAGCGCGATTCCTTCCACGTAGCCATTGGCCATGGCCTCCATGCGAATGAGCTGCGAATTCATGTAATTGGCGGCGGCTTTGGACATTTGCGGCAGGGTGTTGGGGGCGGAGCGGTTCCATGAAGAGACGCAAACATCCACGCCGGACTTGATGGCTTCTTCGCCGAGATAGCGGCCCCAATCCCAGCAGGCCATATAAACTTCAATCGGTACGGAATAGGGATTGACACCGGCTTCACCGTAGCCGCGAAGGACGATGGGGCGAATGTAGCAAGCGTCCATGCGATTGGCGCGAATAAGGTCGAGCGCGGCCTGGCAAGTGTCGTCAATGGAAAACGGAAAATCCATGCGGTAAATGTGCGCGGAATTGCGCAGGCGCTCCATGTGCTCGCGAAGGCGAAAAACGGCAGGACCGTGAGGAGTTTTGTAGCAACGTATGCCTTCGAAAACCGCCGAGCCATAACTGACCACGTGGGAGATGACGTGAATTTGCGCGGCGTCCCAGTTAATCAGCTTGCCGTTGTGCCAGATTTTTTCGGTTTTCGTTAGGCTCATTGGTGGTCTCCGGACGAATTGGGCTCGCGCTTCAGCGAACAGAAATTTCAGGAACGCAGCGAACTTCTATCACAAACAGCGACATTATAACATGGCGATTTGGCGCCGCTCCGGGGAAAGTCTGCGAGCGAAGCTTCGAGGCAGTCCATTTTGGATGGCGGTGAATGGCAGCCGGCGGCGATGCCGTGCAAATGTTCGGCGTTTGCGCAGGCGTGATTATGGGCGGTTTCTTGCCGCGAGCAAATTGTCGAGGCTGCAGCGGTAGGGTCCGCTGAAAGCAAGCAGAAACGCGCCGGCAGAGGCGGAGAATACCGAATAACTGAGCGCGGATTCGAATCCGGTGGAAAAAGTCATGGCGAGAGCGAAAAGCAGCAGGAGGACGCCACTGAGGAGCGACGTGACGCGGGTTGCGAATCCAAGAACGAGAAGGAGGCCGAGAAGAGCTTCCAGCGCCGTATCGAACCAGGCAAGGGTGGGTATCCAACTGTGCGGCAAAAACCAGTTCAGGATTGCGGTATAGGCTTCAAAATTGGCGAAATCTCCCCAAGCGACGCCGGGGGCGCCGGGGCGTCCCCAGAGACCGAAGCGGTCGGCGACAGCGGAAAGAAATGCTGCGGCAAGAGCGAGTCGCAGAAAAAGAGTGCAAGCGTCGCGAGCATTGGCACGGCGAAGCACGTCAGGATTGGCGTTCATCGTAAACCTCTGCGCATGGCACACTTGCCGCTAACGGAGGCAGTTTAGCGCCGCAGGAGCTTGAATGCGATATTTGGACCGAGGCCTTGCTTGACCGCGAGATAAATCCAAAGCATGGCGAACGGCTCGAGGAGGCGCGCGTTTTTGAGAGGACCGGCGTCGAGCGGCTCAAAGCCGAGGTCCTGCGCGAGCTTCACGACCGTTGATTTCGCGGAAGCATCATCTCCCGCGACACACATGGTGATTCCTTCGTTTCTGTAATGCGTGTTCGCCATGTTGCCTGCGCCGGTTGTGTTGAAAGCTTTTACGACGCGCGCGCCAGCAGCCCATTGGGCGACCTGTTCTCCAGCAGAAGTGTCGTGACCGATGAGGAGCCCGGAAAGATCCGGCTGGAGCGGATTCGTGCAGTCAATGACGATTTTGCCGGCAAGTTTTCCCGCGGCGGAGATGGCGTCGCGAGCGGCAGGGAACGGAACGGCGAGGACGATCACTTCGGCATTTGCGGCGGCGTTTTGAACAGATCCGGCGCGGGCGTTCCCGCCGATGGATTTGACCAGCGCCCGCACTTTGTCGCTTTGCGGGTCGGGCACGCCAAAATAAACGGAATGGCCTTTGGCGGCCCAGCCTTTGCCTAATGCGCCGCCAACATTTCCTGCCCCGAAAATTGCGATGTTCATCTTAGCCCTCCGATATCGTGAGCCAAACGCGAGCCGCGTTTGCTCGACTGATATCTTGAAAATCGAATGCTACAAGGAATTGATGCGCGACACGGAGAGGGGTCGCAGAATTGCGGTGAGAAACTTAGGTCACTTTGGCGAGTGCGGGGGAGCAGGCGCGGCTTGCTGCGCCGCGGCCGGGCGTGCTGGAGCGGGCGCGGGGTACGCGAACTGAAAATCCTGATGGACGTGTTTGAGCATGTCGCCGTGCACATTTTCGTAAGCTCCGAAGAAAAGAAAGGGAAGTAGAGCAGCGACGACCCAGAGTTTGGCGCGAGAGGCGAGCTTCGCTTCGGGCTCCCAGCGGAAAATCTGGCGGGAAATTTCGAACGCGACGGCAAAGCCGAGAGCCAGCGCGACGAGCTCCGTGATGATCTCGGCACTGTGAGCTCGGTTATTCGCGGCGGCTTCTAGCCCAGCGGCAAGATACGTCGCTGGAATAAAAAGGGCAAAGCGCTGGAGCCATTTCGGGAAGATCGCCAGCGGAATCGTCGCGCCGGAAAACACGAGGAAACCCATCCAGAGAAGGTTATTGATCATCTGCGTTTCCTGCATCGTGTTAGTGACGCTGGCGACGATCAGTCCGAAGGCCGCAAATGCCGGCGAGCCAAGTGTGACCAGCAGCAGGATCTCCCACAGATTGCCCCATGTATGCAAATGGTACAGATAGTGGCAAACGACAATCTCGATGATGATGATTGGCAAGGTGAGGATATAGTTCGACACGATGCTGGATGCCAGCATCGTGCTGGCGGGAACGGGCGCGAGGCGGAAGCGTCGCAGAATGCCTTGCTCGCGAAAAGTCACGAGCTGCACGCTTAGTCCCCAAAAGCTGCCCATTACGGTGAGCGTTAGAACTGCGCCGAGGACGTAGGCGGTCTCCGTGCCGGTCTTGCCGAAAAATGCAACGAAGGCAAACAGAAACAGAAGCGGCATCACAAAGGTGAAGAAAAAGAAGGCGCGGTTGCGGAGGGCGAGACGGATGCGCATCTTCGAAAGCGTCCAAGTATGTTTCACGACGTGGTGGTGTCTCCTTTGGCTATCGCGAGACTGCGTAAGAGCGCGCGATTTGAAGCACCGAAAATGATACTGCGTTTTTTCCTTCGATGACGGCTTTTTAACTTGAAAACTTGGCGAGCGCGGGCTTATTCTGCGGTGCTCTAAATTTGAACGACGTGTGTAGCGTTCGTAAGTGGATGAGGAGCATGCAGGCAAGAGCTTTGCGGTTCTCTCCCAGCGCCATACAGGAAAGCGAAGCAGCGGATGACCTGCCGAATCGGTTTGCGGCTGGTTTGCGCGTGGTGGGCGTGCTGGATGGCGTGGTGTCCCTCGGCGTTCGCGCAGTCTCCAGGAGATAGTTACCAATCCTCGCCCGCGCAGGCTAGTCAGGCGCCGCAGCAAACTTCAGCGCCTGAAGAATCGAACTCCGGTGATTTGCTAACGGTGTTTCCCCATTCCGAATCGAGCCGCTACTGGATTTCCGGACAGGCGAATATTATTTTCCAGTGGCATCCCTCGTTTCCTGCGCGATACAGCGGGCCGAATAGTCTACATGCGGGCGCGGAAAACGCGACAAGCAGGGTATTCACTGTATATCTGGGCTACGAGCTCAAGCCAACGACGGAAATCTACCTGGATATTGAGAGCACCGGAGGGGGCGGCCTCAGCCATACGTTCGGGCTCGCCGGATTTACGAACTTAGACGCGGTGCGCATCGGTTCGGCGAGCGAGGCGCCCTATGTAGCGCGGGCGATGATCCGGCAGGTGATTCCTCTGACGCATGAGCGAGTTCCGGAGGAGCGCGACGCAACGAATTTCACACTGGCTAATACGGTTGCAGCGCGGAGAATCGAGATTCGCGCCGGCAAATTCAGCCTAGCCGATTTTTTCGATACGAATACATACGGAAGCGACAGCCACTTGCAGTTTCTGAATTGGACCGTGGACAACGATGGTGCGTACGACTATGCGGCGAACACACGCGGCTACACGGATGGCGTGATTATCGAGTACGACGATCATTGGTTCTCGGCGCGCTTTGGGGAGGCGCTGATGCCCAAAGCGGCGAATGGAATCCATCTGGATGCGGATGTGGCCCGGGCGCGCTCGGAAAATCTGGAATTCGATTTTGAAGGTAATGCGATTGGGCATCGTGCCGGCGCGCTGCGCCTGCTGGCTTATGTGAACCATGCGGATATGGGCAATTACGAGGAGGCGGTTAGTGAGTATCTTCATGGCCAAACCGCCGTTCCCGATATCGTTGCGACGCGACGGCAAGGGCGGCACAGATATGGTTTTGACCTAAATTTTGAACAGGGGATTGTTTCCGACGTAGGCGTTTTCGGGCGGCTGGGATGGAGCGATGGCGCCAATGAATCATTTGTGTATACGGAGTGCGATCGCACGGCGGAGATTGGAGGATTTGTGAGTGGAAAAAGATGGCGCCGCAGCAACGATCGGGCCGGCGTGGCATTTGCGGCGAATGGAATCGTGTCAGCGCATCGGGAATATCTGGCGTTGGGAGGGCAGGGATTTTTGCTCGGCGATGGCGGGTTGACCTATGGGCGGGAGAAGATTTTTGAGAGCTTTTACACTGCGCATCTCTGGCGCGGGTTTTTTGCCTCGTTTGATTTGCAGCACATCAATAATCCGGGATACAACATGGCGCGCGGGCCGGTTGTTGTGCCGGCGTTGCATTTGCATGTGGATTTCTAGAAACGGCGCGCATCCTCGCGGAAACGGCGCTAGTGATGTTCGGTTGTAGCCGTAAGTGTCTTTGGCGCGAAACGCTCGCTGTTTTCGACGGCTCTGCGATCTCCTTTCTGAAACATTTCTTGTAAAAACACCGGGATTTCGACGATGGCGCGATTGGGATTGAGGCGCGCATTTTCGCGATAGCGCGCGAATTCTTGCGGCTGAAGGAGTTTTTCGACGGCGGGAACGATTTGGCGAAAGCTGCGGAGGGAGATACCGACTTTGCGTTCGACAATCCACCGGGCGTTGTAGCGCTCCTGCGGGAGCGTCCACGAATTGCAGACAGTGATGACCGGCAACTCTTTGGCGAGGGCTTCCGACAGGCTGCCCGGCCCCGGCTTGCCGATGAAGAAATCGGAGAGATGCATGTAATAGGGAACGGCGGCGGTGAAGCCTTCGACGTAATAGCGAATGCGGGATTTTCTGCGCCGCAGCGCGTCCGCCAACTTAGCGTTTTTTCCGCAGATGAGAATCAACTGCAAATCAAGATCGGATTGATCGAGGCGCGCGATAATTTCAAGCATGGCGCGGCTGCCCTGGCCGCCGAAAAGCACGAGGCCAGTAGGAACATCGGGAAGAAGGCCGAGGCGCTTGCGTTCGGCAGCGCGGTCAGCGGGCTGCGCAGCGTAAAAGCGAGGATGAAGAATCATTCCCGAGGCTTGAAAGATATGCTCACGAGGATGTCCGAGGGCGATGGCTTGGGCGACGGCGCGATCGGAGCCACAGATTAGAAATTGCGGCTGGCGTTCAATCCAGAAGTGCGGCGGATAGTCGGCGATGTCTGTAAGGATGGTAACGAAGGGACGATTCGGGAAGACGTTGCGAAAACTCTGCCAAAGCGCGCGATTGAAGTGCGGGATGAACGACACGACCATGTCCGGCGCGCTCTTGCGCCAATATTCTTCGAGCCTGCGTACCATAGGCTTGTGATAAAGACGAATAACAGCTTGCAACACGCGCATAAGTTGCGTGCTGCCAAGAGTCCAGCCGCTTTTGAGCATCGAGTTATAGAAGTCCTGTATGCGGATGCCGGTGAATTTGCGGAGAATGTCGAGGGAATCGAGGATTTCCTGTAAATTCATCAGCTCGACGTTCCAAGGGATTTGTTTTTCGCGGATTGCGAGCTGGAGGGCGGTTGCGGCGCTGCGATGGCCGCCACCGGCGTCGAAAAACACGAAGGTGAGTCGCTTCATCGCCGACGATATTGGCAAAAGGGACGCCATGTCACGCTACATTTATATTAAATTCTGGTTACAGTGCCGAAAGGCAAAACACGCAGTTGTTTCAGAGATTTAGCGTGACCGTCATTCTTCCGTAACAAGAGTTTTTTAGATTTGTTCACGTGAAGTGCGACATGCACGTCCACACGAGAGCGTCGGGAGAATGCAAGACACCTATTCTTGAGTATTTTTGCCGCGAGAGCTATAGCGAACCGGCGCTGGTGTATTCGTTGCTGCGCGACCGCGGCATGGATTTAGTCACGCTGACGGACCACGATTCCATCGATGGCGCAGAAGAGTTGCGGTGGCGCTCGGATTTCTTTGTGAGCGAAGAGCTGACCTGCAGGATGCCGAGCGGCACGGAAGTGCACGTGGGCGTATACGACATCACCGAGCAGGAGCACGTACAACTGCAGCAGCGGCGAAATGATTTTGTGGCGTTGCTCATGTACTTGAGCGAGCGGCGGATATTCTTCAGCGTTAATCATGTACTTTCCTGCCTGACGGGCCGGCGAGAGGCAGGCGATTTCGCGTGGTTTCGAGACTACTTTCCGGCGATTGAAGCGCGCAATGGCGCAATATTGGCGTGCCAGAATGAAGATTCAGAACGTTTGGCGGAGCAATGGAGAAAGATCGCGATTGGAGGGAGCGACGCACACGCAGCGATTTCGGCAGGGACGGCCTACACGGAGGTGCCGGGCGCGAGAAACAAAGATGAGTTTTTCGCAGGACTGCGAGCGGGGAACGGGCGGCTGGGCGGCGGCTCCGGCAGCTACCTGAAACTCACGCGCGACATTCTGCTGATCGTCGCGGAGATGGTGCGGGAAACTCATTGGACTGTTCTCTTGGCGCCGCTTGCGCTGCTTGTTCCGGGATTTACATTCTTCAACTACTGGAGCGAGCGCAGATTTGGCGAACGGTGGGCAGCGGAGATCCTCGAACGGCCGGAAACTCGCCGGCGTCCGCAATGGCTGGGTGCTCGGCGTCCGGCGGCGGAGGAATATCTATGACCGTGGCGCGCGCTGTCTGGAACCAAATCGAATCGAGGGATCTGCGGCTGATGCGCCGAGTGAACCGGTGGAGCGCACCGCAGTGGTTCCGCATGTTCATGATTGGCGCCACGAGAATGGGCGACGGCTGGTTGTGGTACGCCACCGGTATTGCGGTGCTGATTTGGGGAGGTTCGGCGCGATACGTTGCGGCAGGCTCGGCGGGACTTGCGGTGCTTTCGGGGATTTTGTTGTTTCTATTTTTGAAGCGCGTGAGCCACAGAAAAAGGCCGTGCGAGCTGGAGCCGCATTGCTGGGCTTCGATTTTGCCGCCGGATCAGTTTTCGTTTCCTTCGGGGCACTCGATTACGGCCTTCGCCATTGCTATTTGCCTGGGTTCGTTCTATCCGGAGCTGCTCGTGGCATTTTTGCTGGCAGCCATGAGCATCGCAGTTTCGCGGATTATTCTGGGGATGCATTTTTTAAGCGATGTGGTGGCGGGCTGCGCAATCGGGGCGATGCTTGGTTTCAGCTTTCTTCATCTCTTCGCGTAGATTCGGGAGCCGACGGGAAATTCCAAGAGCAAAATCGAGACGTTATTCCCTTAGATGGCGGCCAGTGAGTTCGAGAAAAACGTCTTCGAGGGAAGGCGACTGCATTTCGAGCGCTTGAAGCTCCACACCTTCGGATTCGAGATATTTCACGAGCGAGACAATCGTTTTCGTAGGTGCGGTGGAGCGCAAAGCGTAAACGTCGTTCTCCTTGCTCCAATCGCTCACGCCCTCCAACCGGCCCAGCGCGCCATCGACGGGTTCCTGGCTAAGGCGGACTTCAATTCTGGTGATTCCGGCGGAGCGCTGCTTCAATTCGCGAGGAGCGCCGAGCGCCATGACCCGTCCATTGTCGATGATGGCGACGCGGTCGCAGAGGCGGTCTGCCTCTTCGATGTAATGCGTGGTGAGAAGAATGGTCTTCTTCTCGGTTTTCATTTCTTCCAAAATATCGTAAATCTCGCGGCGAACCTGGGGGTCGAGACCCGCGGTCGGCTCGTCGAGAAAAATGACGCGCGGATTGTTGACGAGCGCCAAGGCCAGAGCAAGGCGCTGCTTTTGGCCGCCGGAGAGATGGTGGTAGAAGGCGTTGCGCTTCTCTTCGAGCTGAAAGCGCTTCAACAATTCCTCTGGATCGCGCGGATTGCGGTAGAAGCTTGCAAACATGTGGAGGGCTTCGGCTACGCGCATTTTGTCGGGCAGGGAAGTGGATTGCAGCGCGGAGCCGGCTATGTTGCGCATTTCGATCGGCTCGCTCTGAGGGTCGAGCCCGCAGACGCGCGCAGAACCGCGATCGGGGGCGCGCAGGCCTTCCAAAATTTCGATAGTGGTGGTTTTTCCGGCGCCGTTTGGGCCGAGGAGACCGAACATCTCGCCGGCTTCGACCTGGAAGCTGACGCCGCGCAGGGCTTCGACTGCGCCGTAATTTTTGAAAAGGCCTTCGACCTTGATGGGTGCCTGATTCATGAGTGAAGTTGTGGCACTATTTAGCACTCCTTTTTATCACATTCTTTATCACTTCGTGCGGCGGTTTCGCGATTGGGTTTTTGCGCGGCGCTGAGATTTTCGCGATGCTTTGTCGCGCTTGCCTGGATTCCATTGGTGAGCCGGCAAGTCCACTTTCATGCCGACAAATTGCGTTCCTTCTGTTTCGAGGAGCATGCGCTGCTTGCTGGCATAGGGCTCACGGGGAAGAAGCTTGCCGTCGGCGCCGACTACACGATGCCAGGGAATGCCCTGTCCTGAAGGACAACCGGCCATGGCATAACCAACGGTGCGCGCGCCGCCGCGCACTCGGAGTAAGCGGGCGAGTTGACCATATGTGACCACGTGGGCGCGAGGGATGCGCTTTACCGCATCGTAGATGCGCTGCCAGCCGCTCGTTCCTTTGTTCTGCATTTGCCGATGCCTTTCTTGCGTACCGTCGCAGTCCGGCAGTTCACGGATAGGGCTAGTCCCACGAAACTACACGATACAGCCGCGTTTTACTCAGTACTAGGTGACAGAAATTGTGAATCCCAGTGCCTTTCTGGAACATATTCGGCTATTTGGCATCTAATTGGTTAGCAGATACGGTGAACACGATGCTCGTCCCACACAAAGGCCCGAATTCTCTCGCAGTGTAGTCTGTACTGCTCCTCCGGCAGAGCGCTTCAAGTACTAATTACTAATACGAAGCAACTCGCGTTACGGGGCGGCATCATACCATTGACAGCGTAGTGGACGATGGGTACACTACGCGGCGCGATGGGCTCTTAGGGGGGCGAATCGTGGCATTCGTTCGGCGCAAGGGCAATTCGTACTATCTGGTTCACAACGTTCGCCGGCGCGGCAAGGTGGAGCAGCTTTACCTGGCCAAGCTGGGCGAGCGCCCGCGCATCACCGACGATGTGGTTCGAGAAGTATCCCGCAGTCATCCCATGCTGGAGTTGGATTGGCCGCGCCTGCGGGAAGATGTGAACAGCCGGGTGGAGCTGTTCGATCCGCGTTCTCCGTACGTGAAGCAACTGCTCAATTCCCTGCGCCTGATCAATCTGGATCTTGCGGATTTGTCGCCTCCACTTTTACTCCTGCCAGACCACTCAGGTTCCGGGCAGGAACTCGTAACCCAGCTCAGGCTCCTACGGTCCACGGTGGACATCAAGCTCGAGCAATTTGAGCGCGTGAAACCACGCGCGATGGCAGGAACCCGGGCATACCGGTAGGGGGAAAAAAGAACATGGCTACCCAGTCACAACATTTGGATCCCACGCAACGGAGCCGCGAGTCTCGCGAGTTCGAGACCGCGTTGCGGCGGAAGATCGTCGGCCAGGAAGAAGCGGTGCAGTCGGTGGTGGACTTGTACCAGGTGTTCCGCGCGGGGCTGAACTCGCCGGGACGGCCAGTGGGGAATCTACTGTTCCTCGGGCCCACGGGCGCCGGAAAGACGCGCGTGGTGGAGGCGACCGCCGAAGTGATTTTCGGCGATCCGCGCGCAGTGATTAAAGTGGACTGCGCGGAGTTCCAGCATTCGCACGAAATAGCGAAGCTGATTGGCTCGCCACCAGGGTATTTGGGGCACCGCGAGACGCATCCGCTGATAACGCAGGAGGCGCTCGCCCAATTTCATACGGAAAAAGTGAAGCTATCGTTCCTGCTGTTCGACGAAATTGAAAAGGCGTCCGATGCGCTCTGGCAACTCCTACTCGGCATGCTGGACAAGGCCACACTGACGCTCGGCGACAATCGGCGCGTGGATCTGTCGCAAACGATGATTTTCCTGACGTCGAATCTAGGCGGCTCGGAAATCACGGAACTGATGACTGGCAGGCTGGGATTTGCGCCGGTTGCGGCGGCGGTGGATAGTCCACAGCGGCTCGAGCAGAAAATCGAGCGCACTGCGGCGGAAGCGGCGAAGCGGAAGTTTTCGCCAGAATTCATGAACCGCCTCGACAAAGTGGTGGTTTTTCATCCACTGCGCGAGGCGCAGCTTGAATTGATCCTCGATATCGAGCTGGGCATGGTGCAGCAGCGCGTGCTGGAAACGGCAAAGGGGAAATTCCTGTTCCGCGTGACGCAAGCGGCGCGGGACTTCCTGCTGAAAGAAGGCACGGACATGAAGTACGGCGCGCGTCACCTAAAGCGAGCCATCGAGCGGCACCTGGTGTATCCGCTGGCGAGCCTGCTGGCCACCGACCAGATTCGGCTGGGCGACGTGCTTTCGATCGACTGGGACGGAAGCGCGAATTGCCTGGTGTTCTGGAAAGAGGCGGAAGGCGCGCTGGTGACGGTCGAGCCGCCGAGTGGCGGGCTGGCTGCGTCGGCAGCGGCAGGCGAGGATGGGCACGGATTAGAGATTCCCGTAAGCCCGGCGGTCGTCACGGCGGAGGCTGTGCCGTACGTCACGCGCGCGTTGCGGCCGGCCGCACACCAAGCAGTGCCTCCGGAAGAAGGGAAGGCCACCAGAGGGAGGCGGCGCGGGCCAGCATAGAAATTACGACAAAGCGATCGACATTAATCGATGTTGTCGGTGGCCGATCTCGGACAAGGCAGCGCTTATTGAGTTTGGTGTGCGCTGAGTTCCAGACTGTAATGGGGTAAAGAAATGGACAGCAGCTATCCTGCGAGGGAACCTACTCTGCAGGCTCGTCCAAACTGCCGCCATAAATTGCCGGGACTTTTTCATGCATGGCGCGGAGATATGCGGCGAATTGTCCGCGATGATGGATAGTGTGGGAAAGGGCCATCTGAAGGTAAATCACGCCGGGATAATCAAACTTGCGAAAAAAAGAAATGGGCTTGGCGAGATAATCGCCGCTGAGTTTGGAAGCTTTCTTGAAATTCACCTCGAACTGCTGAGCGTACCAGGCGGAGGCGTCCGCACCGGACTTGATTTCATCGGGAACAGCGTCCGTCGCGCTGGCATAAAATTCGCCTTGAAAAACCGAATCGAGAAACCATATTTCAACTGAAATCATGTGCCAGGCGAGTTCCAGTGCAGTTCGAGACTTGGGATGAATCCGATAATCGGCTTTGTCACCGGGAAGGGCGGCGAGCACTTTAGAGGTGATTTCTGATTCGCGCTGCATCCGCGAGAGCAAGTGCGCTGCGAGAATCGATGCTTCGTCTGCGGTCATGCGAATTCCCTGTGCCTCGGACTTTCACTGAGCAAGCGCTGGCTGGGTGAAACTGAGTGCGGAGTATAACCGATTCGGCGGAATGGCGGCGGAAATTGCGCGAAAGCGTCGCGTGCTAATAACCGGCCGTGTTGGCAGAAAGAGAATTAAAGAATCCGGCGATCAGGCGGTTGGGACCACGGGAGATTTTTCGCACTGCGCGGCAGCAGCCTTTTGAGCGTCCTGATTTTGCCGCGGCTTCCAGCGCAGGATGGGTTTGCGCGCCGCGGCAACTTCGTCGAGGCGGCCCACGCGCGTGGCGTGCGGAGCAGTCTTCACGATTTCGGGATTGGTTTCGGCTTCCGCGGCGATCGAGCGCATGGCGTCGATGAACAAGTCGCACTCTTCCTTCGATTCGGATTCCGTAGGTTCAATCATCAGCGCGCCGGGAACGATTAGAGGGAACGCAGTAGTGTAAGGATGGAATCCGTAATCGATGAGGCGCTTGGCAATGTCCATCGTGTTTACGCCGTGCTTGCGCTGGCGCGCGTCGCTGAAAACGACTTCATGCATGGAGGGCAAGCTATAGGGCAAGTCGTACAAATCCTCGAGATGCTTGCGAATGTAATTTGCGTTGAGCACAGCGTCTTCCGTGGCCTGGCGAATTCCGGGGCCGTACGCCAGGGTGTACGCGAGCGCGCGAAGCAGCACGCCGAAATTTCCGGCATAAGCGCGGACGCGGCCGATTGTTTTAGGACGGTCGTAATGGAGAGCAAATTTTCCAGCTTCTTCAGTGACAACTGGCACCGGCAAAAACGGTTCGAGGATTCTCTTAACGGTAACAGGTCCCGCGCCGGGGCCGCCGCCGCCGTGAGGCGTTGAGAAAGTCTTGTGCAAATTGAGGTGCATGACGTCCACGCCAAAATCGCCGGGACGGGTAATGCCGGCAAGGGCGTTCATATTCGCGCCGTCCATGTAAAGCAGCGCGCCGCGGGCATGCAGAATTTCAGCGATTTCCGCGATGTTTTCCTCATACACGCCAAGCGTGGAGGGGTTAGTGATCATGAGCGCGGCGACTTCTTCGGTGACAAACTCGCGAAAATGGGCGATGTCGATCTGGCCACGCTCGTTGGATTTGATGTTTTGCACTTCGTAACCGGAAATGACTACGGACGCGGGATTAGTGCCGTGCGCGGAGTCCGGAATTAAAACTTTCTTGCGCGGATTGCCTTGGCTTTCGAGATAGGCGCGAATCAGCAGCAGGCCGGTGAGTTCGCCCTGGGCGCCGGCGACAGGCTCAAGAGAGGCAGCGTCCATGCCGGTAATTTCGAGCAGACATTTCTGCAAATCGTGAATGATGCGCAGGCAGCCCTGGGAAACTTCGTCGGCTTGCAGCGGATGTTCGGTAGCAAGGCCTTCGAGACGCGCTACGAATTCGTTGACGCGCGGATTGTACTTCATGGTGCAGGAGCCGAGCGGATACATCCCCAGATCAATGGCGTAATTCCACGTGGAGAGGCGCGTGAAATGGCGGATGACTTCGATTTCGCTGACTTCGGGAAATCCTTCAACGGAGTCGCGCACGAAGTCGGCGCCGAGAGCTTTTAGGGGATCGGTGGGCGGCACGTCAAGCGGCGGCAATTCCATTCCGCGCTTTCCGCGAATGGACTTGTCAAAGATCAGGCCTTCGTTCTGGCTGACGTGCGTGCCGGCTTTTTTGATTCCCACGGCTTCGATCTCGCCCGTTGCGTTTTTAGAGTCCAAACCCGCGCTCCTATTTCCTTAGCTTGCCAGGATCGTCTGCAATGCTGCTGCGAAACGCTCGATTTCGGCGCGCGGCATGGTTTCGGTGACGCATACGAGGCCGCGGTTCGGCTGAGCGGGATAATATCGTTCCAACGCGAGCGGCCCGACGATTTTCTGCGCGCGAAGTTTTTCGTTGATTTGCTTCACGGGGCGAGCGAAGTCGGCGACAAATTCGTTAAACGTCGGGCCCGAGAAGGGCAAGCTGACACCGGCAATTTTCTTCAACTGCTCCTGCGCAAAGCGAGCTTTTGACAGATTCTGCGTGGCCAGTTCGCGCAATCCGTCTTTTCCGAGCAGGCAGAGGTGAATCGTTACGACCAGAGCGTATAGCGCCTCATTGGTGCAAATATTGGACGTAGCTTTTTCTCGGCGAATATGCTGCTCACGCGTCGCCAGAGTGAGGCAGAATCCGCGGCGGCCTTCGGCATCGAGGGCTTCACCGGCCAGGCGGCCAGGCATTTGCCGTACGAATTTTTCGCGCGTGGCAATCACGCCCACAAAAGGGCCGCCATAACTCGGCGGGACGCCAAAGCCTTGCGCTTCGAGCGCGACGATGTCGGCTTCTTCCGGCGGCTTCACAATTCCCAGCGAGACCGGCTCGGTGATGCAATCGATGAGCAACGCGCCTGCGGCGTGCGCGCGTTCAGCCAATGGTGCGAGCTTTTCGAGCACGCCGAAGAAATTCGGAGATTGCACGACGACGGCGGCTGCCTCACTCAGCGATGCATCACGAATGGAGTTCAAATCGACTTGGCCCGAAGGCGCGAAACCGAATTCCTCGATTGCGATTCCCAGATGCTTTGCGTAGGTCGCGAGCACCTGGCGATATTCCGGATGAACGGCCTTCGCCACGAGGACGCGATGCCGGCGCGTCAGGCGCTCGGCCATTAAGACGGCTTCAGTGAGCGCCGTCGAGCCATCGTACATGGAGGCGTTCGCAACTTCCTGGCCCGTGAGCTGAGCCATGAGCGTTTGAAATTCGAAGATGGCCTGTAAAGTTCCCTGCGAAATTTCCGCTTGATACGGCGTGTAGGAAGTAAGGAATTCGCCGCGTTGCACGAGCGCGTCGGTCACAACGGATTTGACGTGCTGATAGACGCCTGCGCCAAGGAAGGAAGTGTAGCCATGCGAATTTTCGGCCGCGCGCGCTTTGAAATAATCGATGATTTCCATTTCCGAGAGCGGGCCCGGCAAATTCAGCGGCTTGCTCAGGCGGAATTTTGCGGGAATGGTTTCGAACAGTTTCTCGATGGATTTCGCGCCGATGGCATCGAGCATTTCGCGGCGTTCGGATTGGCTTTTAGGAAGGTAACGCATCAGGCTGTCTGTTCCTTCTCCTTCTCAGCCACGTATTCGGTGTACGCCTTGGCGTCCATTAGTTTGGCAGCTTCGCTGGTGTTGTCCATTTTGATTTTCGCGAGCCACGCGGAGCGATGCGGGTCTTGATTGATTTTTTCAGGCGCGTTGGACAGGTCGGAGTTGACTTCGATCACTTCGCCGGTGACCGGGCTGAATACTTCACTGACGGCCTTCACCGATTCCACCGTGCCGAGGACGTCGCCCGCTTTCACTTTCGTGCCTGGTTTTGGCAATTCGACGAAGACCACATCACCGAGCGCGTGCTGCGCGTAATCGGTGATGCCGACTGTTCCGGTCGCGCCGGAAATTTGCAGCCACTCGTGGTCTTTTGTGTATCGAAAATCAGCTGGATACATTGTCGCTCCTATTATTTTGCCCGCTTGTAGAATGGCACGGTGACAATTTTTGCCGGCGCTGTTTGCGCGCGCACGAGGATACCGATTTTCGTGCCGGGCTTCTTGATTTCCGGCGGCACGTAGGCGAAGCCAATATTTTTCTTCAAAAACGGCGCCGGACCGCCGCTGGTGACGGTCCCGACGGCGCGCTCGCCTTCGAGCACAGCGTAACCGTCGCGGGCAATGAGGCGGGATTCCATCTGGAATCCAGCTAGGATACGTTTCACGCCCGCAGCTTTTTGCTTCACGAGCGGCTCGCGGCCTAGAAAATCACCTTTGTCAATCTTGCAAATCCAGCCGAGATTGGCTTCCCAGGGAGTGGTCGTTTCGTCAATTTCGTGTCCGTAGAGAGCCATGCTCGCTTCGAGGCGCAGAGTGTTTCGGGCGCCGAGGCCGCAGGCCATCGCTCCCAGATCCTGTCCGGCATCCATCAGCGCGTCCCACAGCTTCTCGGCAAATTCCGGCGCAAAATAAATTTCGAAACCGTCTTCGCCGGTGTAGCCGGTCCGGGCGATGATGCAGTGCACGGCTTCCACATCGCCTCGCGTAAACCAATAATATTTAATCGGCCCGAGCGGCACTTCGGTGAGACGCTGCAGCAATTCCAGCGCGCGCGGCCCTTGAATGGCGATTTGCGCGTAACGTCCGCCTGCGTTTTCGACCTGTGCGCCGAATTTATTGTGCTCGGCGATGTGCGCGTAGTCGCGATCCTGATTGCTGGCGTTCACGCACAAAAAATAATGCGTGTCGGAGAATTTGTGAACCAGCAGATCATCGACGAAAGTGCCTTTGGGCGTCATCAGGCCGGAATAGTGCGCCTGGCCGATGGCCAGTTTTGACGCATCATTGCAGGTGACGTACTGCACCAGATCGAGCGCTCGCTCGCCCTTGATTTCTATCTCGCCCATGTGGCTAACGTCGAACAGGCCTACGCGCGTACGCACCGCTTCATGTTCGGCAAGGATCCCCGAGTACTCGACAGGCATGTCCCAGCCGCCAAAATCCACCATCTTGGCGTCCATGCGCCGGTGCTTGGAATTGAGGGCGGTTTTGCGCAGTTCAGCTTTTGCGGGAATGCTCACGACAGAATGGCTCGCTTAATCGAAATGATTCCACTTCGCAAGAATGGCTTCGCTGCTGTTGCAAAAATTGAAGCTAGCATGCAGGCGCAAAAGTGTCAATAAACCGCTCACTCCGCGGATTCGCGGCGCTCTCACGGCAATTGTGAAATATTGCGAAATGACGTGGCGTTTTTTGCTGCGGCATGTGAGATGCTATCAACTCACCTAGGCGCTATGGCACAGTTTAGAGAGTTCGTCAGCCAGATCTACTTAAGACGCCCTCCTTTTCTTTCCCGGCTGCGGACCACGCCCGTGCTCGGCAGCCTTATTCATTACGTTAGCCACAAGGTTTTGCCCTCAAATTTCCAGGTCTGGCATGAAATCGAAGCCGGCGCGGCCAAGGGTCTTTGGATAAAAATAAATCCCAGAACGGGAAGAGAGATTTGCGAAGGGATAGTTGAGCCAGAAACCCAGAAGGTCCTGGTGGAGCACTTGCGGCCGGGAATGGTCTTTTACGATGCGGGAGCCAACGTGGGACTTTTCACGCTCGCGGCGGCACGCCTGGTGGGGGAAAGAGGCAAAGTGTTTTCGTTTGAGCCCGACGCCGACGTTGCCCGCCGCTTGCGGGAGAACGCTTCCTACAATGGATTTGCTTGGGTTTCCGTTCTGGAAGTTGCTCTCTCGTCGCATGAAGGAGAAGTCCTATTTGCCAGGGCCGATGCGTCAGTTTCCCCTGATCGCGGGGTTGGACGGATTGTTGAAACCGGGAAAGTCCATAGTGCTATTTCTGTTCGCGCGACTACGCTCGATGACTTCAGTCGAGACCACCCAATACCCGATCTCTTGAAATGCGATGTAGAGGGAGCGGAAGTCGAGGTTCTGCGAGGTGGCGAAGGCCTTCTGCGACTCCATCACCCGGCAATTATCTGTGAACTCCACTCGCCTGAATGTGAAGCGGGAGTGCGTCGGATCCTCGAGCAGCATTCCTACTCGTTGAAACAGGTAGACGGAAACCACTTTTTTGCTCAGGTCAAGCAGACATGATCGAGTCGAATTCGCGCGTGTGCTGGGCCTTCGGGTCGGGGTAATATTCCGCGCTTCTCAGCACGAAGAATGGCTGGCAACGGATTGGATCGCTGAATAGCACTTTGGAGACTTGAAATATATCCATGGTCTTGTCGGGAACACGCGCCCGCACGGGTGTCAATAAACCGCCGGAGGCTGGCAGGAATTCTAAGAGTAGGAAAGGGCCCAGCCTGGGCGGCACACGTCAGACGGCAAAGATATTGGAACCGTCCAAGTCGCGGATGGAGTAGCCGAAGCTGGTCAGGAAGTCCAGGACGTCACTGGGCTTTGCGTTGTCGCGCGCAAGACAGTGCGGATTTAACTCGGCGGCGATTCTCGGATGGTCGCGGGCGATTACGTGCTGGGCTCCTCGGAGAGCATGCACCTCGTTACCTTCGACGTCCAGTTTTATGAAATGCACCTTCTGGACGCTAAACCTCGCAGCAAAAACATCAATGGTGGTGACCGCGACGTCGATTGTGCGCCGCGTCACGGAGTGGTCTTTGAGCAAGGATGCCCAGCCATCCTCTTCAGTGTTTTCACTGAGGTACAGCGGGAGTGTGCCGCAGAAATCGCTGACCGCCATTCGGTAGGAATGGGCATGAGGGAGGGCAGCGAGATTCATTGTAAGGCGCGCATAGCAATCCGGATTCGGCTCAAACGCGTGTACCCGGCCTTCAGGTCCGACCAGCCGTGCGGCAATAGCCGCAATATATCCGATGTTGGCGCCAACGTCGATCACTGTCATTCCAGGTTTGACGGTTTTCTTGAGAAGGGCGACTAGCTCACGCTCATAAGCGCCGGCCCACATCAGCCTTTCGATGCGTTGCGAACGCCGCAGAGAGATTCGCAGTCCATTGAGGGGCCGACAGCTGAGTTCTTTGGTCTTGGAGCGGCGAAGAATTTGTTCGGCGAGCCGCCCCTTGCCACGCAGGGGAAGAGGTTCGAGTGCGCGCTGTAAAATGTCGAGAAGAGGCATACTTGTTTCTCCGCCGAGCCGCCAATAACCGCCAATTAACGAATCAAGGGCCATGAGCTAGCAATTATCCACTCGTTGCAGTTGTCCACATACGCTAATATACCGCCTTCGAAGGCGATTAGGCGGTCAGGTTCTATTTCATCCTTGGCTGTGTTGCGAGGCAGCATGAATGAATGGTCTCGACGGAAACTTCTCAAGCTTGCCGCGCTGGCGCCCGCGGCGGTGAGCGCGTTTGCATCGGACTTTGCGCAATCGGCGCCAGTACCGGCGAACGCCGTAGCGACGGAAACCGAGCCGCTTTCTCGGCGCCAGCGGCTGCTTCTCGATTTCAACTGGCGCTTCCATTTCGGCAACGCTGCTGATCCTTCCAAGGATTTCAATTTTGGCGGCAACGGCTACGGCGCTTACACCTTCGCAAAAACCGGCGAGATTTTCGCCCCTGCGCTCTCCAATTTCGACGACAGTGGCTGGCAGCGCATCGACCTGCCGCATGACTTCGCCGTCGCTCTTCCTTTTGTCGACGCGCCTGAGCTCAATGATTTCGGTTACAAGCCTGTGGGTCGAGATTTTCCCGAAACGAGCACCGGGTGGTACCGGCGCATATTCGAAATTCCGCAAACGGATTCGGGCCGGCGGCTGGCCCTGGAATTCGACGGCGCGTTTCGCGACGCGATGATCGTGCTCAATGGAATTTACTTGGGGCGCAATTTGAGCGGCTACGCGCCGTTCCGCTTTGACATAACGGATTTTGCGAAGTACGGCGACAGAAGCGTGCTAGTGGTGCGCGTGGATGTGACCGAGCACGAAGGCTGGTTCTACGAAGGCGCGGGAATTTACCGGCATGTTTGGCTCACAAAAACGGACGCGTTGCACGTCGCACATTGGGGCACGTACGTGACGACGGATGGCAAAAGCGGTACAGCGGAAGTGACGATCTCGACGGAAATCGCGAATCAGCAGGATGCTACGAAGCCGTTTCGCGTTAAACAGACAATTTTCGACTCAGCGGGCAAGCAAGTCGCGAGTGCTAACTCCGACCAGATGTCGATTGACGGATGGGCTCGACAGAAAATTTCGCAGACGCTGCGTGTGGAGAACGCGAGGCTTTGGTCGCTGGAGGATCCGCATCTCTATCGCATGGTCACGACAATCGAGAGCGACGGGCAGATTATTGACAGCTATGAGACGCCATTCGGCATCCGCACGATCCACTTCGATCCGAATGACGGTTTCTTCCTCAATGGCGAGCGCGTGAAGATCCAAGGCACCTGCAATCATCAGGACCACGCCGGAGTCGGTTCCGCGCTACCCGACCGGCTGCAATATTTCCGCATTGCCAAGCTCAAGGAGATGGGCGCAAACGCCTACCGCACTTCGCACAACCCGCCCACTCCGGAACTTTTGGATGCGTGCGACCGCCTTGGCATGCTAGTGATGGACGAAACGCGCATGTTTTCGTCGAGCCGCGAAGGGTTGAGCCAGCTCGCGCGCATGGTGCGACGCGACCGCAATCATCCGAGCATTTTTATCTGGTCTCTTGGCAATGAAGAACCGCTGCAGGGCACTCCTACTGGGGCGCGCATGATCGCCACTATGAAGCGCCTGGTTCGCCGGCTGGATCCGAGCCGTCCGGTCACGCTGGCAATGAACAATGACTGGGGACATGGCGCGTCCGCTATCGTCGATGTTCAAGGCTGCAATTATTTTCATCAGGACAGCATGGACAAATTCCACGCCGAATTTCCACAGAAGCCAATCATTGGCACCGAAGACGCCAGCGCCCTCGCCACCCGCGGCATTTACGCCAATGATCCACTCCACGGTTATATGTCCGCATACGATGTGAACACGCCCGGGCATTACGCTTCCACTGCCGAAGAGTGGTGGAATTTCTATTCTGCGCGTCCTTTTGCTGCTGGCGCTTTTGCGTGGACCGGCTTTGATTATCGCGGCGAGCCTTCGCCATACAAATGGCCGTGCATCAGCTCGCAGTTCGGCATCATGGATACGTGCGGCTTTCCTAAGGACACTTATTTTTATTATCAGGCGTGGTGGAGCGGCAAAACGGTACTGCATCTGTTCCCGCATTGGAACTGGCAGGGCAGGGAAGGCCAGCCGATCCGTGTTTGGGTACACAGCAACTGCGATGAAGTGGAGCTTTTCCTGAACGGGGCGAGCCTCGGCAGAAAATCCATGCCCCGCCGGGCGCATCTGGAATGGCAAGTGAAGTTCGCGCCGGGCGTTCTGCGCGCGCGAGGCTACAAAAATGGCCGAGTTGTGAGTGAAGACGCGCGGGAAACTACCGCAGCGCCCGCGTTGATAAAGTTGACTCCCGACCGGGCGGCTATCGACGCCGATGGCCGCGACGTTTCCGTGATTACCGTGGCTGTGCTCGATGCGAAGAACCGCATTGCGCCAGTTGCGGACAACGAAATTACGTTTGAGCTGTATGGGCCCGCGAGAATCATCGGCGTAGGCAATGGGAATCCCTCGAGCCACGAAGCCGATAAGCCGCCCTCATTGCTCTATGATTTGCACGGAGCCCTTATGCTTCGCACGTTTGCCGCGTCTGCGGATCAAGCGGCTGTTTCCAACATCAACGCACCGCAGCTTCTTACTACT
Organism: Candidatus Acidiferrales bacterium; assembly: GCA_035933545.1. GTDB lineage: Bacteria > Acidobacteriota > Terriglobia > Acidiferrales > UBA7541 > DAHUXN01. Next base: position 5,171 of record DASYYQ010000139.1, on the reverse strand, counting down.
CGCCGCTGCTTTAACGGGTTGGCGCAACTGATTATCCAATCAAAAATGCAGCCCGGGGCAATTCGCGTGTCCGCGCGGTCTTCCGGTTTGACCAGCGGCGTCATAACGCTGCAATCAACGCGACCACGCGCAGAGACTCCTTCTGTGCCATAAATTTCATCTGACTTGCACTCTAGCGGCATTCCCGTTTTCCATTGCGATTCGATGCCTGTCTTGAAAACAGAAGGCAGAAACTGGCTTGCTGGCGCACCATGGATGACCTATATTGACGTTAGGGGTGGTTCGCGGGAGAAGAGCAAATGCTTGGTCCAGTGGTTTGCGTGCAGTGCGACAAAGAAGAGAAATACTGCGAGTGCGAGAAGTATTGCAGCTACTGCCAATCGCAGCACGCCATTCGCCTCTGCGAAGACGGGCTCTACTATTGTCCGGATTGCCGGGAGGCCTGCGAAATTCACGTGGTGGAAAAGAGTGGGCGCTGAAATCGTACGCACAGAGCTGAAGACGAGCGAGGATGCGCGCGTTCGCGCTGGTGTCCGCGCGGCGCTCGAGCATCTGGGCGACCGCCACCGGCTGACAAAGGCGGAGCTGCGCGAATTTGCCAATGAAGTGGACAGAGAATGTTGCAAAGTCTTTGCAGCGCGAGCCCAGCAAGCGCGTTACTGCGATGTGGTAATCGAGGAGCGAGAAGACCGGCTCGAAGTCAAAATCGGCACTGTGGATGCAACGCCCGCAGGCGAAAATAATTTACATCGGCGCGCTGGCCAAAAGGGACGTCCGCAAAACACGGGATCGCCTGCCTCAGATAATGGCCAGATAGCGGCGACGCTGGTGAAACATCTTCACAAGAACCCCGCGCATTCCTGAACGCTTTTCCGCGGCAAAATGGACAGCAGTGAGATGAACGCCGAAAATACGATGCCTTATTGCTGCACGGGGACCGCGAAAGTGCGATCGCGAATCATTGCAGAAAGCTGATCGTTGGTCACCGGAATGTCCACGTTGAGGCTGCTCCCAGACGGATTGACAGTAACGTTGGAAAGCGCCTGGGCCAGGCTTGGATCAGATTGCTGGACCTGGTAGCGGCGCAAAACGATACCTCCCTGAAGCATGGCCGCAAGCTGATTGGCGTCGTCCGGCGAATCACAAACCGCATCGAATTTGGCATCCGCGCCATCATCAGCCTGAACGTGAATTTCCATATCGCGAATGCGATTGAGAATCGCCGAGGCTTGCGGGAATTGGCTGGCTTGCGGCAAGAGCTGATGAAGCGCGAGTTGCGTGTTCGCTTTGTCGAGGACCGCCCAAATCATGCCGTTGCCGTTGGCGGCGTTGATTAGCGGATAAAGCTGAGAATTGTTGAGCAGGCTTTCGGCGGCGCCGAAGTGGACATTAACCAGATCTTCGAGGATGTCGCGCTGGCCGAACGCTGCAGTATTGCTGTCAAGGAAGAAGAAGAAAATGTCCGTCGGTCCGGCGCCGCTCCCAAAGGCCCAGAGCGTGTAACCATGGACTTGAATATGCGGGAGCTTTTGCGAAGCGAATCGCGCCTCTGTAGAGTTAGGCGAAAATGTCCCAAGGGCGATGCCGGCAATCTCTGAACCCTGCTTTGCGGTGGGGACGGATTGGCCCCAGGCGATTTCATCAATTTGCGTGTCGGGATCGATTCCAGCGGAGCGAAGGAATTGCTCGAACTGGCGGAAATTCGCGGGAAGCATTTGCTGCTGCAGTTGTGAAAACCACGGATGCTGGCGGGCCTGCTTCATGTCTGCGTAGGCAAATTCGCTCATGTTCTTTGGGAACATAGCAATGATGTCGCTGCTGAGCGTGTCCGCACCGGTGAGACACGGCAGAAAGAGCGCGGCGAAAAGCGCGGCCGCCATGGCAGCGCTCAGCGCCAGGGATTTCTTGCGAACAATGTGTGAAGCGTTCATTTCATCCGACCTTTGAACTGTGTTTTCGACGCTGCGATTCACGCATGCGCTGACGATGCGGACAGCCTTGACTCGATCTCATTCGCTTGCTTGCGCATTGTCGCAACAAAGGACGCATCCGTGATGGAATCGAGATTGATAGCCACGTTTGCAAGCGCGCCGCGCGCCCCCGCAGCGGCCATTAACCGGGCAACGCGGAGGTCAGAAATCATAGAAGCGTTCGAGATGCTTTCCAGTTGCCCCAGGCGCTCAAAAATGTCCGCGGCTTTCCGAGCGACCGCCATCGGAACTTCTGCAGCGCCGTGGGTGGCTCGCTGAATGGCTTCCTCGCGGTGGCGCGCATCCTCGGGCGTTTCCTTTGGCAGCTTGAACGCGGCGAGAACCGCATTGTAGGACTCCGCGTCGCGGTCAATCGCGGCGGTGAGTTCCGCGGCTGCGGCGTGCATGTCAGCAATCGCCTGGCTTAGCTGCTCGACGTACGCAGCCTGCGATTTTTTTTTGCGCGAAAGTCCCGCAACCATTTGCGCGAGACTCGCCGCGAGGGCCGCAGCGAAGGCCGAAACGGAGCCGCCTCCTGGCGTCGCGGTGGGCTCTGCGACAGCGTCGAGAAACGGACGCGCCAGCGCGGCGAGCTTTCCTGAGCTTGCCTCGATCGGGGCCCCCGCCAGCGCGGCAGTGAGGCGATTCTCAAACACCTGCGCGGCGGAGAAATTTTCGAATTTCAGATAAAAATCGGCGGTCATTTCGATGGCGCGTTTGGGCACGAGGCCGACAATTTCGCTGCCGATGATGGAAGCGCCGTAGCGCGCGGCTTCGCTGCGCACCATTTCGAACACGCGGTGAAGCGGAGTTTGCTCGTAATCGGTCATGTTGATGGAAACTTGCGCGACGTGGCGCGCGCGGAGGTCGACACCCATGGATTTCACGTAGCGCAGACCGCCTGTCGAAAAGCGAATGGCTTTCGCGATTTTGTTGGCGATGGAGACGTCGGACGTATTCAAATTGATGTTGTAGGCGATGAGGAATTTGCGCGCGCCGACGATTACAGCGCCGGCGGTTGGATGCAGCTGCGCCTCGCCGACGTCCGGGGCGCGCTCCGGATTTTTCAGAACTTCATCGCGCACGCCCTCGAATTGGCCTTTGCGAACATTTTCCAGATTGACGCGCTCTGGGCGCAACGCGGCGGATTCGTAGAAATAAACGGGAATTTTGTAGCGGCGCCAGATTTCGTTGCCGACTTTTTTGGCGAGGGCTACGCAATCTTCGATGGAAACGCCATCCACGGGAATGAAAGGAACCACATCGGTAGCGCCGAGACGCGGATGCGCGCCGGAATGTTTGGTGAGGTCGATCAGTTCGAGGGCTTTGCCCACGCCGCACAGAGCTGCTTCCGCCACAGGCTCAGGCTCGCCGGCCAGCGTGATGACGCAGCGGTTGTGGTCGGCGTCGCTTTCGCGGTCGAGGACGTAGACGCCCTCGACGGATTGCATCGCGCCGACGAGCGCATCAATTTTCGCGGCGTCGCGCCCTTCAGAAAAATTCGGCACGCATTCAATTAGACGTGGCATTCAGCGGTCAGCCTCTTTTCACTTTTCCAGTTCGCATACGAAGTTGGCAGCATCATGTATATCGCCGGCGCCTTTGTATTGCGCGACCTCCGGGTAGGGGCACAAAGGACGGGTCATTTCGATGGCCCGCGCTGGGCCTGACGCGCGGGCGTACTTTGTTGCAATGATCGCGTGCGGTGCCACGCCGCGCTCAACCCATTGTTCCAATGCTCTGAACATGCTGTGGCTCGAATGGGCGTTCGGTTCAGGAAGCGCGCCGAAGGAATCGGGGCCCGGGCCACCGGGGCCATGCGTCATCCCAGGAACCATGTAGAGACGAACAAAGCTCTCCGTCTGCATGTGTCCCATGGCGGAGACTATGCCTTCGTAGTAGTTCACGGTATTGAGTGGCGAAACGGCTGGGTCGGCCCAGCCCTGATACAGAATCAACTTTCCCCCGCGAGCTTTGAACGCTGTAAGGTTCGGGTCGGTTGCGTTGAGGATACGAGCCATTTTCTTGTCTGTGAGCTGAACATCTGCGTCGAAGTTGAAAGTGCGGAAGTCCCAGGTCGGATCATTAAAAATCATGTTCGAAAAGAACTGAGTGCCGAACCGGAAGCCGACGCCCTTATTGCTGGGAGGGTGGCCAGTAATCCAGACTCTCCACGAGCTTGGACCAAGCTCGCCACCTGGCACTGTCCCCGGGAAGAGTTGGTGGCCTTTGGAGTCAACTGGACCGGCGTAGAGCTTCTTGAGCGCCGCCACTTCGGGCGCGGTAAGGCAAGCGGGAGTCTCAGGGCCACGGCACAGGAGGGTTTCGGGGTGGAAATGGCATCGCGTGGGATCGTTGATGATGCCATCCTTAACGCCGTCCGCGGCGTCGCAGGCGGAAAGCACGGCATCGTGGATGGCAGGCAGTTTGCTTGAAGAAATATAGCTTCCGGGCTTCGCGTACAGCGCCTGAGCTACCCAAATGGCGTCCACCATCAGGTGAGTCCAAAAATTCGCCGGCGCTCCGGCGATGATGCCGTCGTAGTCGCTGGGGAAACGTTGGGCTTCCATGAGGGCTTGGCGCCCGCCATTGGAACTGCTCGAGAAATACGAATAGCGAGGCACGCTGCCATAGAAATCGTGAACGATGGTCTTGCCGATTACGCTAGTCAGGTGAATGGCGCGATAGCCGAAGTCCACGATTTTTTCGGGGTGGCCGAGCGCCCAGTTCGTCTCGATGCCGGGGGCTTCATGCCCCGTATCCGTTGAAGCAGCAGCGAACTTGGCGCCCAAAGCAGCGGCGAGGTGTCGATAATTAATCGAGCCGGCGAATCCACCGTTGCCCACGCCCTCGAATTTTCCATTCCAACCCTGACTCGGCATCCACACTTCGAACTTGATATCAGAATCGGCAGTCGGTTTGATGACGCCCACCACGCGGCAAAAGGCGGGAAGGGTCAGGGATTCCGGTCGAAAGGGGCCTCCGCCAGGCACGCTGAATGGCCCTGCAGGGACCGAGGCAGCCGATACGATCGTGGTGTCAGTTAGCTTGAGAGACGCGAGGCTTTCGCACGAGCGCTGCGCCATGCTCGAACTTGCGAAAAGAGCCACCGCTGTGAACGTAACCGTCAGGAAAACTGAGATGCGCCGGTGACTCATGCCGAGTCTACCTCCGTGAATAAATGATGCGGCCGCGCTTCAT
>DASYYQ010000086.1:0-2491 GCA_035933545.1 Candidatus Acidiferrales bacterium | reverse complement strand
GATAAGTTCGTGGCGGATGCCGGTGGCGGAGGCGAAGCGCTGCGATTCGCGGCGATCGTGCTCTGAAAAGCTGGGCGAAAGAGCCGTGATGGCAAGCGCGCGAGCGCCTAACGCTTGATGAGCGGCCCAGGCAAGATAAGCCGAATCCGCTCCGCCGGAAAATGCAACAAGCACAGAATCCAATCCGCGAAGAGCGGCGAGCAGATTTTCCTGTTTTTCAATTGGCGTTTGGATTTGCTGCACGGAATTAGTATAGCGCGGAATCATTTATTCGAAATCGATCATCACGTCTACGGTGTGCTGTTGCGGATTCTTCTGCAAGTAGTGTCCCATTTTGTCCTGCGCCGCAGGCAATCCCTTCAGGGCGTCCAGGGCGCCTTTGGAAATAAAGAAATCACAATAAGTTTGGTCGAACACCTGACCCTGCGGGATTTTCCATGAGGTCCGCAGGCGGCGCTCGGCGTCGATGGAAAGTCCACTGAGCACGAGCTTGCCCATGTGATATTGGTCGCCCTCGGAGATATTCACGGCGTAAGCCGCCGTATGAGTGGCCGCATCGAAATTTTCCTCGGGCTCGACGGTGGCGTCGATATAACCGCGATGGCCGTAGGCTTCGCGAACGCTTTTCCAGATGGCGACGATTTTGTTGCCGTCAGCGGGTTGGCCGGCGGAAAGTCCGGCTGCGGTGACCAGCGAATTGAGATCGGCGGTCGTGTAGGCGTGATTTCCATTCCAGGTGACGCCGCCCCAAACATATGCAGGGCCGGGAGTGATGGGCACGGTGACTTGCACGGCGTCTTGGCTAGAGAGTTGGACGACGGGCGCGCCGAATGCCACCTGCAGATAAGAATGCGCCAAATAAACAGGCTGAACATTCGCGAAATCGAAGCTCTCGATCGCGGCGATAGAAAACGGCTGGCCCTTGATGGTGGAAAGTTCGCTTTGAATGGCCGGATCGTGAGACGCGAGCGGATCGGTGAATCGCACAGACGCGAGCTTGAGATTTGTGCCCGCTGCTTTGAATTCGATGATTTCGTCGGTTGTGCCGGGAGTGGCGGATTCGCTGTAAGACACGGTCGCGTGAATGCCTTTGGCCTCGAGCATTTTTTGCAACTGCTGGGCGATTTGACCGTCGATGGCGCCGCCGGCCGGCGCGGTTCCGTGGAACGGAATGCCGGCTTGATTCAAGGCGGTGGTTAAGTCGGCGAGCGTAACCCAGGGAATATTATCGAGCGACACGGGGAATAACGGTGCGTCTTGAAGTTGAAATGTGACGCTGAGGCCATTGGCGTCTGTCGAAAATTGATAACGCACGGAGGAGAAGAGGCCGGACCCAGCGAGACGGTTTGCGGCAGCTTGAATGGCGGGTTGATCGACCACGGCGCCTTTCTGTAAGCCGCCGACCTCGGCGACTTCCGCAGACGAGAAGTTGTGCGAGCCATTTTGAGCGACGGCGAAGAGTTTGGCTTGAGGAGTGGTTTGCGCATGGGTCGTCCAGGAGAGCAGAGGGAAGAGAATCGCGGCGCAGAAAACTGCGCTGCGCGAAATTCTGCCAAAGCGGCGGTGAAGGGACTGGCGCCGATTCATGAGAGTAATTCTAAGGCAATGCCGCCAAAATAAAAAATCACGGCGCCGCAGTTTTCTGTGCAGGCAAGCTGCCCGCATAACGTATTCTCGCCGATTGCGGCAGGGGATGCTGATTCAGGTATAATCTCGCCACATGACGTTGAGCCGATTTGGCGGCGTGTGAGCCGCCAGGCGAAATCCCGAGTGTTCCCTGTGAGGGATCCGCTTTGTTGAACATAGGCACAAAACTGGGAGCGTATGAAATCACCGGCGCGATTGGCGCGGGCGGAATGGGTGAGGTCTACCGCGCGAGGGATACAAAGCTCGTGCGCGACGTGGCGCTGAAGGTGCTGCCGGAGGCATTAGCGCAGGATGTCGAGCGCATGGCGCGCCTGCGCCGCGAGGCGCAAGTGCTCGCTTCACTCAATCATCCGAACATCGCGGCGATTTACGGATTTGAAGACTCCGGAAGCACGCATGCGCTGATGATGGAGTTGGTCGAAGGGCCAACGCTGGCCGAACGCATCAAAGGCAGTGCGGTTCCGTTCGACGAAGCATTGCCGCTGGCGAAGCAGATTTGCGAGGCGCTCGAGTACGCGCACGAGCGCGGCATCATTCATCGTGACTTGAAGCCTTCGAACATAAAACTTACAGCAGAGGGAAACGCCAAGGTTCTCGATTTCGGATTGGCCAAGGCGCTCGAAGGCGACGCAACGATAACGGACATTTCGAATTCCCCGACGCTCAGCGCGGTGGCCACGCGCGCAGGATTGTTGCTAGGCACGGCGGCGTACATGTCGCCGGAGCAGGCGCGCGGGAAAAACGCCGACCGGCGCAGCGATATTTGGGCGTTTGGCGTGGTGCTGTTCGAGATGCTGAGCGGTGAGCGGCTGTTTAGCGGCGAAACCACTTCGGACACGCTGGC
>DASYYQ010000074.1:0-42555 GCA_035933545.1 Candidatus Acidiferrales bacterium | reverse complement strand
GTCAGGCTCTCACCCGTTGATCTGGTCATCGTAGTTTTCTATTTCGTGCTGGTCCTGGTCATCGGGATTTACCTGAAGCGCCGCACCAGCACAGGCGAAGATTTTTTCATGGCGGGCCGCGAAATGACCGCGTGGATCGCCGGCCTGAGCTTCATTTCCGCGAATCTCGGCGCCATTGAACTGATGGGCTGGGCCAGCGCCGCCTACGAGTACGGCATTCTGGCGGTGCACGCGTATTGGATCGCGGCTATTCCTGCCATGCTGTTCCTCGGCGTCTTCATGATGCCGTTTTATTACATTTCCAAGACGCATTCCGTCCCCGGCTACTTGAAGCTGCGATTCGGTGAATCCAGCCGCAGCCTGGCGGCCATTTCATTTGCGCTCATGACCGTGCTAATGAGCGGCGTCAACATGTACGCCATGGCTGTGGTGATGAATATCGTGCTCGGCTGGAACATGAACTTCAGCATTTGGGTTTCGGCCATCACGGTGGCGATCTATGTTGCTCTTGGCGGATTGCGCTCGGCAATTTTCAACGAGGTGCTCCAGTTTGTGCTCATCTGGGCCGGCGCGCTGCTTATCCCCATCCTTGCTTTGGTCGAGGCGGGCGGCTGGGATGCCTTGAAGCTCCAGATCATTCACAACACCTCGATTCAATACATGCACCTGTGGCGATATCTTGGTTCCTTCAATAATCCGGAAGGAATCAACTGGGTCGGAGTAGTGTTCGGCCAAGGGCTGGTCATATCGTTCGGCTATTGGACTACCGACTTCCTCGAAGTGCAGCGTGTCATGGCCGCCAAAGATCTGCGCGCCGCGAAGATGGCGCCCATCATCGGCGCGGCCTTCAAGATGTTCGTTCCCTTCATCGTGATTTTGCCCGGGTTGGCCGCGTTGGCGCTGCTGCCGTTTAAGCTAACCGCCGCCAGTTCAGCTACTTGGACCAGTCACAGTTACAACGCCGTCTTGCCGCTGATGATGGTGCGATATTTCGGCCCAGGCCTGCTGGGTTTGGGCGTGATTGCTCTCATCGCGGGCTTTATGTCCGGCATGGCCGGTAACGTCAGCGCGTTTGCAACCGTGTGGACGTATGACATTTACCGCGCGCTGATTCGCAAGAATGCGACGGATGCGCATTATGTTTCGATGGGCCGCTGGTGCACCATTCTTGGAGTGCTCATCAGTATTGGAACCGCCTATTTCGTAATGCAATTCTTCAGCATCATGGACTACGTCCAGGCGCTTTTCAGCATTTTCGTTGCGCCGCTTTTTGGCACTGTGATTTTGGGCATGTTCTGGAAACGCGCTACGGCCGCAGGCGGTTTCTGGGGCCTGCTCACGGGAACCGTGTCTGCCGCCGCCATGTTCGGATGGATCGAAGTGAATCCCGCGGCAGTGCGGTACGTTGCGCTATCGAGTCACGCCAGCCCCATGGCCGCCGATATGTACCGCGCTTTATGGTCGTGGATTGTCTGCGTGATCGTGACCATCGCCGTCAGTTTTCTCACGCAACCAAAACCCGTAGCCGAACTGAACGGATTGGTGTATGGCGCGACAGAAATACCTTCTGAAGAGAATGCTCCGCTCTATCAACGTCCGGCTTTTTGGGCGGTCGTTGTAGGCGTGGTATTCATCATTTTGAATGTCATTTTCTGGTGAAATGATGCAAGCGAAGGGCTCAATCTCGATCTGGTTTTTTATCGGCATAGCGTTGCTAGTGAATGGAGCGCTAATCTTCGGCGCCGGAATATACGAACTAATATACCCGCCGCAGCAGCCGATTGTGTTGTTTCGCCTCCACGCGAGCGTCTGGTGGGGAGCGATCTTGTTTTGCCTCGGGGTATTTTATTGTTATCGATTTTTTCCCGAAAATGGCTCGCGGGGGAAGGTCTAAAAATGCGAGCCAATAACGCGGAGTCCGGCCTGTTTCTTGACACAGGCTGTAAGGTGGTCTATATGTAAATGCTCCCGGAAAACGTTTTCACGGCTGTAAAAGGCCTGTTTCCCGCTTCTGACGACACGAATGCCGGCATGACGCCCGCGCTTCAAGGGTTTGCGGGGCAAAATGGTGATAATTTCTGATGTGGAGAATGCATTGAGTATTCATGAAGTTGCCAGGCGGGCGAAGGTTTCGATTGCAACTGTGTCGCGCACGATTAATGGCGTGCCAAGCGTTGCTCCGCAACTTTCTCGCCGCGTTTGGAGAGTCATTGAGGAGCTTGGCTATTATCCCAACACGCAAGCGCGCTCGCTCGTTTCTGGGCGCAGCCGCATTTTCGGCCTGATTGTTTCCGAGATCACTAATCCATTTTTCCCTGAAATTGTCCAGGGCTTCGAGGATATCGCCGTCCAGCACAACTATGAAATTTTAACAACATCGACCGTCCATGATCCGAAACGGGTGGCCCTTTCCGTTCGCCGGATGATCGAACGCCGCGTCGAGGGCGTTGCCATCGTGACGTTCGGCATGGAAGAGGCGCTCTTCGATGATCTGAAGTCTCGAAAGATTCCTCTCGTCTTCATTGACGTTGGGCCGCCGCTTCCTCGAGTCAGCAACATCAAGATTGATTATTTGCACGGGATTCGCCAGGCCGTTCAGCATCTAGCGGCCCTTTGCCATAAAAACATTGCGTTTATTTCCGGCCCACTGATGCTGAAATCTGCCGTTGCTCGACAGCGCGCTTTCATACAATCGATGCAGGAAATTGGCCTGCCTATCGATGAACAGTATTTGATTGAGGGCAATCACACGATGGAAGGCGGCATGGAAGCGCTCAAGCAAATCTTGCTGTTTCCCAAACGGCCGACGGCGGTGATCTGCTCAAATGATATGACGGCGATCGGAGTGATGCGCCAGGGATACGAGGCGGGCTTGCGCATTCCCCAGGATCTCTCGCTTGTCGGATTTGACGACATTCGTCTCGCGCAATTCATTATTCCTCCGCTTACCACCATAAAAATGTCGCAGACGGAAATTGCGAGAATGGCTTTTAACGCCTTGCTTGCAGAAGTCCAGAGGCCAGTTCCTTCGCCGAACGGCAGCGAATACGTTCTGCGCACGAGTCTTATGCTGCGGGATTCCACAGCAATGGCGCCCGATGCGGCTGGACGGCCCAAAAGCGTTATACCGAAACCCAGAAAAGGCGCACGAGGCAAATCATCCATCGAGAGCTAGGCGACAGGGACAAACCATGGTGAACGATTTTCTGAAGCGCGCTCGCAAACCGCCGAAGGACCGGCATGCTGGTTGAAACTCTGCGCAAAGAAGTACTCGCAGCCAACCTCGAACTGGTTCGCCGCGGCTTAGTGCTCTACACCTTCGGCAATGCCAGCGGGATTGACCGTCGCGAAGGTCTCGTGGTGATTAAGCCGAGCGGCGTTTCGTACGACGAGTTGAAACCGGAGGATTTGGTCATTACCGATCTTTCAGGAAAAACCGTGGAAGGGAATTTTCGCCCATCTTCCGATCTGCCGACTCATTTGGCGTTGTATCGAAATTTTCCGGCCATCGGCGGCGTAACTCATACCCATTCAGTATTCGCAACCGCGTGGGCCCAGGCTGGCCGCTCAATTCCCTGCTTTGGCACAACGCATGCGGATTACTTCCGTGGCGCCGTCCCGATCACCGCGGCGTTGTCCGATCAGCAGATCACAGCTGATTATGAAAAAAATACCGGCGTTGCGATCTGCCGCGCGTTTGAGGGCGTTGATCCGGAAACTATTCCGGCGGTCCTTGTGCGCGGCCACGGGCCGTTTTGCTGGGGAGCAGACGTTGCGATGGCCGCTCACCATTCGGTAATTCTCGAGGCAATTGCGCGAATGGCTTACTACACCGTTGCCCTGGCTCACGATGTTGATTCTCTGGCTCCCGAGCTTCACGATAAGCACTTTTCGCGGAAGCATGGAAGCAAAGCGTATTACGGGCAAGAGTCGCCTAAGCAATGATTCAGACGACCGTCCGGGTCTTTGGTTTTGCGCTTTAGCAGGTTTGACAGCTCCAATCGTCGCACGTATGTGAGGGTGAATGCCGAACAGAAAGATGATCATGGGCTTGATTGTGGGAAATCGCGGCTTCTTTCCCGGCCACCTGGCGGAATCCGGCCGCGCAGAAATGATCCGTGTTTTGGAATGCGCGGGCATGGAAGTAGTCGCGCTCACGCCAGAACAAAGTAAACATGGAGCCGTGGAGACTTATGACGAAGCAAAACGCTGTGCCGAGCTATTTCGAACCAATGCCGAGCGCATTGATGGCGTAATCGTCACTCTGCCAAATTTTGGAGATGAGCGCGCCATCGCGGATACCCTTCGCCTTTCCAGGCTGCGCGTTCCCGTTTTAATTCAGGCCACGCCTGACACGCCAGCGAAAATGTCCATCTCTTTCCGGCGCGACAGCTTTTGCGGCAAAATGTCAGCCTGCAATAATCTGATGCAGTACGGCATTCCCTATTCGCTTACCACTTCTCACACGGTCAGTCCCGATTCGCCGGAATTCAAGACGGACCTTGCGTGGTTCTCCGCAGTTTGTCGTGTCGTAAGAGGGCTGCGAGATCTTCGCATCGGCAGCATCGGAGCTCGGCCTGCAGCCTTCAATACCGTCCGCTATAGCGAAAAAATCCTGGAGTCGCAGGGGATTTCTATCGAAACGCTGGATCTTTCGGAGGTCATCGGGCGAATTCAGCGCATGAATGACAGTGACGACGCTGCGCAAACCAAGCTTCGCCTGATCGAGAAATACGTTCCTGCAAACGATGTGCCCAAGGCCGCGCTCCTCAAGATGGCTAAATTGGGCGCGGTGATTGATCATTGGATGAAGCAGACGGACGTCACCATCAGCGCGATCCAATGCTGGACGTCGATCGAGGAAAATCTTGGCGTCGTGCCATGCACCGTAATGAGCATGATGAGCGACGATTTGATGTCCAGTGCTTGCGAAGTAGATATCTGCGGCGTGCTCAGTATGCATGCGCTGCGTCTCGCCTCAGAAACGCCCAGCGCGCTTCTCGATTGGAATAACAATTATGGGGACAGTCCAGACAAAGCCGTTTGCTTCCACTGCAGTAATCTACCGAAGCATTTTCTGAAAAACGTGAAAATGGATTATCAGGCGATCATCGCGGGCACTGTTGGCAAGGAGAATACGTTTGGCACCTGTGTAGGCCTCGTGAAGCCGGGAGCGATGTCTTATGCTCGTTTCTCAACAGATGACCGCGCTGGACGCGTTCGCGGTTACGTCGGTGGCGGCAAGTTCACAGACGACCCACTCGAAACGTTTGGCGGCGCCGGCGTGGTCGAAATTCCGCGTATGCAAAAGCTCCTGCGTTACATCTGTGAGCGCGGTTTTGAACACCACGTGGCCGCTAATTTTTCCTCCGTCGCAGCCTCTGTAAACGAAGCAGCTTCGCGTTACCTGGGGTGGGAAATGTACTGGCACAACGCGCCGAATGGCGGAGCTTGCTAGCCCATGGCCATCGTCGCGGGCGTTGATTTCGGCACTTTGAGCGTTCGAGTCTCAATCGTCGATAGCGCGAAGGGCATTCTTGCATCGGCAATTTCTGAATATCCTCTTCATCGCAGGCGCGAAGACCCCGAGTTGGCTACTCAGTCGCACGCGGATCACATGCGCGCGCTTGCCGATGCCACAAAATCTGCCGTTCGGCAAGCTGGAGTCAGCCCGGAAGAAGTAAAAGCGATTGCCCTCGACACTACGGGCTCTTCGGTCATTCCCGTTGGCGCGAATATGACTCCGCTCGGCGAATATTATTTGTGGTGCGATCATCGCGCCAAATCGGAAGCTGCCGAAATCACTGAAATGGCTCACCGCGAGGGTCTTGAAGCGATCCGCTGGTGCGGCGGCGTCTATTCCTCGGAATGGGGTTTTGCGAAACTGCTGCATTGGCTCCGGCACAATCCTGCGAAACGCGGCGAATTTGTCAGCGCATTTGAACACTGCGACATGGTGGCAGCGACTCTTTGCGGTGTGACGGAAGCCACTAAAGCCAAGCGTAGCGTTTGTGCCATGGGACACAAATGGCTGTGGCATCCCGGCCTCGGTGGTCTGCCTTCAGAGGATTTCCTGACCAAGGTCGATCCTTTGCTTGCCGGCGTGCGCGCGAAACTCCAGGGTACGTACGAAACATCTGACCATCTCGCCGGCGCGCTGTCGCCGTATTGGGCGGGACAACTTGGATTGCGCCCGGGCATCCCGATTCCCGTCGGAGCGTTTGACGCTCACTGGGATGCCATCGGCGCGGGCGCTCACGAGCGAGACATCGTCAACGTCATCGGCACTTCCACCTGCATCATCGGAATCACCGGTCAAACGCAGCTAGTTCCGGGAGTATGCGGTGTCGTGAATGGAAGCGTTCATCCGCAGTTCACAGGCATCGAAGCAGGGCTTTCCGCAACGGGTGATATTTTCGACGCCATCGCGCGCCGCGCCGGCACTTCCGTTCAGCAGCTCAGCGAAGGCCTCGAAAAATATGCCGCGGGTCAGACTGGCCTGCTGCGAATGACCTGGGACAACGGGGACCGTACGGTTCTTGTGAATGCCAATCTTCGCGGCATGACGCTTGGATGGAATCTGCAACACACGGCACAAGACGAACTCTTCGCCGCCATCGAAGGCACCGCATTCCACACCCGCGTCATACTGGACAGAATGGCGGAACACGGTGTTTGCATCGACCGCGTGATAAATTCCGGCGGAATCCCGCAAAGCAACACTGTGCTGAATCAGGTTTATGCGAATGTTCTGCGCCGGCCAGTCCTTGTGCCCAGCCGTAAAGTCACCAGCCTCGGTTCTGCCATTTTTGCTTTTCTTGCTGCTGGTGTTTTCAACACGATTGAAGAGGCTCAAGCCGCGATCTGCCCGCCTCATACCGTGTACCATCCGGATGAAGAAACTCATGAAGTCTACGATCATTTGTACGGTCTGTATCGCCGCTTATACTTCGATTTCGGTGGCGCTGATAAGAAATCAGCATTCGCGGATGTGTTGCCGACGCTCATCAATATTGCTAAAAAGCAAACTCCGACAGCGCGCGCGAAATGTCAGGTGTAAACTGCCAAGGCTGAGTGCGGCATCAAGAGCAGCAAAATTTTCAGGGAGCTCTCTGTAACTTGACCCGGGACAGCATTGAAGTTTCCTGTGCCGGACTTCTGTTTGATATGGATGGTGTGCTCCTGGATTCCACTCCTGCGGTGGCTCGCGTTTGGAGCGGATGGGCCATCGAGCATGGCTTCAATCCGCGGGAGGTGGTGCGGGCCGCGCATGGCCGGCCCAGCATTTCGACCATTCGCGATTATTTGCCCAACGCTGATTATGAGGCTGAAAATCGCGAAGTCGAGCGGCGAGAACTCGCTGACTTGGAAGGCGTTGTGCCATGGGCAGGTGCGATTGAACTGTTGCGCTCTTTGCCTGCAGACTGCTGGGCCATTGTGACTTCATGTACGCGTCCCTTGGCGGAAATCCGGCTGCAAGCCGGCGGCCTTCCCAGGCCGAAAATTGTCGTCACCTGTGACGATATCAAGCACGGAAAACCCGCGCCTGATCCCTATCTCAAAGGCGCGCAACTGTTGGGTTTGAATCCCGCGGACATTATCGTGGTCGAAGACGTCCCTGCCGGAGTGCGCTCGGGGAAGGCTGCAGGTTGCCGCGTGATTGCACTCTGCACCACTGTGCCGGAAGCCGATCTCAGGGACGCGGGTGCTGACTGGTTGGTCGAAGATTGCAGCGCGATTTCATTGCGTGCGCGAAAAGGCGACGGCGGGAATATGACTCTGCGCCTAAAGCTAAAGTAAAAAGTAAGCCGGCTCCCGAATCATCAATCGTTCATGCCCGCAACGTCATTACGGTTATCGAATGCGCTGCAAAAGTGTGGCGGAATGCTCCGCTTGCTCCCGAAAGCGAGCGTTGCTTTATGTCTACTTGATTTGGATTCGCAAAAGTGTTCGTCGCGTCCAAGCTCGGCCCGTTGATTTCGTAAAGCTCGCCGGAAGCTTGAGGATGGAATCCCTCAATCACGATTTCAGTGGGAATGTCGGCCGTCGGATGCCGGTTGACCACCGCCAAAGTGAGCTTCTGATTCCCTTGATCAGTCGTTGCCGAAATGTCCAAATAGGGTACTTCCGCCAGCCCTGGATACGTGTCGGACTGCACCAATGGATCGAGCGCTACATCTTCGCAATGATTCGTGTACAACTTCAGGGGATAGTAGGTCGTTTGCAGAACCAGGCCAGTCGAATTGGTCATGATCGGCGCAATCACATTCACCAGTTGCGCCATATCGGCCAGCTTCACTGTTTTGCAATTTCGATGAAACGTGTTCAGTCCCGACGCCACCCACAACGCATCGCGCAAATTATAAACCTCCTCCAGCATGTGATTATCCCCACGATGAAACCACGAGCGAAACCAAATGTTCCACTCATCTACGGCGATGGCTACGCGCTCCTTCTTTCTGCTTCTTGACATCGCCGCGGTAATCTCCGCATCCAGCACGCGAATTTGTTTTTCAAACTGGTATGCGTCCTCAAATTCTTTGGCGTTATCGAGGCTGCCGCCATAATGATGCAGCGAAATATAATCGACGATGTCGACAAGCTTCTCCAGCACAGTTATATTCCAATCGACTCCCGGGCCGCCGCAAGCTACCAGCTTGATCGAAGGGTCGACCCAGCGCATCATCTTTGCGAATTCCAGAGCGTCCGCTGCATAGTCAGCCGCGTCTTTGTGCCCTGCTTGCCAGCCCCCGTAAACTTCGTTGCCCAGCGCCCAGTACTTCACGCCATATGGCTCCGCGTGGCCGTTCTTTCTGCGCTGATTCGCCCAGTACGTGTCCGTTGTGGCGTTGCAGTATTCCACCCAATCAGCTGCCTCTTGCATCGTTCCGGTGCCCATATTCACGCAGATATATGGCGCTGCGCCAAGCTTCCGGCAATATTCAATGAATTCATCCGTGCCAAAACGATTCGACTCTTCTTCTTGCCAGGCCGTATCCCAGCGGCGGGGGCGCTCGTCCTTTGGACCAATGCCGTCCTTCCAGTTGTATCCGGATGAGAAATTCCCACCGGGCCAGCGCAGAACGGACACATGTATATTGCGCGCGGCTTCCAGAACATCCTTGCGGAAACCATCACTGTCGGATAACGGCGAGCCCTCATCATAGATTCCGCCGTAAATGCAGCGTCCCAGATGCTCGGTGAAATTCCCATAAATGTCGCGATCAATCGTGCCAATTCTCCGGTCGAAGTCCAGTTTGATGCGAGCGGGCGCTACGGACGCGGGCACGGCGGCTTCTTGCATTGCCAGCTTTTCCCAGAAGCCGATACGAGGAGCAAAAGCTGCCCCCAATGCGGCGGTGGCTCCCCTCAAAAACTCACGTCTTCCTGATCTAATGATCGTCATCCAAGTAGTCTCCCTGCTCGGCACAACCAACCAATGCTCGTCATGCTTATTTATGCTGAAAACGTTTACTCGTCAATAGCCGCGTTCGGATGGCGATGGAAAGAGCCTTGCTTGCTACGGAAAATCTCGGTATAACGTTCAGCGAAGGACTGCCGACCATAGGCGGACAGTGCGGCAGGGGAGTAAACGTTTTCTTGAGGAGGGCGCATGGCCTACCGCGGTCTTGCTTTGTTCTTGTTTGCCACAGTTAGCGTAATTACCCTGGCGGTCGCTGGGCGCTACTCTAAAGCGAACGCCGCAAATTCAACTCCAGCGCCAGGCTCTTCCGTTTCGATTGGTGGCGAACCGGCAGTCGTGCTCACTCGGCCTCAGCCTGTGAATCGCAGCAAGCCTCAGCTCCTTGGGATCACTATTCTCCCGGGCAATGGCATGAATCTCCTCCAGGTCCGCGCCTATGTTCCCGGCCTTGGAGATATTGACGTGCTTAATTCGCCTGATCTGCAGGGCGCTAAGGAACTTCTCGAGAAGCAGAACGACGCTTTTGGCAACAAGAGTTTCTCCATGGGCGGCGCGATCCTGCTGCCTTACCCAAATCGCATTCGCGGCAAGCTCTCGCCTGACGGAAAAACTATCGAGAGCATGATTGGCGGCAAAATGTTCGAGCTACCCGCGAACTGGAAAGGCAAGAAACCCGGAGCGGAACTGCACGCCATGCATGGTCTGATCCTCTCCGCGCATTTTACGAATGTGAAATACCACAATGGACCGCTGGAATCGACAGTGTCGGGCTTTCTCGCTGGCGGCAATTTTGACGGGCATTGGCCGTCGAAGACCGACGTCACTGTGCAAATGGTGCTTAAGAATGAAGCGCTCGACGTGATCGTCACCGCGAAAAATGTGGGCAAAGAAAAATTGCCTATGGCCGTCAGTTTCCATCCCTATTTTCGGATTCCCAGCGGAGAAAGATCCCAGACGAGATTGCATTTGCCGGCAGACCAGCGTGTTCTCGTGAACAATTACGATGATGTTTTTCCCATTGGCAAGATCGTCTCGGTAAAAGGAACTCCCTACGATTTCACGGCTCCTCAAGGCGCGCCGCTGCGCCCGACCCTCTACCTGGACGATTGTTTTACGGACCTAAAGCGCAATCGCGCCGGCAATGCCGTTATCAGAATCACCGATCCAGCGGCAAAATACGGTCTGATGCTGACGGCGATCTCGCCGCAGATACACGCCATTCAGGTCTACTCGCCCCCGGACGCAAAATTCTTGGTGGTCGAGCCGCAGTTCAATCTGGCCGATCCGTTTAATAAGAAGCTCTGGGGCAACCGCAATACCGGCATGGATTGGCTCGAGCCGGGTCAGTCTGTTTCCTGGCACGTCCGGCTACAACTATTCATTCCAGGAAATTCTTCACGCCCAAAGACGTAAGCATTCACGCGCGAACCGTGAGTACAGGGCAAAATGCCTGTGAGACAACCTTGTGCGCGGTCGCAGTTGGCAAATGCGTGGCCGCTCCCGTCAGGCCAGCCGGTTTGCGAACACCAAGCACAATCAGATCATTTTCCTGACGCGCGGCTACTTCCAAGATGCGTTCAGCGGCTGCACCTTGTTCGACGATATATTCCGGGGCGCACCAGAGCTCCGCCTCCCAGGGCACGAGCTTGCGCAAAAGATGCAAAGAAGAAGCCGCCAGCTCCGATGGATGCACCAAATCCCCTGTTTTTGGCTTGGTGATCACGTGAAGCAACGTCAGGTGCGCTTGGAACTCTTGCGCTAGTGAAATGGCATAGGGTACCGCGGCGCTCGATTCCGGGCTGAAGTCCGTGGCAAACAGAATTTTATTGATCTCGCCGCCGGCCTTGGGCGCACTCGGCGAGTGCGGCCCCACCGTCAAAACCGGACACGTAGCATTTCGGACGACCTCTTCAGCTACTGAACCCAGAAGAAACTTACGAATTCCCGACCGGCCTCGCGTACCCACGATGATTAAATCGATGTCATTTTCTTGAACGGCGCCTCTCAGAGCCGGCCAGAAGTCTCCCTCACCGATCAGAATGTTCGTTTCAATGCCGGCAAACTTGTCCAGGAGTTTGCGCCGTTCCCTCTCCGCCTCCAGTTCGGCGGCCTTTTCAATCAACTTCCAATTTTCCGGCGAACTCATTGGATCCACAATAACCGGCCGCACATGCAGCGCGTGGAGTTTTGCACCATAATGTTTCGCCAGTTCTGCCGCATACAGAGCCGCGACCTCTGCCGCAGCGGAGAAGTCAGTGGCGTAGAGAATATTTTTCAACTGAATCCGAGTAGGAACTTCCAGCGCTTCCATAGATCACCTCCGTAAGCAACAATGTGGCTCGCGGGATGATAAATTGCTGTGATTGGTGTCACATTTGGATCCGCCCCTATGGCGGCGCTGTGGGTGGCATTTCGCTGTTTTCTAACACGCAGGACTTTTTATGGACGATTTGCGGGCAGGAAAACCTGTGGCGCAGAGCACATACAGCCGTGATCACGGTCACAGCCACATAAAGAAAAAACCGCTATAAGGAACCCTCCGAAGGACGGAGGCTCTAGGAGATGGGTAGGAACGGAAAGCCCAGCTAATTTCGGACAAACACATGCATGAAAAGTTTCCGCCCTTCGGCTAGAGGCAGCGGCCGGGTACAGCGATAGGCAAACGGACTTTTGGACGTTTTGAGAAGCTCGTTTCTGTATCCAGCTGCTGCCCGAATATACCGCTTGGAACGAATCTCGATTGCGTAGTCGAGAACGCCATGAGTCCGTCAGCCATCAGAGTCCTCCTGCTTGGCGAACATGCCACGGCGTCTCAACTTCTCCAGCATTTGTCGCAGCATGATTGTGTTTGCTCGTTTGCCGCATCGCCTGACGAAGGCATCACACTTTTCCACGAACAAGATTTTCATCTCATTTTGAGCGCAGGTCCGATCAGGGACGCTCTGCGAGCTGCTTCTTCGTTGGGCCGAGCGAGTTGCAGTGTCTTTTGCGCATATGCCGTCGAGGAGAGCTACTGGTGGCTGCCCCTGATGAAGAACGGCCAGTCCTGCGTTGGGACGCCAGCGCTTCGACCTCGGGAATTCGTAGACGTGCTGGATCAGATATTGGAAGAAATCCGGAAAAGCTTCGACGGCTCTCCGAAACGCGTCAAGAAAACGCCCAAAAGCCTTGACCCTACCGGCGTCAGGGCTTGATTCGCAATACTATTCGCTCTCTGCGGCCCTCCTTCGCACGAGGATTTCCCAAAATGCAATGGCGCTCCTGAGTCGTTTGTTCGAGCGGCTGCCACCATAGTACCTCTGCTGCTAGTACGTTCGCCCTAATGTCGTGGCTCCCATTGTTATTCCACTATACGCGGATGCAGGGCAGCATTAACTATCACGGCCCACACGGCAGCGTTTGGCGGGGACAACAGGGATTTTCTGTCTATCATTGACTCAGCTTGTGCCTCGTTCGATGGTGGTTCGCAAAGGCGTTGCTGGCACTGCATGAACACACTACTGCAAGTTCGCGAACTGAAGGTTCGTTATCGCGGCGGAGAGGCACCGCCGAACGAGGCTGTCCACGGAGTTTCTTTCGATATTGGAGCAGGCGAAGTTGTTGGACTGATGGGCGAATCCGGCTGCGGCAAATCGAGCATTTCGCTGGCATTGCTTGGTTTGCTGGACAAGCACAAGGCCGATGTTTCTGGTTCCATTCTATTTCGCTCGCAGCAACTTGTTTCGCTAAATGAACGGCAATTCGAGAAAATCCGCGGGACCGCAATTTCGATTGTTTTTCAAGAGCCGGGAATTGCGTTGTCCCCTGTGATGCGCGCCGGCGAACAAGTCACGGAAGTAATTCACGCACATAGGGGGTGGAGTTGGAAGCGCTGCCGCGCTGAGGCGAAAATGATGTTGGCGCGAGTTGGCCTGGAGGACACACGCAGGATTTTCGCCGCGTATCCGCACCAACTGAGTGGAGGCCAACGCCAACGAGTTACGCTGGCGCAAGCTCTGGCGTGCGAGCCTGAACTTGTGGTTGCCGACGAACCTACTGCTTCTCTCGACGCGCGCAGCCAGGCTGGTTTCATCGAGTTGCTTCGAGAATTAAAAGCGCAGTCGCGCATTTCGATCCTGCTCATCAGCCACACCCCGGAAATTCAGGCGAGCCTTGCTGACCGGCTTCTGGTGATGAGAAATGGCATCATCATCGAAAGCGGCAATTTCAACGAGGTTTACCAGCATCCCGGCCAACCGTATACGCGCCTTCTATTTGGACGGCGCTCGCGCTCCTTTTCGCGCGCGAATGACGGTGGCGCGGCCGATGATCTGTTGCAGGAGCAAACTGTTCGATGACTTCATTCGGCAGCGCAATCAGCGAACAGCCGCTCGTTCAGATTAAAGGGCTGACCAAACAGTATGTTCAGCGACGGCCATTCACGAGAGAGAAGTTCACCGTTCGCGCGCTTGATAACGTCAACCTCACGGTTGGGAAAGGAACAACGCTGGGCTTGCTGGGCGAATCGGGCGCGGGAAAATCGACCTTGGTTCGATGTCTGGCCTTGCTTGAGGCGCCTTCGTCCGGCGAAATCTGGTTCGATGGTGTGAACGTTTTGACACTCAAAAAAAAGGGCGTCTCCGGGCTGCGGCGGCAGATCCAGATCATTTTTCAGGATGCGAGTTCCGCGCTCAACCCGCGGCTCACCGCGGGCGAAATCATTGCGGAACCTTTGGTTATTCAGCGGGAGGGAACGAAGGAGCAGCGGCGGCAGCGCACATTGGGATTGATGGAACAAGTAGGCCTTCCCGCAAACGCGGAGCGAAAATTGCCGCTGGACTTCAGCGGAGGCCAGCGGCAAAGGCTGGCAATCGCGCGGGCGCTGGCGTTGGAACCCAGGCTGTTGATCTTTGATGAAGCGCTCTCGCACCTCGATCTGGCCAATCAGGAAATTATTCTCGAGCTCCTTGCCCTGCTTCAGAAAACGCACGCACTCACTTACATTCACGTTTCGCACGACCTGCGCATGCTCTCCGGTATGACCGATGAAATCGCCGTGATGTATGAGAGCAAAGTTGTGGAGCATAAGTCCACGCCGGAGATTTTTGCGCATCCTGAACATGCCTACACGCGAGACTTGTTGGAGGCAATGCCAGCGCTCGAAACGATTTGCCGCGAACGGCTCGCTTAGAATTCGAGATGAGATACCTTATCAGACGACTGGCTCACGCACTTCTCCTGTTGCTCGCTATTTCTGTGTTTTCATTCGCGCTGCTGCAGTGGACACCTGGCAATTTCTTCGATGCGATGCGGCTGGACCCGCGCGTCTCCGCGCAAACGGTCGAAGGCCTTCGCTCGCAATTTGGAATGAACCAACCCTACATTTTGCGTTACATGCGCTGGGCGCATTCTGTGATCAAGGGAAATATGGGCTATTCGTTTTCCTACGATGCGCCGGTCGCGCCGCTCCTGTGGGTGCGCACGAGGAACACGCTCTTGCTGACCGGGACGGCAACGCTCCTCGCATGGCTGTTAGCCATTCCAATAGGAGTCTGGAGCGCGGCGAGTAAGGGTAGACTGGCGGACCGACTCTGCGGAATGGGTGTCTCGGCGCTCCTGGCGATTCCTGATTTGCTGCTCTTCTTATTCCTGCTGTTGCTCGCTGTCCGCACCGGATGGTTTCCTCCCGGAGGAATGCTGTCGGCCGGTTTTGGACGCTTGGACTTTTGGAGCCGGGTGAAGGACATCGCCATTCATTTCGCGCTTCCAACCGCAGGATTGGCATTGACCATGCTTCCCGTTCTGGTGCGCCACATTCGCTCCGCGCTGATTGAAACGCTTGAATCGCCATTTATTCGCGCCGCCCGGGGACACGGCATTCCGCGAATGCGCCTGCTCTTCCGCTATGCCCTTCCCGCAGCATCGAATCCGCTGATTTCGCTGCTGGGGCTTTCGATCGCGATGATGCTAAGCGGCTCGGCCCTGGTGGAAGTGATTATGAGCTGGCCCGGCCTGGGTCCGCTTATGGTGCAGGCAATCCTGGCGCGGGACATTTATGTGGTAGCAGGTATTGTAATTTTTTCTTCGGTGTTTCTGATTGCCGGCAACTTGCTTGGCGACGTTCTGCTGTTTGTGAGCGATCCAAGGATCCGCGTGGAGTGAACGAATGAAGCGCCGTTACAAACTATGGTGCGCGCTGGCGCTGCTTGCCGCCTTTCATCTGTTCGTGTTGTTCGCTGGCTTTTTCGCGCCGTACAGCTATTCCGCGCAGGATCGCGATTTGCCCTACGCTCCGCCGATAGGAATCCACTTCTTCGATGCGCGCGGGGAATTCCGCGTGCGGCCGCTGGTTTACGCTTTGCAAGATGATGCGCATGCGCCAGGGGCTTACAAAGTGGATAAGGCCCACCCCTATCCGCTGCATTTCTTCGTGCGCGGCTCGGATTACAAAGTAGCGGGGCTGTTCCATTCGAGCATACATTTTTTCGGAGTCGAAGCACCGGGGCGCATTTTTCTGATGGGCACGGATGGTTACGGTCGGGACCAGCTCACGCGCTTCCTTTATGGTGGGCAAGTTTCGCTGGCCGCTGGCCTGATTGCCGCAGGGCTTTCCGTGATCCTCGGCATATTCGTTGGCGCGCTTGCCGGCTTTTATGGGGGATGGATTGACGAGATTCTCATGCGCGGCGGCGAACTTTTCCTCGCCTTGCCATGGCTTTATCTTCTTTTCGCCGTGCGAGCGGCTCTGCCATTGCACATAGCGCAGTGGCAGGTCTTCTTGCTGCTGTTAGCAGTGTGCGGCATCATCGGATGGGCGCGTCCGGCGCGCCTGATTCGCGGCGCAGTGCTTAGCGCCAAAGAACGCAATTTCGTTGTCGCAGCGCGCACCTTCGGCGCCTCAGACTTTTACCTTTTGCGCCGGCATGTGCTACCGCAAACCTACGGCATCATCCTCACGCAGATCGCCCTGCTCATCCCGCAATTCATTCTCGCGGAGGTGACGCTGACGTTCCTTGGACTGGGAGTTGGCGAGCCAATGGCCAGCTGGGGCGGCCTGCTTTCGTCATTGCAGCACTATTATGTGCTGGCGTCTTATTGGTGGATGTTTGTGCCAGCGTTGCTGCTGATTCCCGTTTTTGTTGCCTATTACACGATTGCTGATGAACTGCAGGAACATCTGAAATCCGTGCCGCTGTAAAAAGGCGTCAATGTCTGCTAAGAATTCTGCTATGCACCGAATCAGACGCTCGCACCAGTATGTCGCGGCGCTCGGCGTGGCGATATTTTGCGCCATGTGCGCGGCAATGACTTCGAGCGCTCAGGGTCGACGTGATCAGATGGTCACGAATAATTCTCCCGGCTACCCGGGCGGGGAAATCACCATCGCTCTGCGTTCCGACCCCAAGACGCTAAATCCAGCACTTGCTACGGATGTGCCGACCCGCGACATCATTTATTGCATGAACGCCGATCTGATTCATATCAATCGCGAAACGCAACAGACCGAATCGGCGCTGGCAAAATCGTGGAGTGTTTCGCGCGACGGCAGAACGTACACCCTGCACCTTCGCCGGGGGTTGCGATTTTCCGACGGCCAGCCTTTCAATGCGGACGACGTGACTTTTACGTTTCGCGTTTACCTCGATGAGAAAATCGATTCGCCGATACGCGATTTGTTGATTGTGGGTGGCAAACCTATATCCGTTGAAAAACTCGACGATTACACGGTGCGATTCCGCCTTGCGCAGCCTTATGCCGCAGCGGACCGCCTTTTCGATGGCTTGCCTATTTTGCCGAAGCATCTGCTCGAAAGCGCATACAGCAGTGGGAATTTTTCGCGCGCATGGAGCATTTCCACGCCGCCATCGGAAATCGCAGGCCTCGGGCCATTTCGGCTAAAGGAATATGTGCCCGGGCAGCGCATCGTCCTCGAACGCAATCCCTTCTACTGGAAAGTGGACAAGCGGGGAACGCATTTGCCCTACCTGAATCAGATTGCGTTTCTGTTTGTTCCCAGCGAGGACGCGCAGGTAATTCGCTTTGAAGCCGGCGATACCGACGTCCTCAGCAATTTCAGCGCCCAGGATTTTTCAGTTCTGCAAGCGCAGCAGACAGCGAGGCATTACCGTCTTTATGATTTAGGCCCCGGGCTTGAATACAATTTTCTTTTTTTCAATTTGAACGACGTCGCTTCAAAAAACCTCCCACAGATTGCCAGGAAGCAAGCGTGGTTCGGGGACATCCGCTTCCGGCAGGCAGTTTCAGATGCCATTGACCGCGAGGCCATGGTTCGCCTGGTATATGGCGGCCGCGCCGTGCCGCTGTGGAGTCAAGTTACGCCGGGAAACAAGCTCTGGGTCGATTCGCAGCTTGCCCATCCAGCACGCTCCCTTGCAAACGCCCGCGAATTGTTGAGAAGTGCGGGATTTTCTTGGAAACCGGATGGCAGTTTGGTCGACGCGCAAAACGCTGCCGTGGAATTTTCAATCTTGACCAGTTCTTCGAACGCCGAGCGCACGAAAATGGCTACGATGATCCAGGACGACTTGAGCCAATTGGGAATGCGCGTGCAAGTAGTCTCACTGGATTTTCATGCCATGGTGGATCGCTTGCTCAACAGCTTTGATTACGAAGCCGCCGTAATGGGAATTGCCAGCGGCGATACCGATCCCACTTCGGAAATGAATGTATGGCTTTCGAACGGCGGCACGCATCTGTGGCACCTGAACGAAACGACGCCAGCAACTCCGTGGGAAGCGGAAATTGACCGGCTGATGAACAGGCAACTGGTCACGCCCAATTATCAGCGACGCAAAGGACTTTATGACCAGGTACAAGAAATCATCTCGAAAAACGTGCCGGTGATTTTTACAGTGAGCCCGGACATTCTTGTGGGAGCAAAGGATCGAGTAGGAAATTTCCGGCCGGCGATCTTGGACCCGTACGTTTTGTGGAACGTCGAACAATTATATGTCCGCTAAATCCGTTGCCGCGAAATCGCGTGCGCAGCGTAAAGCTGCGGCGAGCGGCGAAGACCGCGTCGCGTGGCCCGATGCGCAGCTTGTACAGGAATGTTTGCAAGGCAGCGAAGCGGCCTGGTCGGCACTCATCGAAAAGTATAAGAATCTCATCTTCTCCATTCCAATTAAGTACGGTTTTTCGCCGGATGACGCCAGTGACATTTTTCAGGGGGTGTGCGCTGAAATGCTTGCGGAGCTGGCGAAACTCCGGGAGCCCCGGGCGCTGCCGAAGTGGATTATGCAGGTGACAGCACATAAGTGCTTCCATCAAAAGCGGCAAATCAAGCGAACGGAAAACCGCGATTTTTCTGGCGAATCCATGGAAGAGGCCGCGCCGGAGGAATTTGACGTTCTTTTAGGGCAAGCGGAAGAGGAACAGCTTCTGCGCGGCGCGATTTTCGCTTTGCCGCCGCGCTGCCGTGAACTAATTCGCATGCTTTTTTTTGAAGAGCCCGCCCGGCCATATGAGGCTATCGCGTCCGAGCTTGGGCTGGCCACTGGTTCCATCGGCTTTATTCGCCAGCGCTGTTTAGAGCGGCTCCGAAAACGTCTGAAAGAAGCAGGTTTCGCGTGACCCGCTCGAGCAATAAGGTTCCTATATCGAAACAGGTATTAAGCGGACTGACCAGGCTGAAAGACGATGCCGGACGCGCCCGCTATCTCGCGCTCCATCCAAACCTCCGGCGAGAGAGAGTGGTTCTTTATCTCAACGATATTGTGAAAACACAATTGCGCGCGGATACGCGCCAGGCGCTCTCAGTTGCCGAAGCAGCGGTCGCAATCGCTGGTAAACTGGGCAATCGCGAGGCGCTAGCGCGCAGCCTGCGTTCCAAAGCAAATGCGCTGTACATGATCGGCGACAATCAGCACGCACTGGAATTTCATGCGCGGGCGCTGCAAATCTTTCGCGAGATTGGCAACGCGCAGGAAGAGGCCCGCACACTGATTCCTTCCATCCAGCCGCTGATTTTGCTCGGCGAGTATGATCGCGCTTTTGAATCCGCTGCTACCGCGAAGAAACTTCTCGAGCGGCTTGGCGACAAGCAACGGCTCGGCCATCTTGAAATCAACGTTGGCAATATATTTCATCGCCAGGACCGCTTCGAGGAAGCGCTGGCATGTTACCAGCGCGCGTATGAAAGCCTGATGCCTTTCCGCGATTCGGAGGGGCTGGCAGTCGCGCTTTACAATATGGCCGTCTGCCTGATCGTGCTGAACGATTTTCCCCGCGCACTTGCCACTTATGAGCGCGCCCGCGAGATGTGCGTGCAGCACGGCATGACTCTGCTGGTTACGCAAGCCGATTACAACATCGCTTATCTGTATTATTTTCGCGGCGAATACAGCCGGGCGATTGAAATGTACCGGGCCGCTCGCGAGAAGTGCGAGGAAAATCGCGACGCCCACGTTCTTGCTCTCTGCTATCTCGACCTCTCGGAGATTTATCTGGAATTGAATCTCAGTGCAGAAGCCCGCGATGTCGCTCATGAAGGCCGCGAAAAGTTTAGAAAGCTGGGTATGGGTTACGAAGAAGCAAAATGTCTCGCCAACGAAGCCATGGCCTTAAGCCAGACGGGCAAAGCGCTTCAGGCGTTCGACTTGTTTGCCGAGGCGCGCTGCAAATTCGTTCGCGAGAAAAACCTCGTTTGGCCCTGGCTGATCGACCTCTATCACGCGCTGGTGCTTTTCAATGAGGGACGTTTCTTTGAATCGCGCCGAATGTGCCTTCGCGCCGCCGGCTTCTTCGAAACTTCATTTCTTCCCGGCAAGGCAGTTTTGTGCCACTTATTGCTCGCGCGGCTTTCGTTGCAAACCGGCGATGTCTCCTCCGCCAAGAAAGAGTGCAGCCGCGCTTTGGAACGCCTCGCTTCGCTCGAAGCGCCGGTTCTCCGTTACCAAGCTGAATTTCTCTTTGGACAAATTCACGAGGCGGCTGGAAAGATTTCTCTGGCTTACGATTGTTTCCAGCGGGCTCGCGCAGCACTGGAAACTCTGCGCAGCAGCCTCCACGGCGAAGAATTAAGAATCGCGTTCATGAAGAATCGGCTCGAAGTTTATGAACGTTTGGTGGAATTCTGTATGAATCAGGCGCGCAGCAACGCCGCCGAGGAATCTTTTGGTTACATGGAGATGGCCAAATCGCGCAGCCTCGCGGAGCTTCTTGTTCATCACGCCCAGGCCTCTCCAGAACCTGCGCCTGGCCAGAGCGGACTGGTTCGCCGGATTCGTGAAATGCGCGAGGAACTGAATTGGTATTACCGCCGTCTGGAGAACGAGCAGTTGCGCAGCGAAAATCCTTCTCCGGAGAAAATTGAAAAGCTGCGCCAGGAAACGCTGGATCACGAAAACGAGTTGCTTCGCGCCTTGCGTGATGTTCCTGCCGCGCCCGTGCTTGGCCATGATGCTGCGCCGGTCGCGATTGAGCAGATACGCGCTTCATTGCCATCTGACGCGGTTCTAGTTGAATACTTCAACGTGAAGCAGCAATTTGTCGCCGCCGTACTGACGCACCATTCGCTCGAGATCATTCCGCTGACTCCCGTTTCGCGCGTCGTGAACCTGCTTCGCCTATTCGATTTTCAAATTGGCAAATTCCGGCTTAACGCGGATTACGTTCGCGAATTTGAAAAACCACTGTTTGAGGCGGCGCGCGCGCACCTTCGCGCTCTTTACGACGAACTCATCGCGCCAATCCATTCGCGCGTCGGAGACCGCCATTTGGTGATTGTTCCGCACGGCGTGTTGCATTATTTGCCATTTCACGCGCTTTTCGACGGCGAGCGCTATTTGATTGACTCGCAGACAATTTCTTACGCGCCCAGCGCCTCGATTTTCTCGCTGTGCCAGCAAAAATCGGCCTGCGGCACGGAACCCCCCGTGGTGATGGGGGTGCCGGATGCGCAAGCGCCGCACATTCTCGACGAAGTGCACGCCGTTTCGCAAGCTCTCA
The DNA here is from genome assembly GCA_035933545.1 of Candidatus Acidiferrales bacterium. Lineage (GTDB taxonomy): Bacteria > Acidobacteriota > Terriglobia > Acidiferrales > UBA7541 > DAHUXN01. The sequence continues at coordinate 21,182 of DASYYQ010000074.1, read as the reverse complement.
CGAACGCGCAGCTATTTATCGGCGCCGAGGCCACGGAGGAAGTTCTGCGCACCCGGGGGCTGCGCAGCAGTTTGGTCCACATCGCCACTCACGGAACTTTTCGCCAGGACAATCCTATGTTCTCCGGAATTCGACTTGGAGGAGGCCACCTTAGCCTCTACGATCTCTATCAGCTGAAGCTCGAAGCGGATCTGGTGACTTTAAGCGGCTGCGCTACTGGGCTTAACGTCGTAACTGCTGGCGATGAATTGCTCGGTCTGATTCGCGGGCTATTATATGCTGGCGCCCGGTCGGTCTTGCTCACTCTGTGGAATGTCCATGACCACAGTACGTCAGAATTCATGACCGCGTTTTATCGCTGTTTGCAGAGTGGCGCTTCCAAGCCAGTCGCACTGCGGGCGGCCATGCTGCAGCTCCGCGAACGGCTCCCCCACCCGTACTATTGGGCGCCCTTTACCCTAACCGGCAAGATATTCAGCACAAATTCCTCGTCCTAATCCTGTTTTTCTCTCTCGAGCTATATTTTTTCGCGCCTTGCCCACCCTTATTTGACAAGCATGGGTGAGTCGAATCTCTAAAAATTCATGGGGGAAGGTGACATGGCACATTTCACGCTGGAAGAGTGGTTGGATTTTGCTCGTAACACATTGAAAGCAAAGGATAAAGAGGAGATGCAGGGTCATCTCGACACCGGATGTAAGCGTTGCACGGACGCGTTGAAGCTTTGGACGCAGGTCCGCAACGTCACTTCGCGGGAAGGCGCATATCAGCCGCCAGCTGAAACGGTGCGCACCGCCAAGGCTATGTTTGGCATTCACACCAAACCTCGGCGCAAGGCTCCGATCCTGGACCTGCTTTTCGATAGCGCGCTAGCCCCGTCGATGGCGGGCGTACGTTCGACGGCGACTATTGCTAGGCAACTGCTCTATGCCGCAGGGGCTTACCGAATCGATCTGAGAATGGAGCCGCAGGTGGATACCGACAGAGTCTCGGTTTTGGGCCAGATTCTCAATTCCGCTGATCCAACGCGAATGATCGAACCACTGCCCATCACGCTGGTTCAGAAACGTAAAATTGTGAGTTCTTCGCGAACGGGCACTTTTGGCGAATTTCAGCTTGAATGCAAGCTTTCAGATCGGCTGCGATTGAAGCTCAGGCTCCCCGACGGAGTAGGCGTGGAAATTCCACTACTCGAACCATCAAAAGCAGCACTTACGGGCGAAGTTGAAGCCCATGATTCTAAATATTTTAATGTCAATGGCGCGGACCGAAGGCAAGGTACTAGGAAAAAAGTCTAGTTCCAAGGAGGCAGAAATGTCTGCTGGTACCATTGAGCGAGTTTTCCGTAGCAGTAATCCTAGGACTTCACAGAGACCGACGAAACGTGCAAAGGGAGCAAATCCAGCCATGAAACGACTACTTGCGGCGGCAGCACTCTTATTCTTCGCCTTCGGTGCGCGCCCCGCTTCAGCGCAGGGCCTCCTGGGAGGCTTGCTCTCCGGACTCACGCAGACTCTCACCAACACGCTCAATACGCTTCTGGGCCAGCCACAGCAGGTAATCGTGCGCACCACTCTCGGCTTGCCCGGGCTGCAGAATGTCTGCTTGGCCAACGGCTGCACGGTTGTCCGTGAACTCGACGGCACGCAGGGACAATTGTTCCTCGTTCAACCGGCACAGGGGCTGCTTCCCGATGTGCTTGCTAGCGTGCTAAATCTGGTGGACGGCATTCTCGACGCCGAACCTGACCAGTTTGTGGTAGTTCCCGTTTCCTCCAGTTTGGGTCCCTTCCAAACCGCAATTCCAAGCTACCTGTACCAAGAGAACAGCCTGAATTACTTCGGCACAACGGTTTGGAGCGGCTATGCATATCAGCCAGCTGCACAGATTATTCGCGTCGGCCAGGCACAAAGCACTTTTCACGTGACGGGTGCAGGCATCGTGGCTGATATCGATACAGGAGTTGATCCGAATCATCCGGCGCTCAAGGCTGTCCTCCTTCCCGGCTATGACTTCACGCGCAACCAGCCTGGCGGCTCCGAAATGACCGATCTCGGTAGCGCGACTGGCTCGGCTTGCAATTCCTGCCAAGCAGCCTTTGTTGACCAGCACACCGCCGCTATGCTGGACCAGCATACTGCCGCCATGCTTGACAACACAGGATTTGCCGCTTTCGGCCACGGGACTGAAGTCCTTGGCATGGTGCACATGGTTGCGCCTACTGCGAAGCTTATGCCGCTCAAGGCGTTTGGCCCAGACGGCACCGGCACGCTCTCCAATATCATCAGCGCCATTTACTATGCCGTGCAAAATCATGCCAACGTTATCAACATGAGTTTCGAGCTGGCGTCCAGCTCCAACGAATTGAACAAGGCTATCAACAATGCCAATTCGAATAACGTGGTCTGTGTCGCTTCTTCCGGCAACGATGGACAACAGGTGGTCGTTTATCCTGCTGGAATGACGAACGTCATGGGCGTTGCGTCAACAAATGACTTCGATCAGCGCTCGAGCTTCTCGAACTACGGAAACCAGGTCGTCTGGGTGGCCGCGCCGGGCGAAAACGTGATGACCACCTACCCGTTTGGCACTTATTCGGTGACTTCCGGGACTTCGTTCACCTCACCGATGGTGGCCGGCACTGTCGCCCTGCTCATCAATTTGCAGCCGAAAATGAACCAATCCACTGCATCGAAAGCGATTTCTCATGCTCATTGGATTGGTTCGAACATGGGCTACGGCGAATTGGATGTGTACCAGGCGCTATCTTCCTTATCCACGAACTGGTGGTAGGGCTGATACCCAGGAGTTGCTTGTGCCAACGATGATTCATTTGGAAGGGGATGCCGCCAGCGTCGATCGAATGTTAGGCACGCAGGCGCGTTCCGCAAGCGCTCTCGTACCTCCCGCACCGCCGTCGTTTGCCACGCCGTTAAGTGTCAGAGCGGCCGAAGAGGAAATGCTTGCACTCCGCAACGCCCTCGTCTGCTCCTTGAATCAACTTCTCGACCTCAAGGACCTGAACACCGGAATCCACAGCACGCGGCTTGCGGAGTGGGCGCTGCACGTCGCCGGAGAGTTGGGTCTGGACCAAAACAGCCTCGCCGATATCGAAGTTGCTGCGCTGCTGCACGATATCGGCAAAATCGGCATCCCTGACGCGATCCTGAATAAGCCTTCTCGCCTGACTACTGAAGAATACGACCTGATGAAGAAGCATCCCGAATATGGCTGGATAGTCCTGCGGCAGATTCCCGGATTCGAGCGCGCCAGTCTGCTCATTCTGCACCATCACGAAAGCTTCGACGGTAAAGGCTACCCAGGCGGGCTGAAGGGAGAGGAAATCCCCGTTGGCTCACGCATCGTCTCTGTGATCGATGCTTTCGACGCGATGGTATCGTCGCGCCCCTACCGTCAGGGTTTGCCTCTGGAAGAAGCTGCGCGCCGCCTTACCGAAGCCAGCGGCACACAGTTTGATCCTGGCGTCGTCAAATGTTTTCTTCCGCTCGCCCGCGCCGAAATGCCCGCCGTCTTCGCCGCAGCCGGTACAAGCGTAAGCGCGGCTATCTAGTTTCCATCTTTCTCGGACGGCCTCCAGCCTCGAATCAGTCGCCAACAAAAATATCGGATGTCGATGTTGGCCCTGTGTTCACAATACCCTATTCGCGCGCGAAATGGCCGCATCGAGCTCCTGCTCGCCGGCCTCCGCTTGCTTATTCAAGTATTCGTAGACGGCGTATTGCGCAGCATTGGGCTCGGTGTATGCAAGTCCAATATCGTTCGCCAGATATGCGAGCCGACTGCGCAACGCAGCTGGATACAGCAGCGTTCCCTCGCTCGACTGCGTTCGCAATTGCACAAGCTTGCCGATTTCGTCGTTGAGCGCGGAAAGCGCATTCCCCGCTTGCGCTTCCCTCACGCGATTACTTGAAACCGCGGTTTGGAGTTTGTCCCGAACCGCGAGAGCGCGATTGAGCGTTTTGTTGAGCGTCTCCAGTGTGTTGTGAATCTTAAGCTCGAGAGCGAGCCGCGCATCCAGCTCTTGTGTCGTTGTATGTATGCGCGGGTCGAGTGCGACTTTAAAATGCTGCTCTGACTTTTTCCCGTCGTAATCCAGTGTAACCGTATATGTCCCAGGAACGACTTCAGGCCCTTCGAGCGTGTCTTCTTCGCCTCCAGCCGCGACAGGAGGCTCGAATCCCTTGACCTCCGTGGCGTTGGGATAGCGCAGGTCCCACTGGAAACGATCCATTCCTGGAGTGATGCCAGTTATATTCTTCGCGTGCGCTTCCGCGACCTCCGTTGGAGTGAATGGTGTGTGCTCTGCACTCGGCCCCGTGGGTGTCGCCTCCGAACCCGCGCGTTTTTTCTCGGCCAAGTGAAGGTTGAAGGTGCGGATTACCTTTCCCTGCGAATTGGAGAACGAAAGCGTCACCGGTGTTTGCCCGTTGTAATCACTGGGGATATGGAAAAACACCGTTGCGCCGAAGGCCGGATTTTGGCCGGCGTTCGGGACGCGGAACCCTCCGCCTCCGCCCCCATACGCATGAGTCAGCCATGCGGTCTGCGGAGCGAACAGATGGGCTTCACCGCTTTCAACGCTGGGATGTTTCGTGAACTGCTCGAGCAAGCCCAGGTTGTCGAGGGCCCAAAAGGCGCGGCCATGCGTGGCAATTGCTACTTCACCCTGCCGAGTATTGATTGCGATGTCGCGCACCTGAGCCGTGGGCAAATTTAGCGTAAGCGGCTGCCAATGATCTCCGGCGTCGAGGCTGACGTAAATGGCATTTTTTGCGCCCAGGAAAAGCAGATCCGCGTCATTTGGATCTTGCCGAATGTCGAAAACGTACGTGTCTTGCGGCAGCCCATTGGTTATTTCGGTCCAATGGCGGCCGCCATCGACGGTTTTGAACACATAGGGATGGAAATCGTCCCACATGTAGCGCCGCGCCGTCAGGTAAGCCGTGCCGGCGTCAGTGTGTGACGGTTCAATCGAGCTCACCCAAGACGAACGCGGCAGTTCCGGAGGCCGCACGGACTGCCAGTTTTTCCCGCCGTCAGTCGTCACGTGAACCATGCCGTCGTCGGAACCCGCCCAAATAGTGTCGCCGCCTTTTGGAGAAACGGCCAGTGCGGAAAGGCCGGGATAAATTTCCGCGCCTGAGGCGTCCACGTTAATAGGGCCTCCGCTGGCAGCCTCGGTGTTCGGAGCGTTGCGCGTAAGGTCCGGGCTGATGCGCGTCCAGGTGCGGCCATAATCATCGCTTCGCAGCACGTATTGCGCGCCGACCAGAAGTTCCTTTGGATTGGTTGGCGAGAAAAGAATTGGATGTGTCCAGCCGAAACGGTATTTCAGTTCCGCGGAAGCTGCGCCTTCCTGATAATCGGGCCACGGACTTATGCCCTGCAACTCGCCAATAATTCGATTTGCGCGAATGAGGATGCTGTAGTAACCGCTTCCGTAGGTGATGTCCGAATTGTCCGGCTGTGGTACGGAGTACGTGCTCTCGCCGTAAGCCACGCGCTGCCAATCGGCTGGAGAAATCATGCCTCCAGGACTCGCGCTGGGCCCCTCGGTCGAGCCTTCATCCTGCTGTGCGCCGAACACATGATAAGGAAAATCGTTGTCAATATTGATGTGATAGAACTGGCCGGTCGGCTGATTGTGGTCGTCGCTCCACGTTTTGCCGCCATCGGTCGAAACCGTAGCGCCGCCATCGTTGCCTTCGAGCAAAATCCTGGTGTTATTCGGATTGATCCAGACAATGTGATTATCGCCATGTGGCGTGTGCAGTTTAGTGAAGGCCTTTCCGCCATCGTGCGAAACCCACAGCGCATCGACCTGGGGCGTGTAAATCGTGTTGGCGTCCTTGGGGTCCGCGTAGATGGCCATATAGTAGAAGGCGCGCTGGCGCAGAGCCCAGTCGCGGTTGGTGCGCGTCCAGCTTTGCCCGCCATCGTCCGAGCGAAATACGCCGCCGTGCTGTGCCTGCACGATAGCGTAGACGATATTTGAATTGGCGCCCGATACGCTGACGCCGATGCGGCCCAGAGTCCCCTCCGGAAATCCTTGCATGTGGCTCAAATTCGTCCAATGTACGCCGCCGTCTGTTGATTTGTAGAGACCGCTGCCCGGGCCGCCGCTAATCAGCGCGTACGGCAGCCGTTGCGCCTGCCACATGGCCGCGTAAAGCACCTGAGAATTGCTTGGGTCCATGACCAGGTCGATTGCGCCAGTCTGGTCGTTGATGAAGAACACCTTCTGCCACGATTGTCCGCCGTCCGTTGACTTGAAAACGCCGCGGTCAGGGTCAGGCGCAAATGCGTGGCCCATCGAAGAGACGTAAACCACATCAGGATTCTGAGGGTCAACGACGATAGCGCTGATCGTGTGCGTATCGCGAAGCCCAATAGCATTCCAGGTTTTACCCGCGTCCGTGGATTTGTACATGCCATCGCCGGGAATCATGTCGTTGCGAATGTCGCTTTCGCCGCTGCCTACATAAATAATGTGTGGATTGGATGGCGCAACCGCGATTGCCCCGATGCTCGGACTCGCGCTTGGAAAATGTCCGTCGGAGATGTTCTCCCACTTGATGCCGTAATCCGTGCTCTTCCAAATTCCGCCACCAGTGGTGCCCATGTAGAAAAGATCTGGCTCGCTAGGAACGCCGGCGATCGCTACCACACGGCCTCCGATAAAAGGCCCCAGCAGCCGCCAGTGCAGCTTGCTCATCAGCGTCTCGGAAGAAACCGGGCCTGCGCTTGTCGCAGCCATTAGCACGAACACCGCGCCCGCAACGCCCAGCACGGCAAGGGCAGCCTTTCCGAAACTTCGAATTCTTTGTCCAATTTTCCCGGAATTATGAACTTCAACTGGATTATGCATTTGCATCTCCTGGCGCAAAAATTTCACTAGCAGTAGGCCTGAACTACCCATAAAGGCACCGAGTCTACATCAGACTTCGCACTCCGACGCCGCAAATTTGTGGTGGCATAACTTGCGGCCTGCGCTGCACGATAGCTAGTAAGGAGCAATACGGCAGATTTCACCAGCCGGGCTGACTGAAAGTCGAGCTACTGCCCGCAACTAAAGCTGCCGCAAAATCCGCCTGAAAGTTTTTCAAAGTTGCAGTATGGAGGGCGCCAGGATACTCGATGGGCGGTCAAAGCCAGCGTCAGACAGTTTTGTCTTTGGAGTAACACAACCGTTCCAGGTTGCATTCAATGCACCGCGGTTTGCGCGCCTGGCAAACGCGACGACCGTGCCAGATGATTTGGTGAGAGAAAAGAATCCAGCGATCTTGGGGGATCGCGCGCATCAGGTCCTGCTCGATTTTCTTCGGATCCGTGTTCTTCGTTAAGTCCAGGCGCATCGATACACGCTGCACGTGTGTATCCACCACCACGCCGGACGCAATCTGGTATCCCGTACCGAGCACAACATTTGCGGTTTTGCGGGCCACTCCTGGCAACGTTAAAATTTCATCCATCGTTTGCGGCACTTTGCCGCCGAAATCCTCGACGATTTTCTTGCTCGCGCCGATCAGCGATTTCGTCTTATTGCGAAAAAATCCCGTGGTCCGAATCTCGTTCTCCAGCTCCTGCGGATTCGCATATGCAAGATGCTTTGGCGTGGGATATTTGGCGAAAAGCACTGGTGTAACTATGTTTACGCGCTGGTCCGTGCATTGCGCCGAAAGGATTGTCGCCACGAGCAATTGAAAAGGATCCTTGTGTTGTAGCGCGCAGATCGCGTCAGGATAAGCTTCATCGAGCTTGGACAAAATGGCGCGAACACGTTTCGGGTCGGTGCCACGGCCAGCGCTCGCGCGTGCGCGCGCATTCTTTGAACGTCTGCCACGCGCGGTTTTTGCTTTTGCCGGCATTTGGAGCAGAAAATATAGCACACGTAGCAGCGAATCGAAGCGTCAGTGCCCACCAATCGAATCGCGAACGGTTCCGTGCTCTTCGCCCCAAGTATCGGTCATGTGATTGCGAATTTCCCACAGCTCCGGAAAAAATCGCACGCGAAGGCCTTCATTTAGCAACTCCACCGCGCGCCCCTTCAGCGATTTCGCGCCAAGCCCGATGGTGCGCATGATGAGTTGCATGTGCACGGCGCGGAACCGCTGGAAAAGCTCGTCGAATTCGGCGAGCGCCTCAGCGACAACATACGCCGCTGAATGCGTGTATTCCGAATTGTAGATTTTCTCGATGGTCAGCCCGTGCTTGTCTAGATAATTGGCCTTGAACGATTGCCACAGCGGCGTGTGCATCCGCAAGAGAGTACGAAAGCCAGGCGATTCCTGTCCGCTGCCATTCCCCAGCTGCAAACGGATTTCCTGATACTCCTTGGGCGACATGGTCTCCAGCAGCGCCATTTCGTCAATCATCAACCGCTGCGCAATATGCACGCGCCGGAAAAGGGTGAGAACGCGACACGTATCTTCCTTCTGAAGGTAGTCGTCAATGTCCAGCAGCGTATAGCCAATCAGCTTCATCCAGATTTCTTCCGCCTGATGAACAATTTGGAATTGCAACTCGTCGCGATTGCAGAGTTGGTTGAAATCCCTCTGGCAGGAAAGCAGCGCCTTGGTGTTCAAATAAATTTCATAATCCAGCGTGCCCTCGCCGTTCATGATCGAGTAAAAAAATTCCCGATCCATAGTCGTCCTCCGCGCGGGGCTTTGCGAGCGCCGCATGGGAATCTTAGCGCAAAGCGCGCGGCGACGCTTGGTTGAGCGGTGCTGATTGTGAATGAGCGAACCGGCGGCTAAAGTATGCAGTATGTGACCGCTCATTCCTACTGCGCAAAGTCCGGAAAATCGAGGCCATCGGTGAAAGAAAGTATGGTGGAGACTCGCGGCGATTGGACATCCGGCCAAGTGGTGAAAGCCCGGTGCCAGGCGTCGTTCAGCGCTGCAAAACCAGAGAGAGGTCCAAATGTAGCACGCGTGCTACGATATCGCGGGCAAAGACTTCGATTGCAGCCTCGAGTTCGCGCCTCCAACAATATCAGCTTGCCTCTCCTGAAGTTAGCTATTACGCTTGTGCTAGTATTTGCTTTTGACCCCGCGAATGAGCGCTGCCTCATGATCGCTATCGCTATCCTGATCCAGGGGGGTGCAGAATGGAAAAGTTCCTCGGATGGATCTGGCAGGATCTGCGATTCGCAATCCGCAGCCTTACTAAGAACCGGCGCTTCACACTGCTAGCGGTCCTTGCGTTAGCCCTGGGCATCGGCTCAGTCACAATAATCTTTAGCGCTGTCTATGGCGTGCTCATAGACACTTTTCCTTACGCGCATTACGACCGCATGGTCAGCTTTTCGATTGACCCGATTGGACAGCCCGCGGGGACCGGGCGGGAGATGCTCTCCATTCCTGAATTTCTCGATTACCGCGAGGACAACAATGTCTTCGTGGATATGGAAGGCGGAACGGGCATTCCGGCGTTGCATTGGACCCACGATGGCCAGACCACGCAATGGACCGATACCGACGAAACCGCCAACGGTTATCAGTTCTTGGGAGTGAAGCCGCTCATCGGCCGCCTCATCACGCCCGAGGACACTCGGCCCGGTGCCCAGCCGGTCTTCATGATGACGTACAAGGTCTGGAAGGATCAGTTCAACGGCGATCCGACGATTGTCGGCAAGATGTTTGACCTGAACGGCACGCGCTATCAGCTCATTGCCATCATGCCGCCCCGATTCAGGCCTGGCTGGACGCAAATTTTTCTCGCCTTTCCCATGGATCGCACCGCCATCGCCAACGATCCCAACCTCAAAGACGCATACGTCTGGCCGCTCGGAATGCTCAAACCGGGCGTGACGATTCCTGAGGCCGCCGCTGATCTCAATATCGTCGCGCACCAACTTGCCAAAATTCACCCAGACGATTACCCGAAGAAGTTTCGCGTCACGGCGCGCTCTTTTCAGGCGCGCGTCACTCCCATGTTCACCCACATTCTGCCTCCGCTGCTCGGGGCCGTGGTGCTCCTCTTCCTCATTGCCTGCACAAATGTTGCGAACTTGCTGCTTTCCCGCGCCACGGCTCGCGATCGCGAAATCGCCGTACGCGCATCGGTTGGAGCGACGCGCTGGCGCTTGATTCGTCAGTTGCTCGTCGAAAGCTTCGCCCTCGCCGCCGCCGGATGCGCCGCTGGCTGCTTCTTCGCGTGGCTCGGCATCAAGGAACTCGTTCCGCTCATCCCTTATGACAGCTTCCCGCAAGAATCGGTGATCCAGCTGAACGGAATCGTTCTAGCCGCCGCGATGGGGCTGGCATCTCTGGCGACAATCCTATGCGGCCTTGTTCCCGCGATTCACGCCGTCGCCGGGCCGCTCCAGCAGCGACTCTCGGGCTCCGGCACAGGCTCGGCCGCAGGTTTGCGTCACGCCAGACTGCGCTCCGCTCTTGTTATTGCGGAAATCAGCCTCGCCATCGTCCTTCTCACCGGCGCGGGCCTGATGCTGCGCACTTTCTTCGGTATTACCGACCAGAAGCTGGGCTACGATCCGAAAACCATTCTGAATGTCAACGTGGATTTCCCGGCGGGCCAATATGACTCGGCAGTTCAACGAAAAGCTTTCTTTCAGGAATTGCTCGGCAAATCGCGAGAGATGCTCGGTGTTTTGTACGCGAGCGCAAACGGTGGCGACTACACTGAAATCAGCGTTCTCGGCAGCGCGGCCCATTCAGAGCGCTGGCACTCGGTTATCCAAACGGTAGGCAAAGACTATTTCGAAATCTATAACCAGCATTTGCTGCGGGGGCGCACGTTCACGCTCGAAGATATTTTCGCCAGCGGCAAGGTCGCCGTGGTGAACAAGACGTTTGCCGAGAAGTTCCTCTCGAAGAACGATCCTCTGGGACAAAAAGTAGACTTCGCGGAGTACGACCATTATCTCCAGCATCCGCCATTTGGGAAACCGGCGGGCGCTCCTCCAGCCGCAAAGCTGCCCGCGCACACCTACTTCGAAGTAGTAGGCATTGTTTCTGACGCGAAATCGCCATATTCCGGGCCGGGCGATGTTTCGTCCGAGCCGGAGGCGTTCGTTCCATGGACGATCGCGCCCGAACTAGTGAATACGCTGTCGGTCCGGACTGGCCGAAATGCCGACCGGTTCTCTAAGCTCCTTGTCCAACAAGTATGGGCTATCGCCCCGGATGTTCACGTGGGAGATGCACGCACCGGGCAAACTGTATCCGACGCGGACACGTTCAGGAAATATATCTACGCTCAGCCAGAATTTGAGTTTGTGGCGCTTTCGACGTTCGCCGCAGTCGGGCTGCTGCTAGTAGTCATCGGCGTCTACAGCGTGATGGCGTATAACGTCTCACTACAAACGCACGAGATCGGCATTCGCATGGCGCTCGGTGCGCAGCGAGCCGACTTGCTGCGCTCCGTCCTGCGCAAAGGAGGGATCCAAATCGGTTGCGGCGCCGGCCTCGGAATCCTTGGCGCCTGGGGCACAACGCGCCTCATCCGCAATCAGCTTTGGGGCGTCAAGCCGACCGACCCATGGACCTTCGCCGCGGTTGTCATCATTGTCGTACTCGTAGGCTTTCTCGCTTGCGTCGGTCCTGCGCGCCGTGCCACGCGCGTCGATCCCATGGTCGTGTTGAGGTATGAGTAGCCCACGCGTGTGTGACTAACCGTAATTCGAAAGTAATCCCCTGGGGACCTCAGCGCGAACGAAAGCCTGGAGCGCACGATGAGAACAAAGAGGCAATCTTCTGCTCGTTGCCACTGCTTATCGCAAATAAAAACCGCTGTGACCATAAGGTGCCACGCTCCGTAGTCAAACGCAGCTAGTGATTTGGCACCACGAGCAGCCTGAAGCTGCCCGCGATCATCGGCCCGCGGCGGAAGCGTCTCTCGCGCTCCGTGGCATTAGGAGGGAGGGGAGGCGGCGGACCGAATTTGGCCGTAACCGAATACAAGGTGTGAGTGTTCGTGTCGCACTCCATGGTGCGGGCGCCTTGCTCGGTCTTGACGTTTCCCAGCACAGTGAACTTATCCGGCGAATCTTCGTGCACGATGGTGATGTCGCCTTCGCCGACGGACGCAAACGCCAAGTCAGTGCCGGGGTCGAAGCGCACCGCATCGTTTCCTCTGCCTCCGATGGGCAGCGTGGCAACCACTTTGCCCGCGTCGGGATTGAATACCACCATCACACCGCCGCCATTTTCACCGCCGCCATGACAGCCAATGAAGATGCGTCGCTCCTCCGTATCCATGGCAACTCCCGAAGGACCTTCGCACGGCGCTAAGGGCCACTGATTGACGACTTTGAGCGAGTGCGTGTCGATGTCCACAATAGTGCTCAGGTCTTCCATGACGTTGTAGAGGTGCCCTTTGCCGTCCGCTGCAGCTGATTCCGCGGCGCCCGGAATGTCCACGACGCCGGCCACTTCTCCTGTGGCCGCATCTACAGCCGCGTCTTTCTTCCCGTGCGTTAGGAAAAACACACGATCCGATGCCCAGTCGTAAACGATGCCGTCGGACCCGCCGATGGGCAGAAGCCCTTGCTTGATGATGGCGAGCGTCTTGGGGTTGAATTCCGTGAAGCTGCTTACACCCTGCTGTCCGCGACTATTGCCGGAATTACTGGTGAAACCGTGGTGATCCTTGTGCGAAATCACCACGCCATGAGTGCGAGGAGTCGGCGCCAGCTTGCCGACAATCTTGTTCGTGTCAGTCGAGATCACCAGAATTTCGTCGCTGTGGGAGACGAATAGATGATGATTCACCTCGTCGATGCCGAGGTAATCCCAGAATCCTGTGTCCGGCAGGGGTACGGAAGTAGCAAGGTGATAGCCGGCGACGTTATCCGACATTTGCGGCGGCGGTGCCGAGCCCTGTTGCGCGGCAAAACCAAACAGCGCGGCGGCAACGACCGCGACAACACTAAGAATTCCCCTGTGCATATGCATCCTCCTGAACTCGGATGATCTCTTCGACGCTCGCCCTCAGCATACCGTTTCATCACGTTCGCGGACAGGGGGAAGCGGTCATTACGCAGTCTCTGTGGACTCCCTTCAACTAACGCACCTCATCTGCAATGGCGTAGTCGCAGAACTCTCGCATGCACCGGCCGATCAAATCGACAAGGCGAAGCGCTGAGTCAATCCGCTGGAAGGACTGCTCCGCATTACGTGCTTCCCTGAACAATCAGTCGTTTTGGACTCGCCCCCAACGCCGTAGTCGCTGCTTAGGATAGCTCGGCGAAGCTAATTTCCAGACCAGGCGAAGCGAACTCCCCCAAGCACGAAAATGGGAGTTCCAACCTGCGGCACGGGAATCGCCGCGACAGGATACTGCCGATTCAGCAGGTTATCGACTTCGAAGAAGGGCGTCCAATTTTCGCCGAGATGGCGAGAGATTTTTGCGTCCAGCACAAAGAAGCTGCCGAGTTTGAATTGATTAGAAACGTCGTCGAAGCGATGGCTTTCGTAGCGGCCGTCTACACTAGCAGTCAAATGCCACCAGCCGGAGTACGACACGATTAGAGTACCCCGGTGCTTGGGAACTTGCGGCAGTATCTTGCCAACGATTACCGGATTTTGCGAAAAGCCGCCCACCACGGCTTGGTCGAAGAGGTAGCCAGCGTTGACATCAAAACCGTGCGAAAACCGATAGCTGGCGTCCGCGCTGATTCCTTTGACATTGACGAAGCCCAAGTTTTCGCGCTGATTTGTAATCAGAGAAGGCGTAACACTGATGGTGACATTGGATATCGGATCATCGAGATGGTCCGAAAATGCGGTAACACGCCAGAAAAAATTTGAGCTGACTTGCTGATTCAAGCCCACTTCATAACCGGTCACGCGTTCCGGGCCGAGATTGGGATTGGCCAGGGTCAGAACATTGCCAACGCGGAAGGCGCGATAGAGTTCGTCGAGCGTCGGCGCTCGAAAGCCTTGATAAAAAGCGGCGCGTGCGGTAAGGCCATGGTTGATGCGAAAAACAATTCCCGCATGCGGCGTGACGATGCTTTTGGAGACGGCGGGATAACTGGTGACGGTAGTTGTTCCAGTTGACTGAGTCGTTTGCGTGAGCGAAGCGGCGTAATTTTTCCAGGTGTCCACACGCGCGCCAGCCAGTATGTTCAGCCGATTCGACACGTCCCAGAAGTCCTGAATAAATGCGCCGGCGAGAGCCTGCTCGGCGGGGATGCGCTTATTAACAGTGTTCGTTCCCGCGGGAGAAAAGCTATTTTCCTGGTCGCGCGCATATGTCCAGCGAGCATCGCCGCCGATGGAGAGCAAGTGCTTGACGAAAATGGGGCGCGACCATTGCGCGTTCCCGCCGTAGCCATAGGCTGGCTCGGCTTGCAGAAGCGAGAGCGTCTCGCTGGCGCGATTCGCAGCAACCGCGCTGAAGCTGCTGTGAAAAACCTGGTCAAACGAAAATATGTTGACGCGCCATTCGTTTCCGCTACCCCTCCGCGAACGCAAGCCGGCATTCAGTGCACCTTCGCGCGTGGAATTGTTCTGCAGGGGCGTGCCGTTGCCGCGATTCTCATTGTAGAAGCGTCCATCGATAAACAAAATGGTGTTTCGTGTGGCCTGGAAATCCATGCGAGCGTTGGCGGTCTCGTGCCGCGAGTTTGCAGCAATGTCCACCGCGCCGCGAAATGGCTCGGGCACCAACACGTATCCGTCCGTGCGAAAAAAACTTCCTGCTGAATTGTAAGAAAATCGCCCCTTAGCACTGCCTGCGAGATAATCGAGATTGCCTGTGCCGTCGAAACCGCCAAACCCATTTACGTCGAGCGTCGGCGTTTTCGGCCGACGCGTCCTGATATCAATCACACCGGCCATCGCGGAGCTGCCGTAGAGCGAAGACACGCCACCCGGCGCAATTTCAATGTCGCGCACCTGAATTGCCGGTACTTCGGCCCAGTAAATCCAGCTGCCCACCGGATCATTGATCGGGACACCATCCAGAAAAACCAGCGTGCGGCTCACTCCGCTCGCGCCAATGCCTCGCAGCGACACACCCTCCGTCGTAGGCTGTGCCACCAGGCTGCTTGTCCGGCGAAATAAGCTGAAGCTTGGCACTTCGCGCAGCAAATCATCCAGCGTGATCGCGGGAGATTGGTTGACATTTGCGGAATTTAACACCGTTACCTGCGCCGGGACGCCGGTCAACTGCTCCGGCGTTTGCGTCGATGTCACTACAACTGTTTGCTCCACGGGCAGAAGTTTAAGCGTCACCGCAACCTCCACCGTGGCGCCAGCCAGAATAGTCACACTCTGTTTAAAGGGCTCAAATCCCAGCGCGCTAACGGTTAGTGTGTAATCGCCGGCAACTACTTGCCTCAGAAGAAATCGCCCATTGACGCCGGTAGGTACAGTTTGCAGATGCGAGTTCGTCCCTTGGCGCAATTCCACATGCGCGGATGCAATCGCGTTTCCGTTTTGCGATTTGACGATTCCCGCAAGCTTGCCTGTGACTTCGCTCCCACTTGTTCGTGGCGCAAAAATCGGCGCGACAAGCAATAGTGACCCAACAGCGCACGCGAGCGCACATTTGGCTGGGTCGGAAATCCGGAAGCGCAACCAAAGCAATAACTTAGATTGAATTTCCGCCTGCTTGCAAAGCAGATTCTCTCCAATCTGAGCCACACGCCCACGCTAACTCCGTGATTCTAAACGATTCTAATACATAAACGCGCTGAATGAGCACCCTGCTGTTTAAGCAGGTGCTCTCCGGGTGAGCTGCACGCCCATAAACTGGCTACAACAATTCATTTCCTGCAACCGCCGCGGCAATTTCGATCGGCGCCGGACCAGAAAATCCAGCGACTAGCAGCAATAACGGCCAATGTTCGCCAAATGTTATCAAGCGTTCGGTGCGGATTCGAGGTCTCAGTAATTGCCCACAACGTGAACCCAACGAGCATCCGTGTTTACGGTCAGTTTTACTTGCCTCTTTGCCAACTCTCCGATGAGTTGTATGCTGCCTTTCCGCAGTTTTTGAGGAGGCATTATGGTCCGTCGTTATCTATGGGTGCTGGGAATGGGATTAGCAGCGATGCTGGCGGCTTGCATGCCGATGGCCGCACAGCAGCTGAGCGCGAAGCTCTATGACGGCATGCGCTGGCGCATGGCCGGGCCCTTTCGCGCGGGCCGCACGGTCGCGGTGACTGGCAGCACCCAGCACCCCGACACCTACTATATGGGTGCGGTTGATGGCGGCGTGTGGAAGTCCAACAACGATGGCACTACGTGGGAGCCGATTTTCGACCACGAACCGGTGGCGTCGATTGGCGCCATCGCAGAAGCGCCCTCGAACCCCGATATCATTTATGTCGGTACCGGCGAAGGTGATCCGCGCTCGCAGTTCTCATTGGGCGATGGGATGTTCAAGTCGACCGATGGCGGCGAGACCTGGGCGCGCATAGGCCTGGAAGAGACGCGTCAGATTGGCCGCATTGTCGTCGACCCGCATGATCCGAACCGGGTCTTCGTCGCGGCACTTGGCAACAACTATGCGGCCACACCACAGCGCGGGGTCTACCTGACAACGGACGGCGGTTTGACCTGGAAGAAGGTCTTGTTCATCAACGACAACACGGGCGCGATTGATCTTTCGTTTGACCCGAACAACTCGCAGGTGATTTATGCCGCCATGTGGGCGACGCGGCGTCCGCCATGGACCGTATATCCGTCGTCGAATGAGCCAGGCAGCGGGCTGTATAAATCGAGCGACGGCGGCAAAGCCTGGACGCACCTGACGAACGGGTTGCCGGCCAATCACGGACGCATCGGCGTCGCGGTGGCGCCGAGCGACCCGAACCGCGTTTACGCGATGGTTGATGCGAGCGCCAAAGAAGGAGGACTGTACCGCTCGGATGATGCCGGCGCGACCTGGAAACTGATGGACACGGACAACCGCATTTGGAATCGCGGCTGGTATTTTGAGTCGATCACGGTCGATCCGAAAGATGAAAACACGCTGTACGCGATGAATACGACGGTGTACAAATCGACCGATGGCGGCGCCAATTTCTTTGCCTTCCGCGGCGCTCCGGGCGGGGATGATTATCACCAACTGTGGATCAACCCGAGCGACCATAGCCATATGATTCTGGCGAGCGACCAAGGCACGATCGTGACGGTCAATGGCGGCAAAAACTGGAGCTCGTGGAACAACCAGCCGACGGCGCAACTGTACAACGTGACCACCGACAATCGCTCGCCGTACTGGATCTACGGCGCACAGCAGGATAGTAACAACAATGGCGGATCAGCGGCGAGTGCGGGTCCGAACGGCGGCCGCGCCACCTTCGGTACCGGATGGCAATCGGCGTGCGTTGGAGGAGAAAGCGGCGATGTAGCGGAGAATCCCCTGGCGAAGGATGAGATATTTGGGGGCAACGCAGTGGGCAAGTGCATTCCGTCCACCGGCGAGCGGCACAATATTTCGCCACTGCTGGCCTATCCCGGGCAAAACTTCCGGCAGACTTGGACGCTTCCAGTAGCGTTCTCGATGGCGGACAAGCACGAGTTCTTCTTCGCCAACCAGTTTTTGTTCCAGACGGACGATGGCGGGAATTCGTGGCGTAAGATCAGCCCCGATCTCACGCGCCAGGATCCGGGCATTCCGCCGAATCTTGATCCCACAACGGCGAAAGATACGACTTATGCCGAGCGGACGTACGGGCCGCGCTGGGGCGTGATCTATACGATTGCACCGTCGCCGCTCCTGCCGCACGAGATTTGGGTAGGCACTGACGATGGCTACGTTCAGGTAACGCGCAACGACGGCCAGACGTGGCACAACGTCACGCCCCCGGAGTTGACTCCGTGGAGCAAGGTCATCCAGATGGCGGCCTCGCACTACAATCAGCAGGAGGCGTTCGCGGCGGTTGATCGGCATCGGCTGAATGACGACCATCCGTACATTTACCGCACAGCGGATGGCGGGAAGACGTGGACGAAGATCGTCAACGGCATTCCCTCGGATGAATATCTGGAGTCAATTACCGAAGATGCGGTGCGTAAGGGACTGCTGTTCTGCGGCACCAACAAGGGTGTTTATGTTTCATTCGATGACGGCAACCAGTGGCAGTCGTTACGGCTGAACATGCCGCCCGTCGAGATTCGAGGGTTTGCGTTCCATGGCAAATCGCTGGTGATCGCCACCTTCGGCCGCTCGTTCTGGGTCATGGACGACATGAGCCCGCTACGGCAGGTGAAGGCGACGATGAGTGACTCTGCTGCCGTGCTTTACAAGCCGGAGCCGGCAGATCTGCATGCAGGCAGTGCGCGAGTCTATGGCGGGAACGACCCCTCTAGCGAAGCGGCCGATCTGGATCCGATGCTCGTGATTTCGGCGGATGCACCGCCTTCGGGTGCGGTGATTTATTACTATTTGCGCGCCGACAGCGGGCCGGTTTCGCTCGACATTCTCAACAGCGCCGGACAGGTGGTGCGGCATTACAGCAGCACGGAGCGCGTGCTACCCGAGAACCCGAACAAAATGACGGTTGCCGCGGTTTTCGCTCGTACACCAGCGATTTTGAGCGCAGCGGCCGGCTTGCATGCGTGGAACTGGGATCTGCGCGAGGTGAAGCCGGGCGCAGACGCGGGCGGCGGCGGCCGCGGCGGCTTTCTTGCTTTCTTCCGTGGTGGTGTGGGCAATCCGGCTGTACCGGGAACGTACACCGTGCGTTTGACGGCCAGTGGTCATCAATACACGCAGCCGCTGGAGGTGAAGCTCGCGCCGGGGATGACCTACTCGGCACAGGCGATGAAGGAGCAACAGCAACTTGCGGGCGAGATTCAGGCGCTGCAAACGCAGGTTTCGGGCGCGCTGCGCGAAGCGGGGCAATTGCGCGCGAAGTTGGTGAAACTGGAATCGAGCGCCAGTAGTAATCAGTCGCTGGCTGGGTCGATTTCCGCCCTGAGCGACAAGGCGCACGCCATCGAGGGGTTTGCCTCCGAGCCGCCGAATCCGGACGCTTCGGGCGAAGGCGACGCGGCACCCGCAACGACGAGCCTGACCGGGTTGGTCCGGATTCTCGGCCAGCTTTCCGGTTCGGCTCAGAACGGCCTGGATGCGCCGAACACGACCGTGCGGCAGGGCTTTGCGAAAGCGAAAGTCATGGCTGAGGCCGAATTGGCGAAGTGGAACGAGCTCAAGTCGCAGGATTTGGTTGCGCTTAACCAGCAGCTGCAGCAGGCGGGTCTGGGCACGGTCGCGGCCGGGACCAGCGGACCGTAGCTGGCTCGTGTCCAACCGCCTCATGAAAACGTATGGGGCGAGCGCGACACGACCGTGGTGCGAGCGCTTTTCTATGGCTAGCGAGGGGCGTGGCCGCTGGTATCCCGGCATCGGCTTTGTCGCGGAACTCCTTGAACTCATGATCGTCGAGCGCGTAATTGGCACTGTCCGTGACCCGCCGCCGCTCCAAGCATGGCGTATGACGAATCTGCCGAATAAGTACCGTGATGCAAATCGATTGAGTTAAGTTCCGCCCTCAGGAGTTCTCAGGGCTTGAAGATTCTTTTGTTTCGGGGTTTATTGCTGTCCGAGAATCCGGTTTCCGGTTCTCTACGGAGAATGGGCGGCCTCTCAGTCAGCGGAACGCGCTGCGCGATCTGCCTGGCGTTGAGAACGCCGAGGGCTTGGAGAAGCGTGGCCTCCATGCTTTCTGTCGTTCTCGGAAAACGTGCTTGCGAAAAAACCGTGCGGCAGAACATTTGATTCGCTACTGGCTCGGTTGGTCAAACAGCCTGTTTCCGATAGTTACTCGCGTCTGCAAGATGGCCTGAATTTTCGTAAAACCGTCGCAGAGTCACTGGCGCTTGGTTTTCGAGCTTCCATTGCCGGAGGTTGCTTCTGTACCCATTTGTATCCTGCGCGAGTCTATGGGTGACGTAAGTTCGAGTGTGTAAAAAGAGAGAGGGTGTAGGTTTTGTTGTGCGAGCAACAAAATCTCCCGGTAAAAGGAGCCTACACCCCGATGCGAGTGAAGAATATCACACAGCGGTTCGAAGGGTTTGTGCGGGATCTGCAAGAGAGTTTTTGGGGCGATTTCCAAGGTCAGACGCGGCAGCGGTTGAAAGAGCTGCTGGAGAAGGACGCCGAACAGCAAATGCTCGAGTACTTAGGGCTGAAGTGGCACGAGCGGTCCGCGCCAGCCGAGCGGGTGGATTATCGCAACGGCTTCTACGACCGGGATTATGTGACCCCGTTGGGAGTGATTCGCTTGCGCATTCCGCGGACGCGTCTGCGCTCGTTCCTGCCGCACTGTATCGGGCCGCTCCAGCGGCGCTCGCCGGAAGTGGCCGAACTGATCCGGCAGGCGTTCCTGCGGGGGATTTCGACGCGCCAAGTGGGACGCGTGGTGGCCGTAGTGACGGGCGAGTCGGTCAGCGCGCAGACCGTCTCGCAGCTGACGCGCGTGCTCGATCAAGCCGTGCAAGCCTTCCACCATCGGCCGCTGGGAGATGAGTGGGCCTATTTGTTCTTGGATGGAGTCTGGCTGAAGGTGCGACGCGCCTTCGGCCCGCAACGCGTGCTGCTGTTGGTGGCCTATGGAGTGCGGCGGGACGGCCAGCGCGAGTTGCTGGCCTTTACGCGGGCTAAAGGAGAGAGCCAGGCCGCCTGGGAAGGGCTGTTGAACGATCTGTTTCGCCACGGGCTGCGGGGCCGCAATTTGCAGTTGGTGGTCACCGACGGCTGTGCCGGACTGGCCAGGGCCATCGAGACGGTCTATCCCCGCGTGCGACACCAGCGCTGCTGGGTGCACAAGATGCGCAACATCCTGGAGAAAGTCCGGCGGCGCGACGAGGCGCAGGTCAAGATCGCGGCTCAAAAAATCTATTTGGCCAAGAACGTTGCCGGTGCGCGCAGGGCCTTCGAACGATTTCGGTTTCACTGGCGCTCGCGCTACCCCTCCATGGTTCGGCAGTTGGAACGCGACCTGCCTGAGCTGCTGCACTTTTTCGCCCTGCCAGCGCACCTGTGGCGGAAAGTTCGCACCACCAACGTCATCGAGCGCTGTTTCGTCGAAGTGCGCCGCCGCACACGCCCTATGGTGGTGTTCAGCAACGTCGAAAGCGTGGAGCGCATCATCTATGCCATTTTCAGCCGCTTCAACGAGGACTGGAAGACCCACACCCTCAAACTATTTACACAAGCAGCTTGACGTCACC
>DASYYQ010000070.1:0-12181 GCA_035933545.1 Candidatus Acidiferrales bacterium | reverse complement strand
CCCGCCGCGGAAATCGCTTCCGCGAGTTTCTGTCCGCTGACGCCCTCAATTGGCGCTTCACCAGCCGCGTAAATTTCCGAAACGACCAGAACATCCGCCAGGTTGAAGGCGCGGCAAAATTCGTCCCACAGATGCTTCGTGCGCGTATAGCGATGCGGCTGAAACAGCACCAGCAGGCGTTTGTAATTGCAGCCGCGCGCTGCGTCGAGCGTAGCGCGAATCTCCGCGGGATGATGGCCGTAATCGTCGACCAACGTAACTCCCGCGAACGTGCCTTTGATTTCGAAGCGCCGGCCGACGCCGGCGAATTTGTGCAGCCCTTCGCGAATCAAATCCGCGGGAATGCCGAGGTAAAGCGCGACAGCTGCCGCAGCTGCGGCGTTGCGGACGTTGTGAATTCCCGGCGGTGACGGCAGATGGAATTTTCCGAGATCGTCTCCGTGGTACGTGAGCCGGAAATGGCTGTCCAAGCCAGCGAGCTCGATGTCGCTAATCACCAGGTCCGCCTGGTTGGAAACGCCATAGGTGACGACGGGGCGTTTTACCCCCGGCAAAATCGCCTGAACGTTCGGTTCATCGAGCGAAAGGACAACGGCGCCGTAAAACGGCACACGATTCACGAATTCCAGAAAGGTGGACTGAATCTCCTCGAGCGAATGGTATTGGTCGAGGTGTTCGCGGTCGATTGTGGTGACCACAGCGACGACGGGCGCGAGCAGAAGGAACGAGCGGTCGCTTTCGTCGGCTTCAACGACCATGTAATCGCCGTGACCCGCGCGAGCGTTGGCACCGGCAGCGTTCACGCGGCCGCCCACGACGAACGTCGGATCCAATCCGGCGGCAGCGAGAACCGACGCAACCAGCGAAGTCGTCGTCGTTTTTCCATGCGCGCCGGCAACCGCGATTCCGTATTTCAGGCGCATCAATTCCGCAAGCATTTCCGCGCGCGGAATCACCGGGATTTTCAGCTTGCGCGCTTCGACGATTTCCGGATTGTCGGGCCGCACGGCGGACGAAGCGACGACCACCTGCGCGCCTTGCACGTGTGCGGATTCGTGCCCCACGAAAATTTTTGCGCCGAGGTTGCTTAGGCGGCCCGTTGTGCTTGAGGACTTGATGTCCGAGCCGGACACCGCGTAGCCGAGCGCGAGCAAGACTTCACCAATGCCGCTCATCCCGCTGCCGCCGATGCCGATCAAATGAATGCGCTGAAAATTGCCGAATGGAATGGTCATTTATGAGCTACCCCCTCGATGAGGTCCACGAGATCTGCGACCGCTTGCGGACGACCCAGCGCGTGCGCGCGCTGCGCGATTTCCTCGAGTTTTGGGGGCTGATCCAAAAGAGAGAGAATTTCGTTTGCCAAACGCTGCGGGTTCAACTGGCCCTGTGGAATCACGCGTCCAGCGCCGGATTGCTCCATGGACTGGGCGTTGCGAAGCTGATGACTGTCTGTTGCGGCGCCGAAAGGGATAAAGATGGCGGCACGCCCAGCGGCGGCAACTTCGGCCACCGTGATGGCGCCTGACCGGCAAACGATCAGGTCGGCCTGTGCAAACCTTTCCGCCATGTTCCCGATGAAGGGACTGACCTCCGCGTTGAATTCGCGCCGAGCATACGCTTCGCGAACGGCATTATAGTCACGTTCGCCGGTCTGATGCACCACGAAAAGCTGATTTTTTTTCGCAGCGAGCAAATCGAGAGCGCCGGTCATCGCTTCGTTGATGGGATGGGCGCCACGACTGCCTCCGGTGACTAAGAGGGTAAACGGCGCATGATGCGGGGCGCGGCTGGGCGCGTTAAAAAATTCAGCGCGAATAGGATTGCCGGTGGCGGTGGCTTTTGCGCCGAAGCGCCTGGCAGTTTCGTCGAAACCTGTGGCGATGCGCTTGGCCGTGCGCGCAAGCACGCGATTGGCGAATCCAGGCTCGAGATTCGGCTCAAAAAGGACCGTTGGGATGCCGCGCATGGCAGCGAGCAGCATGACCGGGCCGGAAGCGTAGCCGCCAACTCCGAATGCGGCGCTGAAGTCGAATTCGTGCTCGCGCAGAAGCTCGGCGGAGTCCCAGAAGCCGAGGCCGAGCGTTGCGACGTTGCGAACGAGCTTCATGCCGCCAATTCCCTTGAGGCCGGCAACGCGAATGGTCGCGAAGGGTAGTCCCGCTTCGGGAACCAGTTTCGCTTCGAGACCGAGTTTCGTGCCAACGATCAAGACTTCCCTCTTCCCTCCCGCGCTCGTTTCGCCGCGACGCAGCCACTCTTGCGCTACAGCAATGGCCGGAAAAACGTGCCCGCCAGTGCCGCCGCCGGCGATCAGCAGCTTCCTAGGCGCCGGCATATGCGAGAACTTAAACCGCCTCCGCGTGCTGGCTAATATTCAAGAGCACGCCGGTGGCCAGGAGCATTACCAACAGACTCGAACCGCCATAGCTGATGAACGGCAGCGGAATGCCCTTTGTGGGCATCAAGCCGAGCACGACGCTCAGGTTCACGAGCGCCTGACCGGCAACCAGCGTGGTGATGCCCAGCGCGAGCAGGCGGCCGAACATGTCCGGCGCGCGAAACGCGGCGCGAAAACCGCGCCAGGCGTAAACCGCAAATAGCGCGACGACCACCAGCGCGCCGATGAAGCCAAGCTCTTCGCACAGCACGGCGAAAATGAAGTCGGTATGCGCCTCGGGCAAATAAAAAAGCTTCTGCTTGCTTTCCATCAAACCGACACCGGTCAGGCCGCCCGAACCGACGGCGATGAGCGACTGGAGAAGCTGGAAGCCGCGCCCCTGCGGATCGGCGTTCGGCGAGAAAAACGCGAGCACACGCTCGTAGCGGTAATGCGCATGAACGATAAGCAGATAAATCGCAGGAATGGAAGCGGCGGCGAGCGCGCCAATGTATTTCATCGAGAGGCCCGCTTCGTACAGCATCGCCAGCGCCACCAGGAAAATCATGCATGACGTGCCCATGTCCGGCTCGCGCAGAATCAGCGCCAGCATGAAAATAATCGGGCCAAGCGCGGGGAGCAGAGTCTGTTGCAAATTGTTTACGCCGGCGCTCCCGGGGCGCGAGCGCAATTCCAAAAACCACGCAAGGTAGAGAATCACCACAAGCTTGGCGAACTCCGAGGGCTGCAGGCTGATGGGCCCGGCGTGAATCCAGCGATGCGTGGCGTGCGTGCGATCGAGGAAAAGCACGCCGATGAGCAGCAGCAAAATCACAGCGATGCTGGGATAAATGATGCGGGGCTCGCGCAACTTGCGATAGTCGAAATTCATCAGGCGAATCATTCCAAACAACCCGATGGCCAGCCATACCAGTTGGCGTTCGAGAAAAACGTAGCCATTGCCGTACAGTTGCTTGGCGGTGATGGCGGAAGCGCTGAAAACCATGATGACGCCGATGAAGCACAGCGCCAGCGTGACTCCGAATAATTTCCTGTCCGGCTGCAAACTTCGCGGCATGCTTATCCTTTCTTCGCGGAATTCTCCGCCGCATTTCCGGCGGCGAGGCGCGCGACGATTTCCTTGAATTCGCGTCCGCGCTGCTCGAAATTCTCGTACTGATCGAAACTGGCGCAGGCCGGAGCAAGCAGCACGGTGTCACCTGGCTTCGCGTGATCGAGCGCGATTTTGATGGCGCGCTCCAGCGTTTTTGCATCTTCCATTTCGGCTGCGCCTCCTAGCTCAGCCGCAATTTTGCCGGCGGCAGCGCCAATCAGCAGCACAAGCTTCGCTTTCTGCCGCAACGGCTCGCGCAATGGAGCGTACGGCGCGCCTTTGTCTTTGCCGCCAAGAATCACGAAGAGCGAGCCGGGAAACGCGTCGATCGCTTTTAGCGCCGCGTCCACGTTGGTCGCTTTCGAATCGTTGTAGAAACTCACCCCGCCAATCTCGGCGACGAATTCGAGGCGATGTTCTACTCCCGGAAAACTGCGCACCGCCGCTTCGATGGAATCCGTGGGCGCGCCGGCAAGAATCGCCGCTGTAGAAGCGGCCAGGACATTTTCCAAATTGTGCTCACCGCGCAACGGAATGTCGTTCCTGCGCATGAGAACGCTTTCGCTGCCTTCCCGGCGAAAAAGAATTTGGCCTCCGAGCAAAAACGTTCCAGCGGCGAGGCGTTTCTGGCGGCTGAACCAAAATCTTCGGCCGTGAAGAGGGCCGCGCTGCGCGACCTCTGGATCATCTGCGTTCAGGACGGCAAAATCGCGGTCGAGCATGTTCTGAAAGAGTTTTTGCTTGACGCGCGCGTATTCCTCGAAGGAGCCATGACGGTCGATGTGATCCGGCGTGAGATTGAGCAGCACGCCCACGTCCGGGCGAAACGCCTCGATGGTTTCGAGCTGGAAGCTGCTGATTTCCGCGACGGTCACCGTGGAGTCGCTCGACGCTTCGACGCGCGCGAGCAGCGGCGTGCCAATGTTTCCGCCGACCAGCACGGGCATTTTTGCGGACTTGAGAATGTGCGCCACCAGCGCGGTAGTGGTGGTTTTTCCGTTCGAACCAGTGATGGCCACAAGTTTCCCCCGCAGCAGCCGCCAGGCAAGTTCGATTTCGCTCCACACGGGAATGTTGCAATTGCGCGCGAGTTCGAGGCCGGGCAGTTTTGCCGGCACGCCCGGACTGACAATGATGAGATCCTGGTTCACAAAAATTTCCGGCGGAGGCGCGCCGAATTCCAGAGTCACGCCCGCCGCGCGCAATTTCTCCAGAGTGTCAGCAAGCGCGGATTCAGGCTTTTCGTCCGTGGCAGTGACGCGCGCGCCATACGCGGCGCAAAAAAGCGACACCACGATTCCGGTGCGGGCCAAGCCCACAACCAGGAGCCGCTTGCCTTCGAGTTCTACGCCGAGCCGCACCGAATTTACCTCAGTTTTAAAGTCGTCAGCGAAAATAGCGCGAACACCAGCGCCGCGATCCAAAATCGCACAATGATTTTAGATTCGCTCCAGCCGATAAGCTCGAAATGATGGTGCAGCGGCGCCATGCGAAAAACGCGTTTGCCGCGCAGCTTGAACGAGCTCACCTGAATGATTACGGAAATCGCTTCCAGAACAAAGATGCCGCCGATGAAGAGCAGCAGAATTTCCTGTTTGATGATTACCGCAGTCACGCCGATCACGCCGCCGAGCGCGAGCGAGCCGACATCGCCCATGAACATCTCCGCGGGATGCGCGTTATACCAGAGAAAGCCGAGTGACGCGCCGACTACCGAGCCGCAGAAAATTGTCAATTCGCCGACCTGCGGAATATGCTGAATCTCGAGGTAATCGGCGAATTTCGCATGGCTGCTGATGTACGTCAAAACTGTGAGCGCGCCGGCGGCCACAAGCACGCAGCCGATGGCCAGTCCGTCCAGGCCGTCTGTCAAATTCACGGCGTTCGAAGCTCCGACAATAACAAAAATGAGGAAGACCACGAACGGCACAAAAGCGAGCGGCCAAATGTGCGGACGCAGGAGAAGCGAGCGCACGACGAGGTCTGGATGAAGCTTTTTAAAAAACGGAACGCTCAATTCCGTGGAATATGCGCCGCGCTGCTGGAGGCCGAGAAGAACTGCGCCGACTCCCGCGCAAGTCAGCACCTGGTACAGAAATTTCACCTTTGGGCGCAAGCCCATGCTGCGTTTGCGCACCACTTTGTTGTAATCGTCCACGAAACCAATCAACGCAAAACAGGCCGTGGCGCACATCGCGAGCAATGCATAAGGGCTGCGCAGGTCGGCCCATAGCAGCGTCGGCACAATAATGGCAACGATGATGAGCACGCCCCCCATCGTGGGCGTGCCAGCCTTGGCTTGATGGCTTTGCGGCCCTTCGCTGCGAATGTACTGGCCGATTTGCATGGCGCGCAAACGGCGAATGGTCCACGGGCCGAGCGCCAGCGTCAAAAAAAGCGCGGTCAGGCTGGCCATCGCCGTTCGCACGGTGATGTAGCGGAACACGTTCAGCGGGCTGTAGTGCGGGCGCAGAATTTCGACGAAGAGATAATAGAGCATTTCAGCTGCGCCTCTCGCTCATGGCTTGCGCAACTCCGCGCGTCTCGGCCAGCGGGAATTTCTCTTGCAATGCAGCGGCGATGGATTCCATGTGCACGCCGCGCGAGCCTTTCACCAGCAATAAATCTCCGGGGGCGACGAAGTCCGGCAGAAATTTGGCTGCTTCAATCGAGGATTCGAAAAATTTGGTGCGCTCGGCGGGAAAACCGGCCGCGATGGCGCCGCGCACAAATTCCCGAGCGTCTCCGGCGACGCCGAAAATCCAGCCAATGGCATTTTTTTGCGCCGCGTAGCGCCCGCCGGACTGATGAAGTTCAGCGGAAGAGCGGCCAATTTCGCGCCATTCGCCGGCAACGAGAATGCGCCGGGAATATCCGGAAACGGAGCATAGAACGTCAATCATACGTTCCAGCGCGACGGGATTCGAGTTGTAGCAGTCGTTGATGAGCGCAAACCCCGATGCGAATTTCAGAAATTCGCCGCGCATCGAAACCGGCTGCATCTGCGGAAAAACTTGCTTGGCCTCGGCGACGCCGATTCCCCATTCGCTCGAAGCAGCCAGCGCGGCGAGCGCATTCAGCACATTATGTTTTCCTGCCAAAGGCAAACGCAGGCGCGCCAATTCCTCCGGACTTTCGTAATCGAACGCTGAGCCTTCCATGCCGCGATCTTCGATATTCTCGGCGCGAAAATCCGCGGGATTAGAAATACCGTAGCGCAAAACGCGGCCGCGAAACCCTTGCTCGAAACGCGCGACCCGCGGATCATCAGCGTTCAGAACAGCCACAGGATTCGCGCCGCCCAGCCCTTCAATCAATTCGCGCTTCGCCAGCGCGATTTCGTCCACGGAAGAAAAAAATTCCAGATGCACGGGAGCGACGTTGGTCACCACGCCCACGTCAGGCTGGACAATTTCCGCCAGGCAGGCAAGTTCGCCGCGATGGGACATTCCGAGTTCGACGACGGCCGCATCGTGCTCGTCGGTGAGGCGGAAAAGCGTCAGCGGCAGGCCGTATTCGTTGTTCAGATTGCCTTCGGATTTCAAAACGCGGAACCGCGCGGCCAGCAGCGCCGCAAGAATTTCCTTGGTGGTTGTTTTGCCTGCCGAACCCGTAATGGCGGCCACGCGGCGGCCCGGCTTGGCCTGGCGCCAGGAATCGCAGTAAGCGCGCGCCAATTCCTGCAAGGCGCCAAGAGTGTCTTCGACGGCCAGGAGCTTGCCGCGGACTTCTTCGGGATATTCAGCGGCCCGGCGGGCCTCCACAACGGCAGCAGCCGCGCCGCCTTGCAATGCGGCGGCGACAAAATCGTGCCCGTCAAAGCGCGGGCCTCGTATGGCGACAAAAAGTTCTCCAGCTCGAATGCTGCGCGAATCAATCGAGACGCCAGCCAGCCGGGCCACGGAATCGGCGCGCGCGGGAACTGCGACACCCAGAGCGTTCGCCACGTTTGCCACCGTCCACCGCATCGTCTCTCCACCGGGCTAGGCGCCACCGTTTTCCGGCTGCTCCGGACTAACTGCGACTAATTCTTGCTCGCGCCGTATCCATGACCGCGCAAAACGCGGCGCGCCACTTCGCAATCATCAAATTCAATAGGCCCATCACGAAGCACCTGATAGGCCTCGTGACCCTTGCCAGCGAGCAAAACAATGTCGCCGGGCTTCGCTTCGTTCAAAGCGATCTCGATGGCCTTCTCGCGGTCCGCTTCCACGCGGTATTTCGCGTTGGTCTTCTGCAGGCCAACCAACACGTCATTGATAATGCGCAGCGGGTCTTCGCTGCGCGGATTGTCGCTGGTCAAAACGACAAAATCGCTCAAATTTCCAGCGGCTTCGCCCATCAGCGGGCGCTTGGTGCGGTCGCGGTCGCCGCCCGCGCCAAAAAGCGTGATGATGCGCTTGTCGCCGCAGAGTTCGCGCGCGGTGGAGATTAGGTTGCGCAGCGCGTCGTCGGTATGCGCATAGTCCACAATCACCAAAAACGGCTGCCCCGCGGCGATGCGCTCGAAGCGCCCGGGGACGCTCTCCAGTTCGCGAATCCCGCGCGCGATCGCGGCGCTCTGTATGTCCAATGCGATGCCGGCTCCAATCGCCGCAAGGATGTTGTAAACGTTGATTTTTCCAACGAGGCGCGACTGCACTTCGATTTTTCCCACGGGCGTCTGCGCGGTGAACTCCAAGCCGGAAAACGACAGCGGATATTCTTGCGCTTTGATGCGCGCGCCGTTTTTCAGCCCGTAAGTGAACGTGCGGCGAGCAATGCCTTCGAGTTGCTTGCCGTAGGGGTCGTCGGAATTGATTACCGCGACGTCCGCGGGACCTGCGCCGGTGCCCTCAAACAATCGGCGCTTGGCGGCGAAGTACTCTTCGAACGTCTTGTGGTAATCGAGGTGGTCGCGCGTCAAATTCGTGAAGACAGCCGCCGCGAAATGGCAGCCCCACAGGCGGTCCATGGCCAGCGCATGAGAACTGGCCTCCATCACAATGGCTTTGCCGCTTTCGTCGCGCACCTCGGCAAACATCTGCTGTAAATCGAGCGATTCGGGCGTGGTATTGATGGCCTCGCGGCGCCCGCGCGGCGTGCGCGCTGCAATTGTGCCAATCAGGCCGGTGCGCATGCCGCTGGCTCGCAGAATTGAGTCAATCAGGTGCGATGTAGTGGTCTTGCCATTCGTGCCGGTGACGCCGACGAGGCGCAGGCCTGCGGAGGGATGTCCGAAGAAGTTCGCCGAAACGGAAGCGAGGACGCGACGCTGCGCTCCCGGCTGCATCGCAATCCAGCTGATCTGGGCGGGCGCCGCCGCACCGCGCGCTTCCTCGCTGGCAATAGCCACCGCGCCGCGCTCCAGGGCGTCAGCCACGTACTTATTGCCGTCCTCCTTCTCGCCTTTCAAGGCGAAGAACAGAGCGCCCTGATTTACTTTCCGGCTATCATAAGCGACTGAACTAATTTCCGTTTCACCTGAACCGGAAATCGCGGCAATTTCAGTGCCAAAAAATAAGTCCTTCACTTTCATGGAATGCTCAACGAGCGACGCTGCCGTTCCTCCGCCCCTGCTCTTCAAATTTACGCTGCCCAAGTGTGATTCCCGTTCCGCTTTCAATTGTTGCTTCCCGAACTTCTCGAGGAACTCCCGGGCGAACCGCCGGAAGAATCCCCGCTGCCGAAATGCACGATCACTTTCGCCCCCGGCAGCACTTTCGTTCCCGCGTCCGGGCTTTGGTCCAGGGCGATTCCGTTCCCCACAAGGACTGGCATCAAGCCCAATCGCGAGCACGCCTCAATGACCGCGCGAACGCTCTGGCCGGTCAGGCTGGGAACCGTCACCGCCTGGCCCTCCGCAATCGCCACGGTCGTGGCTTCCGGCACGCCGGCTGGCGCTGCATCGTTCCCTGCGTCGGCGCGGCTGATGCTTTTGGGCGCAGGCGTAAAGTCCAGGTCGCGGCCGCTGCGCCGAGTCTTCTTTTTCAGTGACGCCTTCTCCAAAGCTGGCACTTCCGGCATGTCGTGCGGCACGTTCAGATACGCCAAAACTTGCTCGGCCACTTCCTTGAACACTGGCCCGGCCGTCGGACCGCCTTCATGGCCGCCGACCGGCGAATCCAGATTGACAAGAATCGTCACCACCGGGTTGTTCACTGGCGCATAGCCGATGAATGAGGCGTTATATTGCGTCCGCGAATACCGGCCCGTCGACGGATCGATCTTCTGGGCAGTGCCGGTCTTTCCGGCTGCCGTGTACCCGAACGGCTGGGCTGGCCGGCCAGTTCCTTCCAGAACAACGTGCTCCATGAGGTCGCGCATCGTCGCCGCCGTGGTCTCGTCAATTACGCGGCGAGGATCCGGATTAGGCCGCATGACAACCTGATTGCCGCGCAGCACCTGGCGAACGATCTGCGGCTTGCGCAGAATTCCGCCATTGGCGATGGCCGATTCGGCGGAAATCATCTGTATTGGCGTGACGCTGATTTCCTGCCCGATGGCGATCGAGCCGATCGAGCTGGCCGTCCAATCATCCAAAGGACGCAACAGTCCGTGGTTTTCGCCGGGCAGGTTGATTCCCGTCAACTGGCCAAAGCCGAAGCTGCGGATGTACTGGTAATACTTCGGCGCGCCGAGGCGCAAGGCGATTTTGATCGAGCCGACGTCGCTCGAATTGATTAAGACCTGCTCGACGGTCAGTATTCCGAAGGGATGCCAATCGTGGATCAGCCGCCCGGCCACCACAATCGAGCCCATCTGGCAATCCACCACCTGCGCCGGCTGGACGACGGCCTCTTGCAGAGCGGAGGAAAACAAAATGGTCTTAAAAATCGAGCCCGGCTCGTACGCGGACGAAACTGCGCGGTCCACAAAATCCGCTGCCGGGTACGCATGCGCATCATTCGGGTCAAACGTCGGCCAATTGGCAACAGCGAGCAATTGCCCGGTATTTGGATCCTGCACCACCACCGAGCCGCCCTTGGCATGAGTCCGCGCCAAACCGTCAGCGAGCGCTCTTTCCGCAATGTATTGGATGGTCTGATCAATCGTCAGAACGACCGTATCGCCGCGGTCCGAAGGCATTTCGCTATGGTCAAGCCATTGCCGGTGAGCGTCGGCGAGCACCATCATCCGGCCCGGCTTGCCGCGAATTTCCTTGTCGAGCGAATATTCAACGCCGCCCAATCCATGTTCGTCCACGTCGACATAACCCAGCACCGCCGCAGCGAGCGTGTGCTCCGGATAGAAGCGCTTGTTCTCTTTCTGAAAATAAATCCCTCGCAAATTCAGCGCTTTGATGCGCGAAGTCTGCTCCGGAGTGATTTTCCGCGCAATCCAGACGAATGAGCGCGATTCTGTAAGCCTCTGCTCGATTTCCTCCGCAGGAATTCCAAGCACATGGGACAGCAATCTCCCGACCATGCCCGGATCGGTGATTTCCTCGGGATCGGCGAAACAGGAATCGACTGGGATACTCATCGCCAGCTCGCGCCCGTTGCGGTCATAAATCGGCCCGCGCATCGGGCTGACTTCGATGATTCGTTCCTGCTGGCGGCGCGCTCGTTCCAGGTAGTCGCGGTAGCGATACAGTTGCAAGTAGCTGAGGCGGCCTACAACCAAGAAAACCCAAATGAATGTGAAGCTTAGAACTACAGCCAAACGGAGACGGGAACTGCTTTGCGCCATGGGCTCCGGCCTGCTTCGAGAAAACTTTTCACCCCGCAATGCGGCGGTCCACTGCCTCGCGCCGCCGCAGGGCGGATCGCTCGAAGCCTGTCGCGCACGTCGTTTTCACGCAACGCTGCACGCAATCCAGTATGTAACGCCGTCGGCAGTGCTGGCGGCGCTGCATTACGGCTGTATCGGCGCGCTGACGCGCTGCGCCAGATAAGCGTCGCGAGCGGCGCTGTCCGCGGCCGGAACGTATTGCGCCGGCACGGATACCGTCATGCCCAATTGCGTTCGCGCAATCGCGTCGATGCGCATGGGCGAGCTTAGCGAAGCCGCCTCCAGGTGCAATTGCTGGTTGAGTTCCACAGCCTGCGTGTGTTGCGCCTGCAAACCCTCGAGCTTGTAGCGCAATTGAATGTCTTCAAAGTGCTGCCAGGTGTACAGCAAGCCGCACGAAGCCAGCGCCGCCGCCCAGGCCATGCGCCGCGCATACTCGCGCCATCGCGGAATGGCCGGCCGCGAAAGCCGCGAATTGTCGATGCGCTTGGAAGTGTAGAATTCGGTCATGATGCTTGCCTTTCGTTGATGCTTTCAAATTCGTTCTGGTCCGGGCTTGCGTCGCGGCGCTCGATTACCCGTAGTTTCGCGCTTCGCGCGCGCGGGTTCTCTCGCACTTCAGCTTCGCCGGCCTGTATCGGTTTTTTCGTCAAGATTTGAAAACCGCCGGCCTGCACCAGCCGCTGAAAGCTGTGCTTGACCATGCGGTCCTCCAGCGAGTGGTAACTCAAAATCGCCCACCTCGCTCCCGAAGATAAAGTGGCGGGGGTCCTAGAAAGAAACTGCCCGAGTTCCTCCAACTCTCGATTCACCGCTATCCGCAGCGCCAGAAACGTTTTTGTCGCGGGATGCAGTCTCTGCCTTCCCCTTGCTTTTCGGGCCCCTGCCACAACCGTTGCCAGGTGCTCGGTGTCGCGGATTGGCCGCGCCCGTACTATGGCCCTGGCGATTCTGCGTGATTCGTGCTCTTCTCC
>DASYYQ010000042.1:0-20820 GCA_035933545.1 Candidatus Acidiferrales bacterium | reverse complement strand
CTCGCTCCTTCGGCCCCCGATTTGCATCTAAGGGAATGGGGGTAGGTGCTTGGACATGCGAATCGGTCGTATCCCGAAGTGGGTGTGGTGGGGTCTGGCTGCTGTTGTCGCGCTGAATATTTACTTTTTTCAGGAATTGGTCGCGGCTGAGCTGCTATTTGGCATCGTTTTTGGCAGTTTTCTCGTGCTGCTGATGGCGATTTACGTTGTCAGCGAGGCGGGAGACCGGGGAGTCGGCTGGGTGCAGGCGAACTACAAGACGGTTGGAGTGGTCGCTCGTCGGCAATGGGAACGCGTGGAAACGGTCAGTAAAAAGACATTCCGCCGTCCACATTCAGAGTCTGCCCGGTAATTGCTGCGGCCCGAGGTGAGGCCAAGAAAAGCGCGGCTTCGGCCACATCGCTGGCCGTTTGCGGCCTGCCTTGGAGTATTCCTTCGACGAAGCGGCTAAAAAGCTGCTCCGGAGGGGCTTTCAGCCGTGCGGCGAGCCTTTTGCCCAATTCCTGGGACATTTCCGTCTCGGGCACCGGCCCGGGGCATATAGCATTGACGCGAACGCCTTTTCGCGCGGCTTCGGCTGCCATGGTGCGCGTTAAGCCTCCCAATCCTGCTTTTGAAGCCGCGTACGGGCTATTCCACTGAAACGCGCCTTTTGAAGCTACGCTGGAGATGTTGACAACCGCTCCGGAGCCTCGCTGGTACATCTCCGGCAAGACCAAACGCGACAGCAGAAACGGTCCGCGCAGATTCACGGCGATGACTTCATCCCACTCCTCGTTCGAGAGCTCCTCGACCGCCTTTACTGGTCCCAAAATGCCCGCATTGTTTACCAGAATGTCGATGCAGCCGAATCGCTTGCGGGCTTCGCGGACAATCGCCTCGCAGGCTGATTCCTTGGATACGTCGGCGGCTATAGCAGCAGCTTTGCGTCCCGCCGATTTCAATTCAGCCGCGACCGCCTGGACCTGCGCTTCGGTTCGCGCGGCGAGCAAGATCGCTGAGCCTTCTTCTGCGAAGCGCAGGGCAATCGTGCGCCCAATTCCTCGTCCCGCTCCTGTGACAATGGTGACTTTGTCTTTGAGAATCATAAGTTATGCTCCAGCTTGCAGTTGCGATGCGCTTGTAAGAGTATCATCGCCGATTGTCGCGTTCACAGCAAAGGCCGAAGCAACAGGAAAGCCGTTGGCGCAGGTGGCGCGAGTGCGGTAACATAAAGATTCTATGCCTAGCGATATAGCGAATATACAAGGTGCCGGACAGGCTGGCGCGAACGGCCGGAAAGTGCTGGTGCGGGTGCGTCCGCGCGGCTTCTGCGCCGGGGTAGTGCGCGCCGTGGACATCGTGGAACTGGCGTTGGAAGCGTATGGCGCGCCGGTCTACGTGCACCACGAAATCGTGCACAACCGCTACGTGGTGGAACAGTTGCGACAGCGTGGCGCGATTTTTGTGGAAACGATTGGCGAAGTCCCAATGGGCGCCGTGCTGGTTTTCAGCGCGCATGGCGTGCCGCCGCGTGTTCGCGAGGAAGCGAAGGAGCGCGAGCTGCGCGTGATTGACGCTACGTGTCCGCTGGTCACCAAAGTTCACCTGGAGGCGCGCAAATTTGCCCGCGAGGGCCGCACGCTGATTTTGATCGGTCATCGCGACCATCAGGAAATTGTCGGGACGTCCGGCGAAGCGCCGTTGCAAACAGTGGTGGTTGGCAGCGTCGAAGAAGCGGACGAATTGAACGTCAGCGATCCGGAAAAACTGGCGTTTTTGACGCAGACCACGCTCAGTCTGTACGACACGCAGGAAATTGTGGCGCGCTTGCGGCAGCGCTTCCCGAAAATTGTGGGGCCTGCGTCGGACGATATTTGCTATGCCACGCAGAATCGCCAGGAAGCGGTTGAAGCGCTGACTCGCGAAGTGGACATGATTTTGGTGGTTGGCTCGGCGAACAGTTCCAACTCGAACCGCCTGGTGGAAGTGGCGCAGCGAGCGGGAGTGGCGGCGCGTTTAATCGAAGATGGAAACGATTTGAAGCCGGCATGGTTTGAAGGTGTTGTACGGCTGGGATTGACCGCTGGGGCGTCGGCGCCGGAAATTCTGGTCGAGCAGGTGAGCCAGCGGCTGGCGAATTTCGGTTTCACCGATCAGCGCGATTTGGATTTGATTCGCGAAGATGTGCGCTTTACGCTTCCGCCGGAGCTGGCCGCGGCGCGCAAGCCGGTTGCAAGCTAGAGCAGCCGCGTTTCGATTTCGAAATTCTGTTATGTGAAGGAGCCATGTGATGGCGGTGCGGATTGTCCGCCAGCCGAAGCAGATTGTCCTCTTGGGAGCGCCGACCAGCGCGGCCGCTCTCGCGCCGGGGCACGAAAAAGCTCCGCAGGCGTTGCGCGCGGCGGATCTGGCGGAAAAACTGCAAGCCATCGGTTACACGGTCGCCGACATGGGCGACGATCCCGTAGAACTCTACAAGCCCGATGAAGAAAGTCCGCGGGCGCGAAATTTGGCTCGCGTGGTCGCGTCGCTGGAGGCGCTGAAGCCGCGCGTCGAAGCGGCGGTGAAAACGGGCGGCCTGGCGCTGATTTTGACGGGCGATTGTTCATCGGCTCTGGCGACGGTTGCCGGCGTGCGACGCTATTATCGCGGCGCGAGCATCGTTTACATGGACTGCGACGCGGATTTGAATGTGCCGGCCACTTCGCCTTCGGGCTGCGTGGATGGAATGGCGGTCGCGCATCTCACCGGGCGCGGCGCGGCGGAAATGATTCGCTTCTGGCCGGAGCCTCCGCTGGTGCGCGATCCGGACGTGGCGCTCTTTGGCGTGGGTCGTTTGGATGCTCCCGAAGAAGGAGTCCTTTCGCGAACGGCTATTCGCTGTTTTCGCGCGGCGGACATTCGCAGAATGGGCCCCGTGGCCGCCGCCGAAATGGCCATCGAGCGCATTCACGGCGGTAAGAATGAGTTGGTGGTGCACCTCGACGTGGACGTGATCTCCCGCGAAGATTTCGACGCCACGGATTTGCCGGGCGAGGGCGGTTTGCGGCTCGACGAAGTTCGCCAGGCGCTCGAAGTGTTCGCAAAGCAGCCGAGGCTGGCCGCATTAGAAGTCGCTGCGTACAACCCGGAAAAGGATGTCGACGGTCGCGGCGCGAAAATTATTGTTGAATTGCTTGCTTCGGCGCTCGCGGCTCGGTTTGAAACGCAAGCGAAACAGGAAACTCCATCTGCCACTACTTCAGTTTCCGCCGAGCCGGCGAAAGCAGAATCGGTGGCGGTTGGCGTGAATTCTGGCGCCGCAGAGCCTGAGAAATCTGCCGAAGCGACCGCGCCCGATTCTGCCCCGGAGTCAAAGGCAAATGGCGCGAAAAACGATTCTCAGCAAAATGAATCGCAGCAGAATGGCTCGCCCGAGCATGTCACTCCCGCCTCCGGCGAGTGAAGTTTTTGTTCCTGCTTGTTTTTCTGGTCCGTAGCGCATCTCTGAGAAAATTCTCCGTCTGGGTCTATAATCCGCAATAATTTGCGAAGCTTCATCGTGCGCACGATGCGCGCGCGTAAAATCGCAACATG
The DNA here is from genome assembly GCA_035933545.1 of Candidatus Acidiferrales bacterium. Taxonomy (GTDB): domain Bacteria; phylum Acidobacteriota; class Terriglobia; order Acidiferrales; family UBA7541; genus DAHUXN01. The sequence continues at coordinate 17,262 of DASYYQ010000042.1, read as the reverse complement.
AGAAGTAAGGCATGAAAAATAAAATCGCTCTGCGAAAAGCCCTCGTGAAATTCCACGAACGCCCGCCGATGCTCGAGAATCGCCGGGGTAAATTGCGCCTGGACATGAACGAAAGCCTCGCGGGATGCTCGCCGCGTGTCCGCGCCGCCTTGCGAAGGCTCGATAGCGCCGCCCTTTCCATGTACCCGGAGAAGGGAATCGCCGCGTCACGCCTCGCGCCGTTTTTCGGCGTGCATGCGGATGAGCTGGTGCTCACCGGCGGCATTGACGACGCGCTGCGGCTCATTGCCGACGTTTTTCTCGAGCGCGGCCGCTCGGTGCTTCTGGTCGAGCCTACTTTCCCGATGTATCGCTTTTATGCGGAGCAGCGCGAAGCGCGCATTCGCACTTTGCGATGCGACGAGCACATGCAATTTCCAATGCGCGACGTTTTGCGTGCGTTGCGTGATGCGCCGGCAGTTTTCTTTCTCGCCAATCCGAACAATCCAACCGGTGCGCTGCTCGACAAAAAAGCGCTCGCGCAAATCGTGAGTGCCGCGACACGCACCCTAGTGGTCGTTGATGAAGCATACTTCGAATTTTCCGGCGTGACGGTACTGCCATGGATCCGTCGCCGAAATAATCTGGCGGTGACGCGCACGTTTTCCAAAGCGGCTGGGCTCGCCGGATTGCGCGTCGGTTGCCTTTTCGCCCACCGCGATACAGCAAAAATTCTGCGGCGTGCGCAGGCGCCTTTTCCGCTGGGAGCCGCCCCGCTCGTCGCAGCAGAGGCAGCTTTGCGCGATCCGCAATTCGCTCGTCGAGCGGTAGGCCAAATTATTCGCGGCAGGAAAATTCTGGAAGCTGGGTTGCGTGGCTTAGGGATGCGGGTTTTTCCTAGCGCCGCAAACTTTATCCTCGCGGACTTTGGCGCGCGCGGGCCGGAAATCATCGCCGCACTGGCGCGTCGCGAAATCCTGATTCGCAACCAGTCGTCCAGCGTCGGCCGGGTGGGGTTCGTGCGAATTACCGCAGGAACGCCTGCGCAGATGCGCCGGTTTTTGCGCGAACTCGCGCAATTAGTATAAAACGCCCGGCGTCAAGACAATTTGTAAAAGATTTAAGCGCCGAGAGAATGTTCTAGTCGGCCGCCAGAGGATGGTTCGAATACCGTTGGGCGGCGTGCGGCTCTAAATCGCGAGCCGGGAATCGCGCCTCATAGCAAGCGTCACAGATTTCTTCCACGCCGTCCGTGACGCGGCGTGCGCGAAAACGAGCGCCACAATCTGCGCAAACAAGCTCTGGGCCGGCAAACTTCGCATTCTTTTCCATGTGCGTTTCCTTTCCGTTTCGCTCAACCCCTACGCCCGGAGCATTGCGCTCAGAGCAAATCAGGTCTACACAAAATTCATTAAATCGTTTCGAGGCCGCACACCCAATACGGTTTTCGCCCGAATTCCGCAAGATAAAACAAGCATCGCGCGTCAGAGGGAATTGCTGCGCCAGGGGAATCGAGGCGATTGGATAAAGTAGCCGAAATGCTAGCCTGCGGCCTGGACCAACGGACAGGATATTCTCCGCCTACGTCAACGCGATTATCGCTTTGGCATCCTTACGATCGGGAGTATCCTGCGCGTCAGTATTTCCGCCGCGAGGGCAGGCGCTGGGCGCTTAAATGAGCCGCAAACGATTCGTCGCGTGGTGCATCGCCGGTTTCATCGCGGCTCTGTGTCTCTCCGGTTCGTACCTTTCTCGTTTTGTCTTGGAACACCGCCTCGCACGCGAAGTCGCATTGGCGGGCAAGCCAGTCGCGATGCCGGCTCCTAAACTGGTTTTCACTTCGCTCACCGTTCCCCAAGGCCTGCCGTTTGCCGCCATTCTTGCGCGCATGGACGTGGATCCCGCGACGTCACAGCAAATCATCGCTGCCGCGCAATCAGTTTTCGACTTCCGCACATTGCGAGCCGGAAATCAGCTCAAAATCGCTCGTAACGCTTTTGGCCAGTTTGCCGAACTGCGCTATCAAATTGACCCACAGCATTACCTGGAGCTTGCGCGTCACGACGGCCAATTTCACGCCGAAGTGCATACCATCCCAACCACCACGGTAATCGATTCTGTTTCCGGCAAGGTGGAGGGCTCGCTGTTCGACGCGGTCAGCCAAGCCGGAGAACCTCCTGAACTCGCCATGCGCATCGCGGCTATTTTTAGTTGGGATTTGGATTTCTATACCGATCCGCGGCCGGGCGACACGTTCCGCGTTGTCGTCGAAAAGAAGGAACTCGCGAACGGCCAAATCCTCGGCTACGGCAAAATTCTCGTGGCAGAATACGACAATGACGGCCATGCGTATCGCGCCGTGCTCTTCCACGATCCTGCAGGAGTTCCTGCGTACTATACGCCCGACGGCAAATCGCTAAAGAAGGCGTTCCTGCATTCACCGCTGAAATTTGCAGCGCGAATTACTTCGCATTTCAGTTATGACCGCTTTCATCCTATCCTGAAAGTCTATCGACCGCATCTGGGGACGGATTACGGCGCGCCCATCGGCACGCCGGTGCAGACCATTGGTGATGGACGCGTTATTTACGCTGGATGGAAGGGCGAGGACGGGCGGCTGGTGAAGATTCAGCACATCAATGGCTACGAGACGTATTACATGCACCTGTCGCAGATTCTGGTACACGTCGGCCAGCGCGTCGCGCAGGGTCAAACCATCGGCCGCGTGGGCATGACCGGACTCGCCACGGGCCCGCATCTGGATTTTCGCATCGAGCACCACGGGCGCTTTTTGAATTTCGAGCGCTTGCCGTTGCCGCCTTCGAGCCCGGTGGCGAAACGCGACATGCCCGCATTCACCGCGGTGCGCGACAAGGAAATGGCGCTGCTGCCGCAACCCGGCACCTCGTTTGCCTCAGCTGCATCATCCGCTGCGTCATCACCCGCAGGTCCCGCGAACTCGCCTGTCGCTCCACCGAGTACGGTCGCAACCTCGCCGCGTTAGTTCATTCCTTACTGTACTGTGAACGCATTCTCGAAGTAGTAGGTTTGGCCGTCTGGATTTGTAAGGGTCATGAATTTAGGGCCGGAAGTCAGGTTGGGAACGGTGCAGGATATTGTCTCGCTATCCACAACACCACATGAGGCGGCTTGTCCTCCGATCTGAACGGTTATACCAGAAACAAAGCCGCTACCTTTCAGTTGAATAGTTGTTCCCACCGGCCCTTGGGTTGGCGAAACGGTTCCAACTGCTAACGGTACGACGCTCAGTTTGAAATATGAGAGGCCTGATTGGGTGGCCACTAAGATTTGTTGCCCTGTTGGATCTATAGCCAGTGGCCTGTAAGGCCCCGTAGAGGGTCCCAAAGAGGCGGGGAGATTGAGGAGCAGAAGGAGGCGGCCGTTGTGGGTATCCAACACAGTGACCTGGTTGCTGCTTCCATTGGAGGCATAAAGAAGGCTTCCCGTCTCATTCAGGCGGGAATCCTCGCCGAAGGACTGCGTGATGGGGACAAGCGGGAGGAGCCGCTGATCTAGAGTACCTTCACCGAGGGCGATTACGCTTCCATCGTGGTTTACCGCTCCGTGCCCGGAGAGCCATGCAGAATCCGCTACGACGATCGGGCCCTGAAATGCGTCCGAAGCATCGTCGTAGCGCCAGATGTATTCAGGGCCGGGAGGTTGTAGTTCGTTATTGGCAGCGAAAATGATGGTACTGCCATCAGCGCTTGACCCTCCAAGCTCAGGGTAAGGAACATAGGTCCGACACGACGTCGCGGCGTCCGGACGCGTCTGGACACTCATGTTCGTCAGATTGATTTCCCGCACCGGATTTGGAATACAGGGAGAAAGGCTCACAAAAACTCGTCCATTGGCTGCGGTAGCGACTGACATTGGGGCCGAGAGTGTAACCGCTCCGTCGGACGGCAATGTTACCTTAACAGCAGTGCTTGTGCCCGCGATAAGATCAAAAATTAGAACGAGTTGGTCGCTCGGATCTGCGACCGCCAGTGTTTTGCTGTCGGGCGTCAACGCTTCGCTCTCTAGCGTTGCGCCCGCACTTACGGCCGCTGACTGCAGGGGCGCTAGCATGCTCTGACTGCCAGGATCGAATACCGCAACACTGTTCCCATTGCCCGTGAGATAGAAGCGGTCGCGCACGGAGTCATAAACCGCGAATCCAAACGGGCCGCCGCTAAGACTGGCTTCTTTCTGCAGATACTCCACACCGCGTTTTAGCGTATCCGTGCCGTTGGGTGTCGTCACAACTATGTCAGCCCAACCCGGGGTGCCCGCCGGCACCTTAACACTGATAGACTGCTCGGGATAATTGGCTGAGGCATAGGAGTTGAGATTAACTTTGCCGGCAGGCGTGCCGCCGACGGTGACGGAGATGCTACTCAAATCGAAAAAGCCAAGCCCACAGGCAACTAGAGTGATCTGATCACCTCCCTGAGAAGAAACAACGTTGGGTTCTACGCGAAGGAGATGTGGCCCATAGGTATAAGCGTCAGGTAGGAAGACCGGATTGTTATTCGCATCCGTCAATAGCACGGATACAGGTCCGCTCGTGGTTGTCGCCGGGGCAGTCGCCGTCAGAAAGTTCCCTCCATTAGATGAGGCCGGGTATGCCGTCACAACGTCTTGCGTCGCTGGAACTGGTCCGAAATACGCTTCCATCGAATCTGCAATCCCATCGGCGCTTCCGCCGGAGGCAGCGGGAGCTGGAATGAACTGAACTTGTGTCCCGGAACCAACTGGGCCCACATTTGGATTTGCCTCCGTACTGGGGAGAGTAAAATCAGGAATATTCAGCGGTGGGGCTACCGTGTCAAGCTGGGAGGCGTTGACGACGACAGCCCCGCCCGGTGAGATCCCTCCGAATAAATGGTTGTTTTCATCCGCATCGAAAAGCATGAGCGTCGGAAATAGTGAACCCACGGATATCCCAAGATAACCGGCAGGTTGGCCGGTCTGCGCGTTTATGGCGTAGAGAAGCGTTTGATCAATGGCATACAGATCATTTCCATCCCTACTGTAAATGGGAGCACTATATACGGTCGCAGGAATCGTGTACGAGTTGCCTTGCTGAGTCAGGTTTGCCGACCAAAGCATAACCTCAGAATTGAAGTTTCCCGCGCCGGGAATTTCGCTGATTGAGGCAAACTGCGAGCCGTCCGAATTAGCGGCTACGAAGGTGCTCGTGCTCTGTGCAGGGAGAGCGATGGAGGTGGCCACATAACCTTGCGCGTTGACAGAATAGAGGAAGAGTTGTCCGGAGGCGCAAATCAGATATTTGCCGTCGCCCGAACGGGCCGGTGCGGATAGGAGTCCGCTGGCATTCGGATCTTCCGGCGTGAAGGTCCCACTCGCTGGAACATATCGCAAGAGATGCGTAACAGCGACGGATGCCGACGACGATTCTGGCGTAACGCCCATGCCGATGAAGATGCTTCCATCTGCCATGGCGTACGGCATTACAGGCAGCGTCGTATTTCCTTGGGCATCCGTTCCCAATTGGCCGGGAGGGATGGCGATTTCTGCTGTCACGTGCAGTGCCGATGGGTCGATTAGATAGATGTAGGGCGTAATTGTGCCAACGACCAACTGCTTATAATCCGGAGAAAGGCTTAGACCAGCGGGACCGGATACGCCGATCTCCGCCACATGGTGTCCATCAACTGTGGAGTAAACTTCCACGGCATTGACGTCGGGATCGCTTACGAACACTTGTTTTGTGGCGAAGTCATAGGCTTCATCTGGGACTGGCGCACCGATGCCTTGGTTGGGCAGGCGCATGAAAAAATCTCCCGGAAACGGCCGCGGCTGAAATGGAGGCGGCGGAGGAGGCCCTCCGCCCGATGACTGCGAAGGCGAACCGCCACAACCGGCAGCACTAAACGCGGCCACCAAGGCTGCCAAAACACGGAACCAATGCCCCGCTGTAAAATTCATAATTGGAGCCTAGGTACCCCTCCCGCATTATTGAAGGCCCAGCCAAACAGAATTCGCAAAGACTATATTGTCAAACTGCAAAAAACAAGTAGGGTACATTGCTAGCTACTGCGGCCAGAACGCGCTTATTGCCTACATCAGTTCTTGCAGATTTGCGGTGATGTCGCGGTGATACAAATCGAGTTCCGCGAGCGGCTTTTCCTGCAGTCCGGGGATTTTTGCTTTGAGGTGATCTTCGTAAGTGGCCGTGTCCAGCTTGTAGTAAACGCCTAGAGGAATTCTTCCCCCAGCCTCTTGCGATTTCAGCAGCGCCTGCGCTTTTTTCTGCGCGATCTCGACCGGGTCGTCGGGGTTGTGAACCAGTGGATCGTATCCCGTCTGGTCGAGGCGATAGAGACGCGGCTGGCCTTCGACTTGCCCCGCGTAGAAGCCCTTGGTGTGGAGGTCGTTGTACGTAGGACAAGTTTGCAAGACGTCCACGAGCGCGCTGCCGCGATGCTCGATGGCCTGCGCGATGATTTCCGACAAGTATTTTGTGTCCAGCGCGTATCCGCGCGCGACGAACGTGTATCCGCACGCCAGCGCCAGCAAAATCGGATTGATGGCGTCCATGATGGACGCTTCGGACATGGATTTGGTCTTCTGCCCTTTGGCAATCGTCGGCGAGGCCTGCCCCTTGGTCAGCGCGTAAACGTCATTGTTCATCACCACATAAGTGATATTCAAATTCCGCCGTCCGCCAGCGACAAAATGCCCGCCGCCGATGCCGTACGCGTCGCCGTCGCCGCCCACGCCAATCACCGTCAAATCGTGATTTGCCAGCTTCATCGCAGTCACGGAAGGCATCACGCGCCCATGCAGCGTGTGGAACGAGTACGCTTGCATGTAATGCGCGGTTTTGCCCGCGCAGCCGATTCCGCTGATGACCGCGACGCGATGCGGCGGCACTTGCAGCTTGGCCAGCGCCATTTGCACCGCGGAAACCACGCCGAAATCGCCGCAACCGGGGCACCAGTCGTTGTGAACATCACTCTTGAAATCGGTGGCCTGAAGATTTTTAGTTTCCGGTATTACTGTGCTCATTTGTAATTTTCCCTCTTGCTGATCACTGACCGTCGCTACCGCCTTATCGGTTGTACCCCGGTGGCAGCGGCACCATAGGCGCCAGCATTTTGGGATTGCTGCCGCGCAACTCGATCATTTCGTCGAATTGCCGGTTGCCGTGGCCTTCCTCGATGACGCGTCCCTCTGAAATCACCAGCCGCTCGGGCGCTTCCTGCTTCGCCGCTTCCAGCGCCACCATGATTTCATCCTCGGAAAAAGGCCGCCCGTCGTACTTCAACACGCGGTGCTGAATTGAAATCCCCGTGTCCGCGCGTATCACTTGCGCCAACTGCCCCGAATAATTTCCGTCGAAGCAGACGACCCGCTCCGCGCGCGATAGTATTTCTTTCACCGCTTCCGCCGGGAATGGATTCATCAGCCGGATTTGCAGCATGGCGTAGCGTTTGTGATGTGGATCCGCGTGATGCAGCGCGTCGTGAACCGCGCCTTTCGTCGATCCCCAGCACACCGCCAGCATTGGAATCTTCTGCGCCGCCGCTGGCCCCAAAAATTTGTACTTCTTTCCGTCGGGAATTTCTCGTGCCGCCAATCCCACTTTGCCCATGCGCTTTTCCATCATCGCCAGGCGGTTGCCGATGCCTTCGGTGATGTGTCCGCGCGGATCGTGCTCGTCAGAAGTGGACCAGAAAATCCCGCCCTGCTGGCCGGGAATCGCGCGCGGGCTTAGCCCGTCTTTCGTGAACGCATAGCGTTCGTAATTTCCATTGGCGCTCGCCGGCTTCAGCATCCCGCGGTCAATTTTCAAATGCGAAGTCTTGAACGGCGGCAGCGTCTGATAGCAACTGGACATGTGCTTGTCCACCAGCACAATCACCGGCAACTGGTAGCGATCCGCATAGTTGAACGCGTCGAATGTGTCGTAGAAACATTCCTCGATGTCGCCCGGAGCCATTACAATGCGCGGAATGTCGCCCTGCCCGGCGTGCAACGCGAAGAGCAAATCGCCCTGCTCCTGCCGCGTCGGCAACCCTGTCGATGGTCCGCCGCGCTGGTAGAGCACTACCACCGGCCCGGGCGCTTCGGTTATTGCCGCAAATCCCAATCCTTCCGGCATCAGCGCAAATCCGGGCCCGGACGTGGACGTTGAAGCGCGCACGCCGCCATGCGCTCCCATTACTGCCGCGTCAATCGCTGAAACTTCATCTTCCGTTTGCAGCACGACTAAATTCTGCTCGCTCTGGTAACCCTCCAGGTAAACGCTCTCATCCGTCGCCGGCGAAATCGGATAGTACGTCTGCAACCCGCAGCCCGCTTTGATTTTCGCCATGCCGACGGCCTGCGTGCCTTTTACCAAAATCTGCTCGCGCTTCGCGGGCGCTTGCGGCAGCGAAAACTTCAACTGGTGCGCGAATTTTTCCTTGGCGTATTCATACGCGTAGCGCGCCGCATTCACATTCAGATCCGCGACTTTGCCGGCCTTCGCGCCGAAACTGTCGCGAATCGCCGCAGCCACGGCCTCGAAATCGAATCCCACCGCGCCCGCCGACGCACCCAGCGCCAGCGTGTTGGTCATAATGCGATAGGCGCGGGCTTGGCCCGGCTTGCCTGCTTCGCTCAGCGCCCGTTCGAGCAGTTCCGCGTAGGGCATTTCCCACAGGAAAATATCCTTGCGCTGAATCGTGTCAGCGAAGCGCTTCTGCTCCACGTCGTAAAGAATCGCGCCGCCTGCGGCGATTTCGTGGACGTGACCGCGATGCGCCGGAAACTCATGGTACAAATCGCCGATCAGCGTCTCTTCGTCCAGCGAAGAAAGCAGGTGGACTGCGTCCACATGCGAATTCACCGGCTCATCCGAAATCCGCAGCTTGTAGGCGCTGTGCTTTCCTTTAATGTTCGAGTGGTATTCAATCTGCCCAAAAATGTAATATCCTGACCGGCTCAGCGCCTTCGCAAAAATCTCCGCGCTCACGTTCAAGCCGCTTCCTTGCGGCCCGCCGATCATCCAGCAAAAGTTTGCGGACATAAGCCTTCTTACCTGTCTTTTTTCCCGGTTAGCCCGGAGAATTCAAGCGTAACACACGGTTCTTTCTTTGCAAAACACCGTATCTAACCCACTTTGCATCCGGCGTCGAGCAAATTGCCTGTCGTCAGAGTTCTTTTAAGGCTTGAATCATCTTGGAAATGACGCCCTGCGCATCGCCGAAAATCATTTGCGTGTTGTCTCCGAAGAACAATTGATTCTCGATGCCGGAGAATCCCGCTCCGCGCCCGCGCTTGATCACCATTACCTGCTGCGCCTGGTCCGCATTCAAGATGGGCATGCCATAAATCGGACTGGATTTGTCCGTGCGCGCCGCCGGATTCACCACATCGTTGGCGCCAATCACCAGCGCCACGTCTGCCGTCGCAAAGTCGCTATTGATTTCCTCCAGGTCAAAAATCAAGTCGTACGGCACGCCCGCCTCGGCCAGCAGGACGCTCATGTGCCCCGGCATGCGTCCCGCAACAGGATGAATGGCGAAACGCACGCGCACGCCTTTTTTCTGCAGCATCTGCACAAATTCCCAGAGTTTGTGCTGCGCCTGCGCGGCCGCAAGGCCGTATCCAGGCACGACGATGACGTCCTCGGAATAGGCCATGGTCGCCGCTGCGTCGCTCGGGTCCATGGATTTCATCACTTGCTGCACGCCGCCTGCGGCCTCCGCAGCTTTTACGTCGCCAAACCCGCTCAACCATATATTGAAAAACGAGCGGTTCATCGCTTTCGCCATCAGCACCGTCAAGAGCGTGCCCGCCGCGCCCACAATCATTCCGGCAATGATCATTGCCGGATTTTGCAGCACGAAGCCTTCGAAGCCCACTGCCAAACCGATGCATGCGTTGTACGTCGAAATAACCACCGGCATGTCAGCGCCGCCAATCGGCAGCGTGATTAGAATTCCAAACAGCAGCGAAACGATCAGGAAAATTCCCACCAGCGAATCAACAGAAAGGTGCGCGTAGGAAGCCGAGTACGGGAAAATGCTGGCGATAGTCAGCGCCAGCAAAATAATTGCCAGAACGCCGTTGATGAAATTCCTGGCGATGATGCGCGGGCTGCCCATCAAGCCCTGCAATTTGAGGAATGCGATAATGCTTCCACCAAGTCCGATTGCCCCAACCAGCGCTCCAATCACGGCGATTACCGGAAACGCCAGCGAGCCCACATACGCGCGGCCGCTGTACATTTCGACCGCCGCAATCGCCGCTGCCGCGCCGCCGCCCAGACCGTTATAAATCGCGACCATCTGCGGCATGTCCGTCAGCGGAACGCGCCGTCCCGACCACCATGCCGGAATCCCGCCGACGGCAATCGCGATCACAATGAGAATCAGCCGGTGCCACCAGGCGCCCTGTTCCTGCTCCGACGTTGACGCTAGCCTGTAAATACCGGGCAGATAAGCGAACGTCACCACCGTCGCCAGCAGCATGCCCACTCCGGCCATGAGCATGCCGTTGCGCGCGGTGCGCGGTGAACTCATGCGCTTTAATCCGACTATGAGCAGCAGAGTGGCAATCAGGTAGCTGGCCTGCACCGCAAAACTCATCGAAGTGTGCGCCACTACGCGTTCTCCTTCTTGCTCTTGAACATTTCCAGCATGCGCTCTGTCGAAACATAACCGCCGACCACATTTGACGTTGCCATCACCACTCCAATGAAGCCGACGGTCAGTTCCAGCGTGCCGCGCGCCTCGGCCATCACTACCATCGCGCCCACCAGCACGATTCCGTGCACGAAGTTCGAACCCGACATCAGCGGCGTGTGCAAGATCACCGGCACGCGCGAGATGATTTCGTATCCTGCGATGGCCGCAATCATGAAAATGTAGAGCGCCACAAATCCGGTCATCATTATTTCATCGCTCCTTCCAGCAGTTGCCGCGTCCCTTCGTGCTTGATTTCTCCCGCGAACGTGAGAGCCGTCTTCGCGATCACTTCATCGCTCCAATCGAGCGAAATTTGCCCTTCTTTCAGCATCAGGCTGAGCAGATTGTAAAGATTGTTCGCATACATCTGGCTGGCGTCCTCGGCGAGCGTGCTTGCGAGGTTCAGCGGGCCAACGATTGTGACGCTGCCGTGCTGAACTTCTTTGCCCGGCTGGGTCAGTTCGCAGTTGCCGCCTGTGTCCGCCGCCATATCCACGACTACCGAGCCGGACTTCATTCCGTCGACCATCGGCCTCAGCAGGATTTTCGGAGCGTCGCGCCCCGGCAGGCTCGCCGCGCAGATGATCGCGTCAGAGGTGCGCACGCTCTGCATCAGCACGTTCTGCTGCATTTTGCGCTCTTCCGCGGTAAGTTCGCGCGCGTAACCGCCTTCGCCTTCCGCCTTCACATCTCCGGATACGAACTTCGCGCCCAGCGACTCCACTTCTTCGCGGCTCGCCGCGCGCACATCATAGCCAGACACTTGCGCGCCCAGCCGCCGCGATGTCGCAATCGCCTGCAAACCTGCTACGCCTGCGCCAATCACCAGCACTTTTGCCGGACGGATCGTGCCTGCCGCGGTGGTCAGCATCGGAAAAAATCTTTTCAGCCGCGACGCCGCCAGCAGCGCCGCTTTGTAGCCGGCCACCACCGCTTGCGACGACAGCGCGTCCATGCTCTGCGCTCGCGAGATTCGCGGAATCAATTCCATCGCGAAAGTTGTAACTTTTCTGTCGCAGAGCGCCTTTACTTCGTCCAAATGCTGCCGCGCGTAAACGAAAGAGAGCAGCAGCGCCCCTTCGCGCATTGATTTGATTTGTGCGGCGCTGGGCGGCGCAACTTTCACCACAATGTCCGCGTCGCGATAGAGCTGCTCCGCATTGCTCGCTAGCGTGGCAAATTTTGCATAGTCCGCGTCGGGAATCCCGCTATTCTCGCCCGCTCCCGTTTCCACCAGCAACTTCGCGCCGAGTTTCACCAGCCGTTCCGCGACCTTCGGCACCATGGCCACGCGTTTTTCCAGCGGCTGTGTCTCCCGGGGCACTGCAATTACGATTGCCATTGAATCAAGCTCCTTGCTCTGAGACGTGTGCACCCAATCTTCCGGTACTCACTCGTGTCCTGTCCGACACTCCGAGCAGAAACTTCCCGCCTCATCTCAAAAGGATGGAAGAATCCGCTCTCCTTGAATGGTTGTTTGTTCCGGCGGACGGCGCAGATCTCTTGGATTTCGTGGCTAGCAAAGCCCTATGTTATATCACCTCAAACTCTGCTGCGAAAAATTTCCGCGACGCCTGTTTCCGCTGCTTCACTCTTCAGCCGTCGTCCGCCCGCCAAAAGATTTCCAAAGGCATTCCTAATAAGCGGGTTTCACTTTACAATTTGTCTCTATGCCGGTTACCGCAACGCAATTTCGCCGCTTGGCGCTCGCTTTTCCCGATACCAGCGAGTCCGCGCACATGAACCATCCCGATTTTCGCGTTCGCGGCAAAATTTTTGCCACGCTTGCCTATCCTGATAAGCAGTGGGGCATGGTGAAGCTCACTCCTGACCAGCAGGAAGTCTTTATCGCCGATGAACCTGCCATCTTTTCTCCGGTGAACGGCGCGTGGGGCCGCCAGGGCTGCACCCGCGTGCACCTCAAATCGGCGACGCAAAAAAGCTTGCGCCGCGCCATTCTCGCCGCCTGGCTCAACGCTGCTCCCAAACCGCTCGCGAAAGAATACGAATCGAAAGGTTAGGCGCTGATCCGTGGAACTTTTCCCCTATCGTATTCGTATTCCCGGGTGAGTGCGCTCGAATTGCGTTTGGTTCTCACAGCTTGACGCGCGCCAGAAAGCGGATTCGTGAACTCCTTCGCCGCGCAGCTCAAACAAGTTCTTCGCCGGCTCCGCCGCTCGCCGATGTTCACCGTGCTCACGCTGCTGATGCTCGCCGTCGGCATCGGCGCGAATGTCGCCGTTTTCAGTGTGGTCGAAGGCGTTCTGCTCAAGCCCCTTCCGTATCCTCATCCGGAACGACTTCTCACAGTCAGCCTCTCCGCACCAGGCGTCGGCCTCCCCGATGCCCAAATGGCGCCTTCCGACTATTTCATCTTTCAGGAACAGAACCGCACCTTTCAGAATATCGGGCTCTACCAGGACGATTCTGTAAGCATCACCGGCGCCGGCCAGCCGGACCAAGTGCCCGCTATGGACGTTACTTCTGGTACGCTCGCCGCGCTCGGCGTGCAGCCCGCTCTAGGCCGGTTGTTTTCGCCGTCGGACGATTCCCCCAGCGCCCCGCTCGCCGCCGTCCTGTCCTACAGTTATTGGCAGCGCAAGTTCGCCGGCAGCCGCTCCGTCATTGGCCGCACTCTCGACGCCGACGGAAAAGCTCGTCAAATCATTGGCGTTCTCCCGCGCGACTTCCAGTTTCTTGATCGGCAGAACGTGGCCGTTTTTCTGCCGTTGCAATTCGACCGCAACAAAACCTTCCTGGGGAATTTCAGCTACAACGCCGTCGGGCGGCTCAATTCTGGCGTCACTCTGGCGCAAGCGAATGCCGACGTCGCCCGCATGCTGCCCATTGTGCTGCGCAGTTTCGCGCCGCCGCCGGGCTTCAGTCTCGATCTTTTCAAGAAAGCCCAGATCGGCCCGAATCTCCGGCCTCTTAGGCAGGACGTCGTCGGCAACGTCAGCACTCTTTTGTGGGTTTTAATGGCCAGCATCGGCATGGTTTTGCTGATCGCCTGCGCCAATGTTGCCAACTTACTTCTCGTGCGCACCGAAGGCCGCCAGCAGGAGTTGGCCATCCGCACGGCTCTCGGCGCTACTCGCGGCCGTATTGCCGGAGAATTGCTATTCGAAAGCCTGGTCCTTGGCTTAATCGGTAGCATTTTGGGCCTGGGATTTGCCTACGCCGCGCTCCGGCTTCTCGTCACCCTCGCGCCTTCCGGACTTCCGCGCATCACCGACATCGGCATCAATTTTCCCGTGCTTCTTTTCACTCTGGCCATCGCGCTGCTCACCAGCGTTCTTTTCGGATTGGTTCCTGTGCTTAAATATGCCGGAGCCCGCGCTAGCACTGGCCTTCGCGAGGGCGGCCGCACTCTCAGCCAGAGCCGCCAGCGACATCGCGCGCGCAATGTCCTCGTCACCTTGCAAGTTTCGCTGGCCTTCGTTTTGCTGATTTGTTCCGGCCTGATGATTCGCACGTTTCGCGCCTTGACCCACGTCAATCCAGGATTTGCCAATCCCGCCGACGTTCAAACGTTTCGCATCTTCATTCCGGGTTCGGATGTCGCCGACGACGCACAAGTCCCCCGCGTCGAACAGCAAATTCGCGACAAACTCGCCGCCACTCCAGGCGTTTCTTCCGTCGGCTTCTCCAGCGCCATTCCCATGGACGGAAATAACTGGAACGATCTCGTCTTTGCCGCCGACCGCGCGTATGCTCAAGGGCAGCTTCCTCCGCTGCGCCGTCACGTGATGATCTCGCCCGGGTATTTGCAGGCCATGGGCATCCCGCTCATTGCTGGCCGCGACATCACCTGGACGGATACGTACGACAAAATTCCCGTAGCCCTTATCTCCGAAAATTTCGCCCGCGAATACTGGGGCAGCCCCGCCAATGCGCTCGGCAAGCGCATTCGCATCTCCAGTATTGACGATTGGCGCCAAATCATCGGCGTCGTGGCGAACGTTCATGACCACGGAATGAACAAGGCAGCGCCCGCCGACGTTTACTGGCCTGTGCTGCTCGCGAAATTCGAGAGCGAGCCGCTTCGTGCCACGCGCGATATAGCGTTCGCCGTCCGCAGCCCGCTCGCCGGTTCGCAGGCCTTCATGAATCAGATTCGCCACGCCGTTTGGTCCGTGGATGCTAATCTGCCCCTCGCCAGCGTTCACACTCTTGACTATTTCTACCAACACTCGATGGCGCGCACTGCCTTCACTCTGGTGATGCTCGGCATCGCCGGAGCCATGGCCCTGCTTCTCGGCACCGTGGGCCTTTACGGCGTAATCGCTTATTCCGTTTCGCAGCGCACTCGCGAAATCGGCATTCGCATGGCCCTGGGCGCGCAGCAAAAAGAACTCACGCTTATGTTTGTGCGCCAGGGATTAATGCTCACCGCCATCGGCGTCGTCTGCGGACTCGCCGCCGCATTCGCGGTCATGCGCTTCATGTCCTCGCTGCTCTTCGGCGTGAGCGCGCTTGATCCAGTTACCTATGCTGCCGTCACCGCCGGGCTCGTTGCCACCGCTCTGCTTGCCAGCTACCTTCCCTCGCGCCGCGCCTCTTCGGTGAATCCCGTCGAGGCCCTCCGCGCCGAATAACGCTGGAGCTGCCTAACTTTGTGCGGTACAGGAAAAAACGATCCGTGGGCGAAGATTCATTCCCAAGGCCGCTGAGGCGGGGCCTTATTCAGCCGTAATCTTACCGTACCACATCATTCCGAAGAATCCCCGGTGCAGTTCCACAATGACGTTCTTGCCGATTACCGCGCGCTCAAATACCCGCGAACCCACATTGAGGTCCTCTATCGTCTTGCCGGGCCGCCACGAAGTCACCCTGATACCGTACTGCGCCTCGCGGAATCCTATGGGTGTCGTTTTTTCGATAACCCTGGCTCTCACCTCCTCCCGCGGAGAACTGTCCAATCTTCCGTTTAGAAAAACGAGTGCTGCGATAATCGGGATAGCAAGTCCCGCACACGTAGACACCGCCCGCCACGCAACGGCATTGTTGCTTGAAGCTCTAATATTCCATAATCGCGCCACTGCAGATAAAACGAACGCGCAAATCATAGACCCCATCGCCAGCAGAGGATCGAGCGGCGGATAGGTTCCCAGCACCAGGAGGCAGACCATGACTGCCGGAATCAATAGAAGGAAATAGAGCAACTGCATTACGTCGAGCGCCGGGCCAATCACCGTTCTCTCGGCACTCGAACTTCTGCCAATGCCAACCTGAATGCCGCCTTTTGATGTGTTTTCCATGGGATGCAAAGCCATCGACTGTCTTCTTATCTACGCTCGTCAGCGGAGTTCATGCACGGCCCTGCCAAGAGCTTGTGCCCTTGAGTTCACTCCGCCCGCCTCTTACGTACCGGGTTCATCTGCATCATTGGCCTGATACCAACGGCTAGAGCCGCCGCCTTTCCGATTCGGGCCTCTGAATAATCGTTTCGTTCTTCGTTGCTAGGTTAGCGTCAGCGCTTGCCATTCTCTACGTTGCTCTTCCTCGTCACTTACCACTGCTTTTTATTTCTTGACTTTCGCTTTTACTTCGCCCATACTGTGCCATCCGCGCAAGCCGAGGAGACGCCATGACCACTCTCACCAAGCGCCAAAAGCAAGTTCTCGATTACTTAATCGCCTTTACCGACAAGCGCGGCTATTCGCCCAGCTTCGAGGAAATCGCCCGGGCTCTCCGGCTCCATTCGCTCGCCACGGTTCACAAGCATCTCTCGACGCTCGAACGCAAAGGTTTTCTGCGCCGCGGCTACAATCAAAGCCGCTCGCTCGAAATCATTCAGCTTCCTAAGCCTGTCCGGGAACAAGTCATTGAGCGCCATGCCGTCGGCCTTCCGCTCGTCGGACGCATCGCCGCAGGGCGTCCTCTCGAAGCCATCGAAGATCGCGAAACCATCTCTCTCGCCGATTTCGCACGCGGTCAGAACACATTCGTTTTGCAGGTGAAGGGCGATTCCATGCACGAAGACCACATTCTCGATGGCGATTTTGTCGTCGTTGAGCAGACGCAAGTCGCCAATGCCGGTGATATTGTCGTCGCGCTCGTTGCCAATGAAGAAGCTACTCTCAAGCGTTTCTACCGCGAAGGCCCGGGCAAAGTCCGTCTCCAGCCCGCCAATTCCAAAATGGCCCCCATCGTCGTTCCGGCGAACGATGTCAAAATACAGGGCCGCGTCATCGGCGTCCTCCGCAAATACTAGCCGTTCACCTTTTGTTTTTTGCCGCCCTGGCGGCGGAGTGATCCGAGCCTCGCCTTACTTTACAGTCGTCCAGTCGGGCGCATACTCGTAGTGTTTGTGAAGCTTGAGTTCATATTCGCGGCTGAACGGCTTGTCAGGATTCCACGCGGGCGCTTTCTGGATGTTTTCGCGGGACAATTTCGCGTAAATTTCCCGCTTCGCCCAGCTCACGCGCTCAATCCATTGCGGCCTCAGCAAAATTTTCTTTCCCGGCCACCAATTCTTGGTATCCACAATCGCGTAGCGAATTTCCCACGTCTCATCGTCGAATAAAAAATCTTCCAAATGCCCGATCTCGCCGTCCGTCGCATTGATGTGGTA
>DASYYQ010000008.1:0-3989 GCA_035933545.1 Candidatus Acidiferrales bacterium | reverse complement strand
CTCGCATCTTAATATCTTTTGCAACACTGCGCGCTTTCTGCATCGACGGACGCGTTTTACGGCCCAGCTTGGGTTTGCGGACAAGAGCCCCGCGCAGTTCTGCTCCGCAAAAGAAAGGCATCGTGAAAATGAAATCCTTCGTTCGACTCGCAATAATTCTTTTCCTGACCTCACTCGTGAGCTGCGCCGCTCATGCCGGCGGCGTCTACCTTCCTCCGCCGCCAAAACCTTCCCCCGCAGTCGAGCGCGCCATTCACGCCATGTTCGGGGTGCACGAAATTTCGCAAGCCGTGATTTCGCCGGACGGCCAGCGCGTCGCCTGGGTCGAATCGCTCACCGGTAAAAATGGCGCGCCTTCGCCGAATTCCGCCATCTATGTCGCGGATTGGAAATCGGGAGCCGCGCCGCAGCGCATCGCCGCCGCGCCAGCCGGCACGTTTGCTGCGGAGCGCGACGTCGCCTGGTCGCCGGACAGCACGCATCTCGCATTTTTTTCCGACGCCGGCCACCCCGGCCAGCTACAGCTTTACGTCACCTCGCTCTCAGCAGCAGGCGGCGCTCCGCGCCAAATCACGCATGTGAAAGGAGACGTTTCATCGCCGCTCTGGTCCCCCGACGGAAAAACCATTTCCTTCCTCTACATTGAAAACGCGCCGCGCGCCGCAGGTCCGCTCGCCGCGGAAACGCCCGATGAAGGCATCGTCAGAACTGCGACCTACGAACAGAGCCTGGCTCTGGTGAACACCGCAGGCGGCCCCTTGCGCAAAATCTCTCCGGCCGGCATGTACGTCTACGAATACGATTGGGCGCCTGACAGCAAAAAAATCGTGGCCACCGCCGCGTACGGCAACGGCGACGACAACTGGTACATCGCGCAAATCTACATTTTCGACGCGGTAAAAAACGGCACGCCGCGTTCGATCTACAGCAGCCATATGCAAATCGGCGCGCCCAAATGGTCCCCTGACGGAAAAAATATCGCCTTCATCGCCGGCCTGATGAGCGACGAAGGCTCCATCGGCGGCGACATTTACACCGTGCCGGCAAATTCACCGAGCCAAAGCAGCAACGCGCACGACATTACGCCCAAAATAAAAGCAACGCCAAGTTCCATCGAGTGGTCCGGCGATTCGCAGAACATCGTCTTCTGCGAAATCGTCGACGGCAAGAGCGGCATCGCTTCCGTCAATCTCGATTCCGGCGCGATCTCCACGCTGTACACCGGCGCAGAGCGCCTTGGCGCCGCCGGCTTCGGCGTAGGAATCTCTCTTTCGCGCGATGGAAAAATCGCCGCCACCGTTCGCCAGTCTTTCAGCCAGCCGCCGGAAGTCTGGGCTGGCCCCGTCGGAAAGTGGACGCAAATCACGCACATCAATCGCGATCTGCATCCTGAATGGGGCAAGGCTGAAAGCCTGCACTGGCACACGGACATCGGCGAAGTCCAGGGCTGGTTGCTCTATCCCGTGGACTACAGTCCCGCGAAAAAATATGGCCTGGTGGTCACCGTGCACGGCGGTCCAGCAGCCGCCAACATGCAAAGTTGGCCCAGCCGCTGGTCCTACTATGCGGCCTTGCCCGCTGCGGGCTATTTCGTGCTATTCCCCAATCCACGCGGCAGCTACGGCGCAGGCGAAGCGTTCACTCGCGCCAACGTCAAGGACTTCGGCGGCGGCGACTTCAAAGACATCATGGCCGGCGTAGACGCCGCGCTCGCCTCGTTGCCCATTGACCCGGCGCGCCTCGGCATCACTGGTTGGAGCTATGGCGGATATATGTCCATGTGGGCGGTCACGCAAACGCATCGCTTCCATGCCGCGGTGATCGGCGCTGGCCTCTCCGACTGGCTCAGCTACTACGGCGAAAATCGCATCGACAAATGGATGACGTTTTATTTCGGCGACAACGTTTACAACGACCCCGGCGTCTACGCCAAAAGCGCGCCCATCAATTTCATCAAGAACGCGAAAACACCTTCCCTCATTGTGGTCGGCGATAGCGACGGCGAGTGCCCTCCGCCGCAGTCCTACGAATTCTGGCACGCGCTGGTCACGTTCGGCGTGCCCACAGAATTCGTGATCTATCCGCACGAGGGACACGGATTCTCGAACCCTGCGCACAGCCGTGACGTCCTCGAGCGCGCTGTCGCCTGGTTCAACCAGTACCTAAAATAGCCTTCGGCCAGCGTCGCGCAACCACGACGGCGCTTTTTTCTCGTGTCTCGCTCGTCCCGCTTTTTTGTCGCGTAAATGTTGTAGTCGCGTTTTGCCTCTCACGAACGCCCGAAACGCCCGCTAACCCCCCGCAAATCAGCAGAAAACTCCGCCTCCCATCGCGGTGACACTTTTTTGCCTGTCCGCAAGGGTAAAGCGGCGACACACGCGCCGCATAGAACCAAAACTGTACCCTTGGACGGTAGCCACACAATGCCCCCAGGGGCTACGCTGTGCGCACTTGAGTGGCTCGTGAATTTCGCGAAAAACTCGCGCCAAATCGCGCGAGCGAAAGGAAGTGGCGATGGCTCCTTATGCGGCAATGGCAAATTCAATGGCAGGACCTGCGCCGGTGGATGCCGGTATGCTGGAATTCAAGGAATGCCTGAAACGCATGCGCGATGGACATCCAGAAGACGCTCTCGGGCATGCGCGACGCGCTCTCGGCGCGGCGCCGAAAAATCCCTTTTACCTCTCTTACACTGGCCTGCTGGCAGCCATGGCCGACCGCCGTTTCGGCGACGCGGAAACCCTCTGCCGCGAGGCCCTCAACCTGAAATGCAATCACGCCCAGCTCTATCTCAACCTGGCAGAGGTCTACAACCAGGCCGGCCGCACCTCCGACGCGATCGAGGTCCTCGAAAAGGGCATGGTTTCCGCGGGACGCGATTTTCGCATTCGCCGCGCCCTCGAGAGGCTTGGAGTGCGCCGCGCTCCTGTGCTCGCTTTTCTGCACCGGAGCAATCCGCTGAACGTGGTGCTCGGGCGTTTGCGTTACCGCCTGACCGGCCCGGCGCGCGCATTTTAAGGCGACGCCGCTTGCCCTGAGCGCGCATTAAATCAGCGCCATTTGCAAAAAAATTATCCAGTTCCCCAAGCAGCCAACCCACAGGGAAGCCCGGGGCGAGTTCCCCCCTCGCTCCGGGTAGTTCTTCCAGCATGAATTGCCGATTCCCCGAGTTTGCCCTTACAAAAGCTGCCGCTGCTGCACCGGCTCGTTACGCCGTGGGAGCGAGGATCCAGTTAAAGCGCAGAATCCGCAGAAGTTTCGTCTTGGACGCTTTGCCGCGCCAGCCGCAATTGGCGCTGGTGCAGGCCAGTTTCTCGTTTCCGAACAGCTTCATAGCTTCCGCTTCGGAGAGCGCGGCATTAGTGCACTTCTTCTGTAAGTTGATGTTATGGTGGCCCTTAGGGCACTCAAAGATAAGTCTGTAAGCTAAGCTCATAACCCATTATACCACACCGCCACGAATTCCGCCCGTTACCCGCATTTGACGTCGCCATCTGGCTAACATGCGCCGAGGGGCACAGGCTTCCGCCTGTGCTCCGTTGGCGTTAACTTGTCATCCCGAGGCCGGCTCCGTTTTCAAAAGGAGACGGCGCCGACGGACCTGCTTTTCGCCGTCTTTAGCCACTAGCCACTGCTTCTCCGATACCACTTGATCATCTCTGCAATTTGATCAACGATCCGATCCCTTGAGCATCCTGGAGAAATGACCATCCCTGGCAAAACGTCTCGCCCTGTTCCCACATCCCGTCCTGCGGGTCGCGGCTTCAGCCACGACATCAAGAACGGTTTTCGTCCTACTTCCTCTTGCGCGTTTTACCCGCGCCGGGTGCCCCATCCTTCGCGCCGTTTGCGAAGGGTGGGGTCTTTCGCCCGCATTTTTAATCTGTCATCCCGAACCCAGCCGCACCCCAGCTGCGGCAAGCAGCCGATGCAAAAGAAGGCGCGGATGTCGGTGAGGGACCTGCCTCTGCCTTTGCTTTTGTTTCCTC
>DASYYQ010000057.1:0-14360 GCA_035933545.1 Candidatus Acidiferrales bacterium | reverse complement strand
AGTCCAGATTCCCGTTTTGGCGAAGTCCCGCTGAGCGAGCGTGACGCTCGGATCGTGATCATACATTTTCAGCAAAGCCGAAAAGCCGGCACTCTGGTCATAAACAAAATTCAGCGTGTCGAGTGAGCCGGCGTTCTGCGTCGCCGATACTGTGATGCCTCCGTATGAACCGGAGAGGCCTCCGGCTGCAACGAGCTGTCGAACGGGGTAGCGCGCCATTGCTCCGGGCGGAAGACTGATTTGCTGCGAGAATCCCTTGCCGCTGGCATCGTAGAGCGAAAGGACAGTCTGAAGCTGAGTCTGCCCCTCATTTGTGAAGATGAGCCAGTCGCTTGCCGTGCTGGAGGGAAGCCACCAAATTCCCTCCCTGCTTCCTTGCTGCCAGCTAGACATCTCAGCGGAAGGGTCTATGTGAAACTCGATCGGCTTCCCAATCGCCCGAATCATGGCCATGGAAAACAGGGCGGCCTCCGAGGGCGCCCTATAGCGCAGCACGACCGACCCATAGGTCCCGATCAACTTCGGTGCAACCAAGCGCAGAGCCGTTGACAAATCCGCACCGACGGCCTCGCGAGGCTGAACTGTTACTGTGGGAAGGTCCGTCTCCGCGCCATTAGGCAGAAGCAGCACAGGCGTGACGATCAGAGGTTGCGCAAGTTGACCGTTGCGAAGCTGGATTTCCGTTGACCACCCGGATTCGGTCGTCCAGTAGGGAAGAAACTGTTCCTGGTCCTTGTCTGGAAGGGGAGCTAAGGGCAGAAACTTGTTCTGCTGGAGGTTCGCTTGCTGGGGGGGGCGAAAGTAGCATGCGCAGCCATTCCGGCGAGGCACATGCCAAGAACCAGAATGGTTGCTGAACAGATGCGGGGTACCACGGGACCGTGAAGGATGGTCTTCATGGGCTCCTCCTAGGTGGTGGTTAATGGCCCTATTACGTGCCCAGGTGTTTACTCGAAACCAACGAGAGTGTGCAATACACAGTTTACTTTATTTGTAGACAAATAGTGGTAATATCCTGTGCAACGGCCTGGTTTTCCGTTCGAAGAGGGTCGGCTGCAGGCGTCAGCCGGAGAATTTTAAAACAGAAGCAATAGTTTCAATATAGGAGGGGGTCGGGCACCGCCTGCGGGGAAGAGGCTAGCACGACGGCGGATTTTTTGCAGGAATTGCGGTTACGGGCGCGAGAGGAGCTTCGCCCCTTTCGCCCGTCCAGGTCGGAGGTGTCGTCGCGACTGGTGTCGTAATCACCTGGTGAAGGTAGTACTAAATTATCTTACCGATTGACAAATGAGGGGGAGGCATAGCTTCGCAGCATTCGGTTAGTGCTGCTCGGCTGATTAGTTGGATTCGTGAGGTGCTATGATGCGTGGCGCGATGGCTGCCACGGCGGCGACCTCGACCGTGGTTCTCGCGTCGAGCAGAGTTAGGCCGCTAACGGCATGCCTTGACCTGTGTGGTGCTTACAATAACTACGACTGCCCATCAAATCGAGTCTTTTGTCACTGCAATGCTCCTTTTGATGGCAGCGGCAGTTGTGCCCCGAATCAGTAGTTAGGAACGGCTCGCGCCAGACCGGCTTTTCCCAGAGCTGGTTTGGCGCCTCATCCCGAATAGTAACCGTTAGCCTGTGAAAGGGTCTATGCGAGGGCACAGCGTACGTACACTTCTCCGCAGCCCCGGATTCACTATCGCCGCCGTGCTCACGCTTACATTGGGCATAACTGCGACCACATCCCTGTTCAGTATTGTGAATGGTGTGCTTCTACGGCCCCTTCCCTATAAGGACTCTAGTCGTCTCGTCGTGGCTTCCAAAGACGTGCTGGCGGGCGACTTTCGCGACATCCAGGCACAAAATCATGTCTTCGGACAGATGGCGCTATTCGAACCTGGTAGGTACCTGCTCTCAAAAAGTGGTGAAGCTCATGTCCTCCTGAGTGCGGCTGTGCGGCCCGAATTCTTTTCCATGCTTGGCGCAGCCCCGATTCTCGGGCGTAGTTTCGATCCTTCTGAGTATCATCCCGGAGCCGACCCGGTGGTCTTGTTGAGCCATACGCTATGGACTCGAGACTTTCAATCTGACCCGCACATCGTGGGAAGAGCAATTTTGTTGAAGTCGAAGCCCTACACGGTTATCGGCGTGCTTCCAGCTCGGTTCCGCTTCAAGGTCACTTGGTTTGACAATGAGACAGAGATCTGGCTCCCCCTGGCACTCGATCCCGCCCAACTCGAAAAGCGGGGTCTTCCGAGTTCCACTTCAAAAGGGCCTGAGTCAGACTTCTATTCAGCGATTTTCATCGCGCGATTGAAATCCGGCGTATCCCTTGAGAAGGCTCAGCGGAATCTGGATAGCATCATCGCGCGCTTGGCTTCCGAACACTCCGAGGACGAGGTCTTGAGGGGCTTGCAATTATATTCGCTGAAGTACCTTCGAACAGGGCTTATCGGACGTGTCCTGTGGCCATTACTCGGTGGTGCCGCGCTCCTCCTGCTGGTTGCCTGTATAAACGTTTCGGGGTTAATGCTCGCTCGCGGGTTCGCCCGACAGCGCGAAATGGCGATTCGTATGGCGCTTGGCGCAGGTCGCCGCCAAATTGTTCGACTCTTTTTCGAGGAGAGTCTCCTCATCTCCGCGGCGAGCGCGTTGTTCGGTGTGCCTCTGTCCATCTGGGCCTTGGATATAGTCCGCGCGCTCGCCCCTTCCGGATACATTCCCCGAATCGATCAGGTGCGGGTGGATGGATGGGTGCTTGCCTTTGTTCTGCTCGTTGCCCTATTTTGCGCGGTTACCTCGGCTGCGATTCCGGCGGCGCGATTCTTTCGCTCGGCCCGAAATTCAAAAATAACCGGCCCGGATAACTCGCTACCCACCGCTTCTTCTCGGTTCGCGCCACTGAAAACGTTATTAGTCGCACAGATTGCCGCAGCCATGGTTCTTTTGGCGGGAGCAAGCCTGATGGGCCGCAGCCTGTGGTCTCTGATCACGGAAAACCTCGGTTTCGATCCGCAGAACGTCACGCAAGTAATTCCCGGATTTGTCGCCGTTCGTGCCTGGGATGTCGCTCGCTTCACATTGGCTGCGCAATCGTTGCTCGAAAAGGTTGAGGAGATTCCAACCGTCCGGTCCGCATCCATGTCCGAGATAGCGGTCGGCACCACCGGTACAGAGCGTCCTTTTAGCATCGGCCAAGCGCCGCTGCGTTCCCGCGATATGCCCACAGCAAGCTGGCAGATTATCAGTCCTGATTTTTTTAGGACGCTCCGCATTTCGCTCGTGCGCGGCCGAGCCTTCACCGACGCCGATGTCTCAACGACCGAACCTGTGGCCATCATAAATGAGACGCTAGCGAATCTTTATTTCCAAGGGCGAAATCCCATCGGCCAGCACCTCGCCTATAGCTGGATGAATAAAATTGTGAACGCCCGGATCGTCGGCGAGGTTGGGGACGCTAAGCTGGCGGGGCCCAGGTCGCCTCTCATGCCTGCGGTCTATACCTGCCTTTGGCAGAACATCGGTTTTGGGACGCTATATGTGCGCAGCGAAGCGCCTCTAGCCTCGCTTGTCCCGGCGCTTCGAGAGAAATTTCGGCAAGCGGACACGCGCGTCGCCATTTTCGACGTAAAACCCGTCACAAGTGTCCTCTCCGAGTCTTCCATTGCGCGCCCGAAGTTCCTTACATTTCTGCTCGCCGCCTTCGCGGGTCTGGCCTTGACGCTTACGATCGTCGGAATTTTTGGGGCCGTGTCTTTTGACATGAAGCGTCGAACGCGCGAGATCTGCATTCGCGTAGCCCTGGGAGCGCAAGAAAAAGACATTTTGAAAACCGTGCTGTCGAGTTCCGTACTGGTCGCTCTGGCGGGAGTTGGCGTCGGTGCGCTGGCTGCGTTTGCCCTCACGCACGTGATCCGCAGTTGGCTGTACGGCGTTGCGCCGGACGACCTGCTGACGTTTGTGTTGTCGGGCACTTTACTTCTAGCGATATGCCTTGTTGCCAGCTACGTTCCTGCGCGCCGAGCCTTACGTGTTGATCCCGCCGATATCCTGAGGGCAGAGTAGCGACTGCTTGTCCGTAGCGTTCAATCCATTCGACAGAGCTGCTTACGAAAAGGGGTGGGGTGCGTCTAAGACTGTATGATATTGCGGGGTTGGTGAGCGGTGAGGCTCGTTGGAGCAGCGGATTGCGGCGAGTCGGGTTGGACAACCGCCGAGGGAGCGAGTTGCATCCGGCTATGAACATTCTAGAGGCTAGAGGTTGGAAGCTAGAGGCTAGAAGGCGAGCCTTTCGGCTAAGCGCGCCACGGCGGGCAGGCTCAGTGCAGGTCTTTCGGTTACGCTCCGGACAAGCGGCGAACGCGGCGGCGAGCGGGCCGATAGCCCACATCGGTCCCTGCAGAGGCACGCGAGCAGAGCGGGCGGGACAGGGCGTTCGGGCATGGGCATAATGGGGATGAGCGCGGCGCTGGACGCAGCGGCGGGAACGGCCCAAGCGAGCAGGCAGCGAGCGGTGCAAAGAGCGGAGGAACAGGTCCTGGTGCGGCAGGCGCAAGCGGGCAACCGGCCGGCTTTTGAGGAATTGGTTCGCCGGTACGATCGCGACGTGCTGCGGCTGGCGATGAATTTGGTGCGCGGCAGCGAGGATGCGCGCGATTTGTACCAGGAAGTTTTTCTGCGCGCGTATCGCAACCTTTCGCGGTTTCGATTCGAATGCAGTTTTTATACTTGGATTTACCGGATTGCGACGAACGTGTGCCTGGACCATCTGCGGCGGAAAAACACGCGGAAGGAAGAGCAGGCGCCGCAGAATGCGGATGGCGAAACGGCTCCGGACTTTTTTGATCAGCAGATGGAGCAGCGCGCGGCGGCGAACCCGGAGCTGAATTTGCTGGGGCAGGAATTGGGAAGGCACATTGACGCGGCGCTGGACGGGCTTTCGCCGAGGGAGCGAATGGTGTTCGAGTTGAAGCATTACGAGGGGCTGAGGCTAAGAGCGATTGGGGACATGCTGGGGACTTCGGAAGAGACGGTGAAGAATTCGCTGTTCCGGGCGACGCGGAAGATGCGGGCGAGTTTAGGCGGGATGAGGTAGAGGTAAAAGGAGTGGGCGATGCAGGAATTCAAAGATAGCTCCGGCGCGTGTCCGGAGTACGAATCACAAATCGTTTTTTATGCAGCGGAAGAGCTGGAAGGCGCGGAACGCGACGCGCTGGAAGAGCATTTGGACGAGTGCGCGCGGTGCGTGGCGGCGCTCGATGCGGAGCGAAAGCTGTTGGAGATGGCGGGGGCGCACGAACGGCTGGAGCCGACTCCGCGAATGCTGGCAAGCTGCCGGAACCGGCTGGAGGATTCGCTGGATGAAATGGACCATCGCAACATTTGGACGCGATGGGCAGAGTCGCTGTTCCCGGCGCACTGGCTGGCGCTGCATCCGGCGGCGAGCGTGGCGACGCTGCTGCTGGTGGGATTTTCGGTGGGGATGCTGGCGCCGTGGCATTCGCGGGGGCAGAATGCGCCATTGCATTCTCCGGTGAGTGGGTCAATGGCGTCGATGTTCAATCCTCAGGAATTGCAATCGGCTAATGTGTCGGGAATCAACTGGACGCCGAGCGCGGGGAATCAACCGCCGCAGGTGCAAGTGCAAATGAAGACGGAGCGGCCGATCGTGGTGCAAGGGACGGTGAACGACAGCGACGTGAAGCGCGTGCTGCTCTATGTGCTGCACAACAACGAGCGATTCTGCCCGGATGTGCGCATGAGCGCGGTGGAATTACTGAGGGAGCGGGCGAACGATCCGGAAGTGCAGAAGGCGCTTTCGCAGGCGGTGCTGACGGACCGCAATGCGGCGGTGCGCATGAAGGCGCTGGATGCGTTGAGCGCGGCGAAACCGGATGATGCGAGCGTGCAAACCATGCTGCAGGCGCTGACGAAAGACGCAAACATAGGAGTGCGCATCGAGGCGATCAATTCGCTGCGAGAGATCTCTGAGCGCGGGGAACTGGGCGCGGATCCGCGGGCGATGAATGTGTTGCAGCAGACCATGCGCACAGATCCGAATATGTACATCCGGCTGCAGAGCGCGGCGGCGGTTCAGGAAGTGCAGCCGAACCAGTAAAAGCAACAGCAGATTCCTCGCTGGATGCTGGTCGCATCCGCTCGGAATGACAAGGGTGGCTAGGGAGATGCGGTTGAAAACGAGAATGGGGATTCGACAAATTTCGATGGCGGCGTGTTTGATGGTGATGGCGCTGCCGGCGTGGGCGGGGGAAGGGCATGCGAACCGCGCTGTGTCGGACAAGAGCGGGCAGTTTTCCACGAGTGCGGGGCTGCAACTGCGCGTGGCAGCGGATCAGGGCGACATACACATTTTGACAGGGGATTCGTCGAAGGTCAGCTATCACGTGCATCTGGAGACGGAGGCGAATGACCGCAACGCGCAGGATATTTTGAATGCGTATGCGCTGATGGCGCGGAGCGAGGCGGATGGAGTGATGCTGATCAGCCGTTCGCCGAGGCTGGGATGGGGACATCACCTGTGGATCACGCTGGAAGTGACCGTTCCGCATAATTACAACCTGAATCTTTCCACCAATGGCGGGAACATTCAGATTGCGGACATTCAGGGGCGAGTCTCCGCGACGACGGATGGCGGGAATATTTCGACCGGACAGATTGGCGGGCCAGCGCGGCTGATCACGGATGGCGGGCACATTCTCGCGAAAAATGTGGGCGGCGACCTGACGGCGCAAACGGGCGGGGGAGACATCACGGTTGGCTCGGTGGCTGGGTCGGCAATTCTGCGCACGGGCGGCGGGCACATTCACGTGGCGTCGATTGCGGGATCAGGACGGCTGGATACGGGCGGCGGGAATATTTCGCTGGAGCATGCTGGCGCGGGGCTGGTGGTGAGCACGGGCGGCGGCGAAATTGAGGTGGGCGAAGCGTCGGGGCTGATTCGCGCGCGCACGGGCGGCGGGGGGATTCGCGTGGCGAAGTCGCTGGGTCCGACGGAATTGGATACCGGCTCGGGCAGCGTGTACTTGACGCAAGTGCAGAGCGCGGTGCGGGCTTCGACGGGCGCGGGAGGAATTACTGCGTGGTTTGGTCCGGATGCGCGGCTGACGAGTCCATGCCGGCTGGCTGCTGGCGAGGGCGACATTGTGGTTTACCTGCCGAGGAAGCTCGCGGTGACGGTGGATGCTCAGGTGGAGCTGGGCGGAGGGCATCGCGTGATTGTGGACCCGGCGTTTCCGCTGAAGGTGACTTACGGCGAGGCGGATGAAGGCAGCCAGGCAGTGCGGGCGGAGGGCGCGTTGAATGGCGGCGGCGAGACGCTGGTGCTGCGCACCGTGTCTGGGAATATTCGATTGATGCTGAATGATGCGGAGCATGAGAAGCAGGAAATGGAAATGCTGCGGCAGCAAATGGAGAAAATGAGGCAGCAATTGGAAATGAATTTGATGAAGCTGCAAAAGCCGCCGGCACCGCCTCCGCAGCCACCGGATCAACCGTAGGACATCAATAAATCGTGAGGAGCAGGGAGGGAAGCATGGGGCGAACAGCGATGCGGCCGTGGTGCAATTCGTTGGCAATTTTGGCGGCAGCGGCTGCTGCTTTTGCGCTTGCGGCGGCGCCGGCGCACGCGGCCAGCACGCAAGTATTCGACCGAATTTATCCGCTGCATGCGGGCGGGGCGTTCGCGCTGATGAACGTGAACGGCGGGGTGCAGATCGAGGGATGGGACCGGCAGCAAGTGGAAGTGCGCGCGGTGAAAACTGCGCTGCACCAGAGCGAGGACTTGAACCGCGTGCAGATTGAGGTGCAAAGCGACGGAGATCAGCTGGGAGTGAATACGCGGTATCCGAGCGGAAGCGGCGTGCAAGTTACGGTGGAATATCAAATCCGCGTGCCGTACCGATTGCGGTGGGCGGCGGTGACGACAATAAATGGAGACGTTCATGTGCGAGGTCTTACCGGCGCGGGGATTTTGAATTCGGTGAATGGCAACGTGGAGGTAGTGGACAGCGAGGGGCGGTTCAGCGGGCGAACGACGAATGGCGACGTGCGGATGCAATTGAAGTCAATGCCGGCGGGCGAGCCGGTTAGTCTCACGACGATCAACGGCTCAGTGGTGCTATCCATTCCGCAGGGAACGAATGTGGATGTGCGAGTGGTGAACCGCAATGGGGACTTTCGCTCAGATTTTCCGCTGGCGACGCTGGGCGCGTACACTTCGAGCCGTTTCCGTGGGCGGTTGGGAAGAGGCGGCGGAGAAGTGTATATGAGCACAGTGAACGGGGCGATCCGGTTGGTGAACGGGCGTCCGGTGGTTTGACGCTAACGAAACTGAGCACAGAACGTCCAAGAATTTGGGGAGTGGGGAGAACAAAAATGCGCGTTTCGACGTACATGAAGTATATGGGCGGTGCGGCAGCGATGTTGGGGCTGGCCGCGGGAGCGGCGCAGCCGCAGGAGAGGCCAGCGACAAGCAAGCAGAGCGCGGCGCCAGCGAAGGAGAGTTGTTCGAACAGCGCGTTTGATTCAGCGGCGCTCGAAAAAGAACTGGCGCAGATGCAGAGCCAGTTGAAGACAGAGCTGGCGAACGTCCAAGCGCGGGCCTGGCAAGCTAAAGCGGAGGTGGCAAGGGAAATGATGGAGCAAGGAATGAGGCGAGCGGAACTGGCAAAGCTCGCGACGCAAATGCAAACGGAGCGGGCGGGCCTGGAGGCACAGGCGCGGACCGCTTCCCAACAGGCGCAACAACTTTTCGCGCAGGCTCCGGGGGTTTTGGATAGCGAAGATACCGGCTGGCTGGGACTGGAAATGACCGAGGTTACACCGGAGAAGGCGAAAGAGCTAAAGGTGTCGCTGGAGCGCGGCGTGGTGGTGACAGAAGTGCTGCAGGGCAGCCCCGCGGCAAAAGCAGGATTGGAAACGAATGACGTGATTGAGGAATATGACGGGCACACGGTGGAGGGCACCATGCAGTTCCGGCGGCTGGTGCGGGAGACGCCGCCGGGGCGAAGCGTCAATGTTAGGGTGATGCGCGGCGGCACAGAGAAAAGACTGACAATAGAGGTGGGCAGCGCGGCGCGCAACATGGATACCGAACTGCGGCAATTGATGCCGCTGAAAAACTTCAATTTCAAATTCAATATGCCGGAGATTTTTGCAGGGATGACGCCAGGGCTGGGGATCGAGGCGGAGGACGTTAGCGGGCAATTGGGAGAATATTTTCATGTGCCGGGAGATGCGGGCGTCTTGGTGCGGGAGGTGAGTCCAGGAACGCCGGCGGCGAAGGCGGGGCTGAAGGCGGGCGACGTGATTACGCGGGTGGACGGCGTGGCGGTGAAAACGGTGGATGAGCTGCGCGAACAATTACGGGAGAAACACGAGCAAAAAACGGTGCCACTGACGGTAGTGCGCAATGGTTCGCAAACTACGCTGACGGTGGCGCTGGAGCAACCGGCGACAGAACCGGCGAGGGTTCAGAGCGCGGCGCTGTAAGATTGTTTTCGAGCAGATGTTTTTAGCAAGGCCCGGGGTAAAACTCGGGCCTCTTTTTTTGCCGGTGGGCGAGGGCTCATGCGGTGGGATTCATGAGGAGAGATCTCGAGTGTATGTAGATTGCCAATCTGTCCTTCAGCGGCTAAAGCCGCAATGAGCTTGCATCTTATGTCGTGGGTGAAGCCACGACCGACAAAGATTCTCGCTTTCTGAGGCGGTGTCTATTGCCGGATGATTTCGGCGTTGGCGGTGGGGACTGAGATTTTTTCGAGGCGATTGCCGTCGAGATACAAAATAATTTCGAGATCCTGGCTGCGGACGCGGAGGCGGTCGAGATTTTTGCCATTCACATTTTCGGGGTCGAGGGCTTCGGCGGTGATGGTGCCAGGAGTCATTTCCTGGGGAATGAGGACGGGAAAAGTTTGTAAGCCTTTTTTGGACCAATCGTAAAGTTCGGCGAGAATGGCGTACTGATAGTAGAGATTGTCATCGAGAATGACGATGTTAGGGCTCTTGAAAAAAAATTGCTGAGTGTAAGGCTGCGAGCCGTTGACTTGCAGATGAATGGTGGCGGTGCCGCCGCTGAAATCCACGGAAGCAGCGGCTTTTTTTGCGCCGGTGACGGTGGACCATTCGTAATGGATGGGGGCGCCGCCGGCGGCGAGCTGCAGTTGCGAAGTGATGCGAGTCTCCGGGCCGTTCGCGGATTTGACGGTGGCGTTGCCGCGCGCGAGCCAGCCGGCGGAGGACGAAGAAATTTCGAATTCTTCGGAGCCGACTTCTTTGCCTGCGACCAAGTCGCGGAATTTGCCCTTCTGCTCGCGAAGGGATTGCGCTGGGTCGATGGAGGACGTGATTCGAGATGGAGAGGGCTGCGGACGAAAATCGGAGTGACGCGGGGTTTTCGCGGCAGCGGTGAAGGCGAATAGAACAGTGAGCAGGCCAAAAAATGGGGTGAAAATTTTGGCGTGTCGGATCACCGCGGGACGCCCTCCATAATGCCCAAAGCGATTATAGATTGCACCACGCGAAGCGGCTCGACAGAACTTTCCACGCGATATTCCGCGAGCTCATAGAAGGGCCGGCGTTCCTCATAGAGGTTGCGGAAGCTCTCTTCGTCCTTGAAAAGTGGGCGGTCAGTGATGTGAGAGCAGCGCTGGAGCAGTTCCTCGACGGGGCATTTAAGCCACACGGTGGCGCAGGCGGCCTGCTTTAGCAGTTCCATATTAGCGGCTTGCGCCATAGTGCCGCCGCCCAACGATACGATCGTCGGTTTTCCGGCGGCGGCAGCTTCGCCGAGGATGCGCTTCAATTCTTCATGCTCGGCCTCGCGAAAAGCGGGTTCGCCGAGCTGGGCGAAAATTATGGGAATGGGCAGGCCGGCGCGTTCGACAATGCGTTTATCCAGATCCGCGTGAATCCAGCCGATTTGACGAGCGAGAAGGCGCGCGACGGTAGATTTTCCGCAACCCATGAAGCCGGTGAGGGCAATCAAGCGGCGATTCGCGCGCAGCGCAGGCGAAACCGGCGCGGGTAGAGTGTTTCTGCTAATGGGATGAAGAGTGTCAGTCACGCTTGTGGATCGTGATTATACCATTGAACGAGGACAGTTCCAGTTTGGCGCGGCCTTGATTGAAGCTGCCAAACAGTCCACGAGCAAAGCGTGGGAGGCGCTGATCGAAATGACGATGAGGAACAAGCTTGGCTTGATTATCCACTTTGCCGTAGAGAGAAGCGGCGTCTACGTCGAAAGAATCGGTTGGTGAAAAATTGACGTTGATGGCCCCGCTGTAATTCTTCAGGCGATAAACACCATTGGCCAAGAAATCGCTGTCGAGAAGGATGCTGCCGGTGGAGGTTTGAGCGAAGATGCTGGAGCTGTGATCGTCCACGAGGCGAATGTCGCCACTGATGGAATGGACTTCGATACGGCCGGTGCAGCGCATGCATTGGAAGGCGCCGCCGACGGTTTGAACGACGAGATAACCGCCGATATTCTCGGCATCGATGCCTGCAGCGACGGTCTCGACACTCATGTCGCCCAAAATATTGGAAATGCTGACGGTGCCGGAGTCGCTATGAACTTGAAGCTCGGCATCTTCGGGAACGGTAATGACGTAATTGACGCGGAGGTCATTGGGAGAAACGTTGTCGGCGAGGAGGTGGGTGACGACGTCGACGCGATTGTCAACTTGCTCGGCATCGACTTCAATTTTGGGGCTATCGTGATCGGAGGCGACCATGACGGTGGGCTTGTCCCACGAGGAGATGATGACTTTGCCGCTGGGATTGTGGAGAGTGATCAAAGGATGAGCTTGTACGGTAAATTGCTTTTCGAGATGATGCGCGGCGAAGGCGGGCGCAGTGAAGCCCAGCAGCAAGAACGCCGCACAGCTTCCGGCGAGCAAGAAGGCGCGCATGGAAGAAAAGTTAAATTTCGAATCGTAGTTCGACTGGACTGGGGAGAATTCCATCAGCGTCCCTCGCTATCGGCCACGGTGGCCAGAAGATCTGCCTTCTGTTGATATGCGGTGTACAAATAATCACGCATCATTTCGTTCTGAGGATCCTGGCGCACGCCTTTTTCACACACGGAAATCATATTGTCAACGATGGCGAGATTGCGGTTGAGGGTAGCGGTGACGTCGTTGTTTCGAGCTTGCAGCATGGGAAGGCTTTTTCTTTCGGCTTTGCGGAGTTCCGCGGCGACGGGCATCATGCTTTTTTGAGTGCTCTGGAGCCACAGGGCGCGCTGTGCGGCGCGGTTAGTGGTCTTCAAGTGCCCGCCAAGGAGAACAGCGGCGGCAATGATGATGGACAAATAAGCGCCGGCCATCGCGGGACGAAAGGCGCCGAAGCCGCCGAAGCGTTCGCGCCAGGATGTTTTAGGCGCGCGGATCACACCTTCTTTTTCCAACTGTGATTTGATGGCGGACCAGATTCGAGTGGGAGGTTCTTCCTCGGGCAGAAGGGCGGCAGCGCGGCGGATGATTTCGAGGTCAGCAATGAGGGCGCGGCAGCTTGAGCAATCCGCGAGATGGGACACGGCGGCAGGTTTTCGCTGGCCGTCCATCCATTCGCTGCTGAATTGCCAAAATTCGCTACAACGCATCGGAGCCATGACGTTTAATCCTCGCCCGCAGCATCCTTGAAAGCCTGACGCTCATCGCGGGCCCGCTGCCTTTCGACTTCATGAAGAAGGTCCCTGAGTCTCATACGAGCCTTGTGCAGTTGCGACTTGGAATTGCCGATGGAGCAGCCCATGATTTGCGCTATCTCGTTGTGCTCATATCCTTGCACATCATGCAAGACAAAAACCGCTTTGTAACCGGCCGGCAACTGGTCAATGGCGCGTTGCAGGTTGACGCGGTCAATCGAACCGCTCAAGCCCAGGTCCGGCGCGCCAAAATCTTTGCGCGGGCCGCCGCTTTCTTCATCCGGTTCGGTGACTTCCTCGAGCGAAGTTTCCGAGCCGGTCTTCTTGCGCAAGCGCATCAGCACGACGTTGACTGCCAGCCTATGCAGCCATGTCGAAAACGCAGACTCACCACGAAACGTGCTGATTTTTCGAAATAGCTGCAGAAAAGCTTCTTGAGTCAGATCCTCTGCTTCGGCGGTATTTCCGACCATGCGCAAGCACAGGGAGTAGACCCGGCGGTAGTGGAGCTGATAGAGCCGCTCAAACGCCGCCGCGTCGCCTTGCTGCGCCAGCCGGATCGCATCCGCTTCCGGCAATTCGCCGTTCTCGATTCGCCTCGTTCGGGCCACGATACCCTAACGCGGCGTACCTGATTCTCCGATGCGCCGCCAACTCCAGAAGTTGTCCTTAGATGTTCCTGAAACGCATCGGTCTCAGCAAAACGGCCGACAGGTTTCGAGCGCGCCAATTCACAGGCAAAAGGCGCAAACGAATTGCAAGACTATTCTCGTCGGAAATGGCCCGCGCGTCTACCGAGGATCGCGGAATCGAGAGAGGGGCGGGGAGACTGGCGGGCAGGCGGTGGTATTACGGAAGCGTTCAGGTCAGTTTGAAAATCAGCCAAAGAGGCCGAAGGCATGGCCAGAAGAAATGATTTGAGCACGACGACGATTTCGCGCAAACAGGTATTCACGTCATAGTGAAGCTCATCGAGGCGGAGCCAGGAAGCTTCACGATGGTGGGAAGAGACCAAATCGTCGCACACGCGGCAGAAATCTTCTGCGGAATCGGCGACGATGATTTCGAGCACGCGCAATTTGTGCAAAAAGCGCGAGCGTCCGCCAAATAAAACGGTATGCATGAGCTGATTCCAATGAGCATTTTGACGCGCTGCTTCGCCGCGGAAAAAACCGGGATTGAGAGGAGCGATGGAGGGAGGCGAGGCCAGATGGCGGCCAATCCTGTCCAGGGTGCGGCAAGCGCCCTCGAGCGGCGCGGTCAAATTTCCGATGGCGCCAGCGGCGATTTCAGCGCACTGGCAGGCGCGGCCGATTTTGCCCTCCAAGCGAAGGGACATGGCATCGTCCAGCGCTACGGAAAAAATAGCGTAAGCATCTTCCCAGTGGCGAACGATTTGGTCGAAGAGACATTTCTTCTCCGCTGGCAGAAGAGAGCGCCAATCGTCGGTTACGGAGCTGCGGCTTGCCGCAGTTTCGCGCTGTTTATTCCAAAACAAAGGGTGGCCCAACCGCCGGACATTATACCAGAGAGCGCAAGTGGTGGCGGTTTTTGGCTTTGGGGGGTGACGTCAAGCTGCTTGTGTAAATAGTTTGAGGGTGTGGGTCTTCCAGTCCTCGTTGAAGCGGCTGAAAATGGCATAGATGATGCGCTCCACGCTTTCGACGTTGCTGAACACCACCATAGGGCGTGTGCGGCGGCGCA